>NZ_KI911557.1:0-300000 GCF_000515215.1 Methylomonas sp. 11b
TCTTCTAAAAATCTTTTCATCTTCTATAAGAAATTCTCTGCTACATATTCGTAGCTTCTTCTTTCTAAAAGTTGTTTTAAAGCTCCTTTGGCGTGTTGTAAATATATATAAATTTAAATAAAATATATTAATTACACACACCAAAGTGCCAAAAAACGCATTAATTAATTTATTTAAATTCTATCAACAAGTGTTAATGGGTTAATGTGTGTGTACCTCTTTAACATTGCCAAATCTTTGTGACCTGATATTGAACTAACTTCTATCATGTTCAAACCTTTTTCAAATAGGGTTGAAACTCCTTCATGTCTTAGATCATGTAATCTAAAATTCTCTATTCCTATAGACTTGCAAAGGGTAATAAATTTTTCTGTTAGCCATTCTTTTTTGTAATTTAGTAAAAATGGTGACTTGGCTTCTTTGATTAGGTACTGAACTGCTGTTAAAGCTTTTTTGCTAATTGGTATAGTTCTATCTTCGCCATTTTTTGTGTCTTCAAGCAACATAAGGCGATTTTCTAGGTCAATGTTGGTGATTTTTAGTGAAGCAAGTTCGCCTCTTCTCATTGCCGTTTCAATTAGCAGTACGATTACATGCTGCAAATATTCATCTGCCGAACTTAGAAGCAAGCTAAGTTCTTTTTCTTTGAGTCTTCTTGTTCTGGCTTGTCCTTTTAGGGTAGGGGAGGTGACTACAGGAATAGTAAAAACATAATTCCACTCGATTCCTTTCTTCATAGCTCTTTTTATCAAGCTCAATTCATGCTTTACTGTTTGGTTAGAGGCTACTCTAAGTCGACTATCTCTGTAAGTCACCAACAAGTTGCTTGTTACTTGTTCCAAGGGAAGATTGCCAAGTTCTCTTGTGACTAAAGCCACTTTGTATCTTTCGACTTCCCAGCTTTTTAGGTGAACAAGAACTTCTTTTTCCCATCGCTCCAGCAAAAAGGCCAGTGTTACAACTTCTTTATCTTTTTTTGTTGTAAAGGTGCCTTGTTCAATCTTTACTTCTTGTTCTTTAGCCCACTTTAGAGCATCAGACTTGTTAGTGAAGGTTTTTGTAATGCTTTTACCATTTTTACGAACTTGGGTATGGTATCTGCCTTGTCTTTTTCTGATAGTCGCCATTTTTTCGACCCCAATGTGCCATATTTGTGCCAAAGGAGCTTTAAAACAACTTTTAGAAAGAAGAAGCTACGAATATGTAGCAGAGAATTTCTTATAGAAGATGAAAAGATTTTTAGAAGAAACTACTTTACAAACAATAGCTTAAAAAATTTTTCATCACATATTTGCTACCGCAAATATATGGTGCCGAGGAGAGGACTTGAACCTCCACAGGGTTACCCCTACTAGCACCTGAAGCTAGCGCGTCTACCAATTTCACCACCTCGGCATTGCTCGCGTTAGCAAGCAATTTGAGTATTATAAATACATGGCGGGTATGTGTCAACTTTGCTATTAGACACATCGCTGAGCAGCGTAATGTTCGCACGCCTGAAGGAGCACTGGCTTGACGTGACGCCAATCCAAACAGGTTCTTGATCATCAGGCAAAACGGGATGACCACATTGGAAAATTTATTGGCTCACCCTTGCTGGTGAGCGCCCAGCAGCAAGCCGGCCCATCTTCTCCGTATCAATCCGGAGGAACAGCGAACCGCGTTGCTTCAAGGGTTAGTTGTAGTTGTCAGTTGGTGATTCAGTCGTTCTGAGGCAGCGGTTTGGGCATCCGGGCTGCAGGTGTAACCTGGGGACGAGAGATAGTTTGTGCAGTAAAGCCTTTGTCGGTAGGCTATTCAGCTAGTTTGCGATATCCATCGAATAAATGATGAATTTCCTCAAGACCGTCCTCGATTGACCAAGAAACCGACTTTGACAATAAATCCAGCAAAATCACGCCGTTTACCGCTGCGTCTTCGCTAATCGCCGTTTTTAACCGTTGGCTTAAATGCAGGTTGATGACTTGTAAGTTTTGATAAAGCGCGAGCAGTTCATCCAGTTCCAGCGAATAGGGTAGTTTGTCTTTTTGGCGAAAATACTGTGCCAGCAGGAACATCGTAGTTACTCGGTAAATCGTTTCAGTTTGATCGGCCAGGGGTAAGTGAAAGCGTGCCATTGGCTTTAAAAATTCGGTATGTGGGCACGGGCTGGTGGCCATAATTAAGCCTAGAATCGAACTGGCGATATGTTGAGCAGTGGTTTCGGCGCATATGGTTCTTCTATCGGTAATGACTTCTACAGCCATTTGCTTGTGGGAAACTAAGTGACCACATAAATCTAACAGTGACACCAGATTAATGGCGACAGGACAATGTGGAACCTGTTCCGGATTTAACGGGCAATTGCGGCATTGCTGATACGCAAGCTCCGTCCAAAAAGGATAGGGGGGTGGAGCTGCAGAAATAAGGGTCATGCTTTGTTTGTCAACTTCTATCAGGAAATCCGCGCTCTCGTAATCTTCGGCACTTAGGCGGTAGGTAAAATGTAGGATGTCGTCGGACATATAAACTCGGCAAACTTGTGATATGCGTTTTCTTGGGTGAATTTCAATTTGGCTAAAGCGCGTTGTTGGGCGATTGTAGGTGCGCCAGTCACTGGCTGGCAAGGCTCAATGATACGGCTGGTTTAGCTTGAGTATAGTCGCGGTAACCAAGTAAAAGGGGCAGCCTCCGGCTCCATGCTACAATCGACCGTTCTAAAAACATAATCTCAAAAGGCTTTACCATGCAATTTATTAAACTCCCCGCTGTTGCTTTGCTGTTTTTATCTTTTAATGCCGCAGCGGATGTACAGCTGACCAAAGCCGATCTTTTGGGAACATGGCAAATCGACAAAGAATCGAACACCAGTGATGGCAGCAAGGCCCGTAGCTCTAATACTACCTGGACGTTTAAAGAAGACGGCACGATCGAAGGTATGACTCATGAAAACGATTCGCACGCCAGAATTGACCAAATGCGGGCTGTGCTGAATTACTCTGTCGAAGGCGGCAAGATTGTCAAGCAGGCCGCGCCGGGCCGCTCGAAGATGGAAACCTGCGAGGCAATCGAAAAATCCGGCAACAATATGGTTTTGAAATGCCAGACCGTTTACTTCTTTATGTCTAAAAAATAGGAACGCCGGACATTCCCGATAGCGTCTTGCTTAGTTTGACCTATTTATTTAGCTGCCGGCAGGGATGGACTCATTGGGATTAACGTGAAAACAGGAACTTTGATTTTGGCAGAACAGATCCAAAGCCTATCCGATTTTGCGGAGCGCTGTTTGTTTAATGGCGATATTGAGCAAAAGCTTGTTTTAACTCATCAAGCCAGGCAGTTGTTAGATAACGGCTTATTATCCCTGCAGACAGCTGGCGCGGTATTGCCAATAAGCAATACCGTATTTCCGCGCCGGCCGGCATTGTTGATGCCACGTGAGATGCCTAAACGTCGTCTGGATTCCAACGAAGGTAAAGCGGCTTTTTTTCATGCACTCGCGCATATCGAGTTTGTGGCAATTTATTTGGCTTGGGACATCATTTACCGGTTTCCCGGCTTGCCCGATGATTTTTATCGGGATTGGCTGATCATCGCCGAGGAAGAGGCACAGCATTTCGAGTTGATTCGCACCCATTTGCTTGGCTTGGGATTCGACTACGGCGATTTGCCCGCGCATCGTGGGCTTTGGTCGCATGCCGAAGATACTTCGGATGATATTTTGGCGCGCTTAGCGATAGTGCCGCGCTGTATGGAGGCGCGCGGATTAGATGTGACGCCGGGCATGATGGATAAACTGGTCGCTATCGACGATCAGCCAGGTCTGGCTATCTTGCGGCGGATTTACGACGATGAAGTCGGGCATGTCGAGCGCGGTTCTTACTGGTTCAATATTCTGACTAGACAGCGCGGTCTGGAACCTGAACACTGCTTCAAAGACTTGATTCTGAATTATTTCAAGGGCAAACCCAAAGGGCCCTTTAATCGAGAAGTGCGTATAATCGCCGGCTTCTCGAATAACGAAATCGATTGGCTGGAGGAGCGTTTGCATGAATAACAAACCGGTTTTTGATTATCCACTGTTTGCGATGGGCTTTAGGGCGTTTTTCGCGCTGGCGGGGTTATCAGCTCTGGCTTTGATTGCGCTGTGGAATTCGATGTCCAATGGTTCGCTGCATATCGATAATTACTTCACTGGTAGTACGTGGCACGCACATGAAATGTTGCTCGGCTATACCACAGCCGTGATTGCCGGTTTTTTACTGACGGCGGCGAGAAACTGGACCGGCTTGCAAACGGTTACTCCCGATCAATTGGCGTCGCTATGTTTTCTGTGGATTTATGGCCGGGTATTGCCTTTTTATTCGGAACTACTGCCCGATGCGTTGATAGGCGCCGTGGATTTCGTATTTTTACCGGTGTTGGCGTATTTTGTCGGTAAGCCTATTTTAAAAACAGGCAACTACCAAAATCTGATTTTTATCCCCTTATTGCTGTTATTGGCCTTGGGTAATGGTTTGATTCATGCCCAAGTTCTGGGTTTGGCCGATAGCGCCTCGCTAGGACTAATCCTGGTAGTTACCGTTATCGTCGCGATGATTTTGGTCATAGCCGGCCGGGTATTTCCGTTTTTTACCGAACGAGGGCTATCCGGGGTTATTTGTATTCGCAATCCGTTATTGGATATAGCGGCTGTTGCCGTGAGTCTGGTGGTGTTTGCACTATTGATGCTGAATATATCCGGCGCTTTGTTGGCTGTTGCCGCGGTCGCGGCGATTGTGATTAATATTGTGCGAGTGGCGGCTTGGTACAACCCGCGGATTTGGTTTGTGCCCCTGCTTTGGGTTTTGTATATCGGCTACGGTTGGTTGATTCTTGGATTTGGCTTGGTATCACTCGCTGCTTTTGGTGTGGTTCCGCAGTCTTTGGCTTTACATGCCTTTACTGTGGGCGGCATCGGTATTTTGACTCTGGGCATGATGGCCCGCGTTGCGTTGGGTCATACCGGTAGAGCGTTGAAAGCCTCGAATGTGATGGCGTTGGCCTTTGTGCTGATCAATTTGGCGGCGCTGTTTCGAGTGTTTTTTCCGGCGTTGTTGCCAAACTGGTATGGCGGTTTGGTAATGGTGTCCACCTATTGTTGGTTGGCGGCATTTTCTCTGTTTGCATTTTATTATTCGCCAATTTTGACGTCGCCCAGACTGGACGGGCAGCCGGGATAGCGTAGTTCATAAAAACAGCGGCGATGGCGGATGAGCTTGTCCCGGGCGTGACGCGTTTTACATTGAATTTGTTGGAGCGGCGGCTGGAAACGTAGGTTTGGTATATCGATTTGCTGCGCAACGAGGACAACGAGACGAGAGTGCATGGAAATTAATTGCACGACAGGTTTGATGTGAAGACGAGACTGGCGGAATTGACTTCTGTCAACGGCAGCAGTTGGGCTGTTGCTGGCAGGAGTAATGATCTCGGTCAGTGATAGGGGCGCTGGATAGAATTATAAAAAAAGGCGGCTCTTAGCCGCCTTTTTTGTGTTGAAACGGTTTTACTGTGCGCTGTAATGCGATTCGATATAGCGCTCGACTATAGCTTGGAACTCTTCAGCGATATGGTCGCCTTTTAGGGTAACGGTTTTGAAGCCGTCTTCAAAAACTGGTGCAACAGGGGACTCGCCGGTGCCGGGTAGGCTGATGCCGATGTTGGCGTTTTTGCTCTCGCCGGGGCCGTTAACGACACAGCCCATCACCGCGACTTTCATATCTTCCACGCCTTTGTATTTATCTTTCCAGACAGGCATTTGGTCGCGTAAATAGCCTTGAATGTCTTGCGCCAGGCGTTGGAAATAATCGCTGGTGGTACGACCGCAGCCGGGGCAGGCTACTACCATGGGGGTGAAGGAGCGGAAGTTCATGGTTTGCAGAATTTCCTGGGCCACGATCACTTCTTTGGTGCGCGCCGCACCGGGTTCGGGTGTTAGGGATACGCGGATGGTGTCACCTATGCCTTGTTGCATCAATACTCCAAGCGCTGCCGACGATGCGACGATGCCTTTGGAGCCCATGCCTGCTTCGGTAAGGCCTAAGTGCAGGGCGTAATCGCAACGGCTGGACAGGTCTTGGTAAATGCTGATCAGCTCCTGGACATCACTGATTTTGCAAGACAGAATGATTTTGTCTTTGCCCAATCCCAGCTCCTGGGCCTTTGCCGCGCTTTCCAGGGCAGAGAGTATAATGGCTTCGCGGGTGATCAAGGGTAATTCCTTGGGTTGCGCCAATTGCCTGTTCTCGTCGAGCAAGCGGGTCAACACGGCTTGATCAAGACTGCCACCGTTGACGCCGATACGTACGGGTTTGTTGTATTGAATCGCAAGCTCTATCATCTGCTGAAATTGCGGATCCCGCGCCTTACCTTTGCCGACGTTGCCGGGGTTGATACGGTATTTGGAAAGTGCTTGCGCGCAATCCGGATATTTTTCCAGTAACTTGTGGCCGTTGAAATGGAAGTCGCCGATAATGGGCACCGAAAAGCCTTTTTGCGCCAGTCGGTTGACAATTTCCGGTACGGCTTGCGCAGCTTCTTCTCGGTCGACTGTGATGCGGACCATTTCTGAGCCGGCTGTCGCTAATTCCATGATCTGTTGAACGCTTCCTGCAACATCAGCTGTATCGGTATTAGTCATGGATTGAACTACAATCGGAGCACCGCCGCCGACTTTTACGTTTCCTACCAAAACCTGTTGGGTGTGTTTTCTGGGGCTAATCGACATAGAATTGTGGTTTGCAAAAACTGAAAGTTATCTAAAAATACCAAGTAATTCACTTAGGATATAAATTATACCTCCTTAGTTACAGGACGAAAGAGCAAATTGTGCGGATAAATTACTTTTCTGATGTGCATTTAGAATTTGGCGAGCAGAGTTTGCCGGAAACCGATGCCGATATTGTCGTGGCGGCGGGCGATATTGGCATATTCAAACAAGGTGTCGAATGGTTGAAGTCTATCGGCAAGCCCGTGGTTTATGTGGCGGGTAACCATGAGTTTTATGGTTACGAATATCAACAGACCATCGACATGTTGCGTAGGGAATGTGCGGGCAGTCAAATTCAGTTCTTGGAAAAAGATCAGTTTATCTTCCAGGGCGTGCGCTTTTTGGGTTGTACTTTGTGGACGAATTTGTTTATCGAGGGCGCTGAAAAAGCCGAAGCGCTGGGAAAAACCTTGAATGACTTTCGTAAGGTGTCGTTTACAGGTCAATCATTCGAGCCTAAACACTTTGCCGAACTACACCGGGAATCAAAGTCCTGGTTAGAACAACAGCTTGCCACTCCCTTTGCCGGCAGGACCATTGTGGTCACCCACCATGCGCCGACCGAATGGAGTTGGATCGATTCACCCAACGTACTTAAAAAGCTGGCGTATTGTAATGACTTGAAGCCTTTATTTCACGAGTATGAAATAGCGGCCTGGTTTCACGGTCATGTGCACAATTTGGGTGATTACCGGATAGCGGATGCCCGTATTTTAAGCAATACCCGGGGGTATGTCGGCCGCAAGTATGTCAGCGGTTTTGATATCGATAAAGTGGTTGATATTTGATCGGCATTTCCACTTGCGCCGGGCGCTATCGCGCGGCTTACGGGGCCACAAGCCTTGGGATTTTCCGTTGAGAAAGCCGATAACTTGTGATGTAATGAACATGTTTTGTCTTGAAGTGTCCTTTGGGAGAGATGTTTCTCAATGGGCTTTTTGCTGCAACTAGTCTGGGGAGCAGGCGTATTAACTATGCAATTTAATATAAAGAAAGGTTTGGATTTGCCCATAACAGGCGGCCCCGAACAAAAGATAAGCGATGGTAACAGCATCAAATCGGTTGCTTTGTTAGGTGCCGACTATATTGATCTGAAACCGAAGATGATGGTTGCCGAAGGAGATAAGGTCAAATTAGGACAGGCGCTTTTTTCTGACAAAAAGAATCCTGGCGTTAACTTCGTATCACCCGGCGCGGGTGTGGTCAAAGCTATTAATCGCGGCGATAAACGTGCTTTGTTGTCTGTTGTCATCGAATTGCAGGGAAATCAGCAAGAGTCTTTCGCGAAATACGGCGAAGCAGAGCTGGGCAATTTGACTCAAGAACAAGTCAAGGAAAATTTGCTGGCATCGGGCTTGTGGACTTCGTTCCTGACTCGTCCTTACGGCAAAATCCCAGCTGTTGATTCCTCCCCAAGTTCGATTTTTGTCACAGCCATAGATACTCGTCCGCTTGCGGCCGATCCAGCTGTGATTATCAAGGAGCGCGCCGCGGACTTTGCTAATGGCTTGACTGTGATCTCCAAGTTGACGTCTGGTAAAACCTATCTTTGCAAGGCTTCTGGTACCGATGTGGTTGCTAACCAAGCAGTGCAAATAGCCGAGTTTTCCGGTCCGCATCCTGCCGGTTTGCCAAGCACTCACATACACTTCATCGATCCGGTCAATATCCATAAATTTGTTTGGCATATCGATTATCAAGCGGTGATTGCTATCGGCGCCTTGTTTACCAGCGGTAAACTGAATGTTGAGCGCGTGGTTTCCTTGGCTGGTCCAACCGTTAAAAACCCCAGGCTGGTGCGTACCCGTGTGGGCGCGAACTTGGATGATTTGGTTGCTGGCGAATTGCAAGATGTTGAAAATCGCGTGATTTCGGGTTCTGTTTTATATGGCCACGAAGCTACCGGATCTGCTGCGTTTTTGAGTGCTTACAGTTTGCAAGTTTCGGCTATCAAAGAAGGTCGCGATCGGGAGTTTTTCGGTTGGATCGTCCCGGGTAAAGACAAATACTCGGCGTTGAATGTCTACGTTTCCAGTAAAGATCGTAAAGATAATCGCCTGTTCCCGTTGACCACCGATAAGAACGGCAGTAACCGGGCCATCGTCCCTGTTGGCGTATATGAGTCGGTCATGCCTTTGGATATTTTGGCTACACCTTTGTTAAAAGCGATTGTAGTCGGCGATACCGATACTGCACAGTCTCTTGGTTGTCTGGAATTGAGTGAAGAAGACGTGTCTTTGTTCACCTTTGTCGATCCAGGTAAACACGACTTCGCGCCTGTGCTCAGAGCTAATTTAACTAAAATCGAGAAGGAAGGATAATGTCGGCTAGAGATATTTTAGATAGCATAGAGCCGCATTTTACAAAGGGCGGCAAGTTTGAGAAGTATTACGGTCTCTATGAGATGGTGGATACTTTCATCTATACGCCATCCGATGTAACGCGCGGTAGAACCCACGTTCGTGACGGCAATGACCTGAAACGGACCATGACTTTCGTGGTAATAGCCACGGCGTTTTGTATTTTGATGGCATGGTATAACACCGGCTACCAAGCCAATTTGGCGATGGAAAAAATCGGCGCCACCGAAATCAATAACTGGCGCAGCATTCCAATGGCGCTGTTTGGCTACAATCCATACAATCCTTTTTCGTGCCTAGTGCACGGTATGTTGTATTTTTTCCCGGTTTACATTACGACTTTGGCGGTTGGCGGTATCTGGGAAGTGCTTTTCGCGACTGTGCGTAAACACGAAGTTAATGAAGGCTTCTTGGTGTCTTCGATGCTGTATACCTTGATCCTGCCGCCTGACATACCTTTGTGGCAAGTGGCGCTGGGTATCTCTTTCGGTATCGTGTTGGGTAAAGAAGTTTTCGGTGGTACCGGCAAAAACTTCCTTAATCCCGCACTGACTGGTCGGGCATTCCTGTTCTTCGCTTATCCTGCGTCCATTTCAGGGGATGCGGTCTGGGTTGCCGTGGATGGTTACAGTGGTGCTACTGCATTGTCTCTGGCTTCGGCTGGCGGCCTGGAAGCGATTAAGGAAAGCTTTAGCTGGATTCAGGCCTTCCTGGGTTTCATTCCCGGTTCCATGGGCGAAACCTCGACTTTGGCTTGTATGCTGGGTGCGGCGTTCCTGCTCTACACGCGTGTCGCTTCGTATCGCATCATGGGCGGTGTATTGATTGGCATGATCGCTATGTCTACTCTGCTGAATATTATCGGAAGTACCACCAACCCAATGTTTGCAATACCTTGGTATTGGCATATGGTGGTCGGTGGTTTTGCGTTCGGTACCGTGTTCATGGCAACCGATCCTGTATCCGCAGCCGTGACCGACACCGGTCGTTGGATTTACGGTGCGATGATTGGCGTGATGATTATCATCATTCGGGTTATCAACCCGGCTTTCCCTGAAGGTGTGATGCTTGCAATTCTTTTCTCAAACATGTTTGCACCATTGATTGATTACTTTGTTGTTCAAGCAAATATTAGAAGAAGGATCAAACGCCATGCTTAACGCCGAGAAAAAAACCTCTAAGTATAACGAGCAGCTCTGCAAGTATTATGAACAGTTCAGAGTTTACGCCGACAGAATCCTGGCTTTAAGTAACGACAGCCTGGAAAAAACCGTAAATGTGGCTTTGGCCTTATGTTTGGTTTGTGCTGTACTGGTGTCTATTGCAACAGTGGCTTTACGGCCTTTGCAAGGCTACAACAAAGCCCTGGACATGAAGAAAAACATTCTTGATGTGGCCGGTTTGTTGGAAGAAGGTACGGATATCGACCAAGCCTTTGCGGAAAGAATCGAAAGCAAGATTGTCGATCTTAAAACCGGCGATTACGTTGACAATATTAACGTCGACGAATACGACCAACGCAAAGCTGCCAAAGACCCGGCGCAGAACGAATTGATTCCGGTCGAGAAAGATATTGCCAGCATCCGTCAAAAAGCCAAATACACCAAAGTATTTTTGGTTAAGAAAGGCGATCAGCTGCAATCCATCATTCTGCCTATCAACGGTTACGGTCTGTGGTCTACCATGTACGGCTTTTTGGCGTTGGAAGCGGATGCGCAAACGGTACAAAGCATCAACCTGTATGACCAAGGGGAAACCCCTGGCCTGGGTGGTGAGGTAGTCAATCCTAATTGGCGTGCGTTGTGGAAAGGCAAGAAAGTCTATTCCGACAAAGGCGAGGTGGCTTTGACGCTGGTTAAAGGCGGTGTGGATTCCAGTCGTCCGGATTCTGTTTACAAAGTGGATGGTTTGGCCGGTGCAACACTGACCAGCCGTGGTGTCAGCAATCTGATCCAGTATTGGATGGGTGCGGAAGGTTTCGCAACCTATCTGAACAAGATTAGAACAAACGGTTAGGGCAAAACAATGGATAAAGAAACTAAAAAAGTATTATTCGAACCGTTGGTCGATAACAACCCAATCACTTTACAGGTGCTTGGCGTGTGTTCGGCGTTGGCGGTAACTTCGCAAATGTCTACTTCATTGATCATGGCTTTGGCCTTGACCTCGGTTACCGCCTGTTCCAGTGCGGCGATCAGTGCGGTGCGGGAACATATACCCAGCAGCATTCGGATTATCGTGCAGATGATCATCATTGCTTCGTTGGTTATTGTGGTAGATCAGTTGCTTAAGGCCTTTGCCTTTGATGTCAGTAAAAAACTGTCAGTATTTGTTGGTTTGATTATTACCAACTGTATCGTCATGGGGCGTGCTGAGGCCTATGCGATGAAAAACCCGCCGCTGCAAAGCTTTGTAGACGGTATCGGTAACGGTTTAGGTTACAGTTTGATTCTGGTCATCGTGGCACTGTTCAGAGAAACTTTGGGATCAGGCAAACTGCTTGGCTTCGATGTATTGCCTCTAGTCAAAGACGGTGGTTGGTATGTGCCTAATGGCATGATGTTGCTGCCGCCTAGCGCGTTTTTCATCATTGGCTTGATTATCTGGGGTTTCCGTACTTGGAAACCGAAACAGGTGGAGCACAACGAGTTCAAAATTATGTCGATTGCTCACGGTGAAGGGGGACATCACTAATGGAAGCCTATATCAGTCTTTTTGTTAAAGCGGTTTTCATTGAAAACCTAGCATTATCATTCTTCCTAGGTATGTGTACTTTCTTGGCGGTTTCCAAGAAGATTTCTACAGCAATGGGTTTGGGCATCGCGGTAATGGTGGTGCAAACCCTGACCGTGCCTGCCAATAACTTCATCTACCAAACCTTGTTGAAAGAAGATGCGTTATCTTGGATCGGCATTTCCGGTGTGGATTTAAGCTTTTTAAGCTTGTTGAGCTGTATCGGTATGATCGCTGCGATCGTACAGATCCTGGAAATGATTCTGGATAAATTCTTTCCGGCTCTGTATCAAGCCTTGGGTATCTTCCTGCCGCTGATTACCGTGAACTGTGCGATCTTGGCCGGTAGCTTGTTCATGATTGAACGCGACTACAATTTCGGCGAAAGCGTGGTATACGGTATAGGGAGTGGTTTTGGTTGGGCTTTGGCGATTACCGTAATGGCCGGTGTGCGTGAGAAATTGAAATACAGCGATATACCTGCTGCATTGCAAGGTCTGGGCATCACTTTTATCACTGCCGGCTTGATGTCTCTGGGCTTCATGGCTTTCTCTGGAATTCAATTATAAGGGTATCGTAATGCTGGAAATTGCATTAGGTGTTATTTTCTTCACGGTCATCGTGATAGCGCTGGTGTTTTTAATCATCGGCGCCAAGAGTAAATTGGTGGCCTCCGGGGATGTGGAAATTCTGATCAATCATGAGAAGAAAATCCGTGTACCGGTTGGTTCTAAGTTGTTAACAGCATTGGCGGATAACCAACTGTTTGTCTCCTCCGCTTGCGGCGGCGGCGGCACTTGCGGCCAATGCAAAGTTAAAGTGCATAGCGGCGGCGGCGATATTCTGCCAACCGAGCAATCCCATATCACCAAGCGCGAAGCGGCGCATGGCGAACGTCTGGCTTGCCAAGTGTCCATTAAACAAAATATGGACATCGAAGTTGAAGACAGCGTATTCGGTGTAAAAAAATGGGAATGCACGGTTAAGTCGAACGACAACGTTGCCACTTTCATTAAAGAATTGGTGTTGGAGTTGCCGGAAGGCGAAGCTATTAACTACCGTGCCGGCGGTTATATTCAAATCGAATGTCCGCCACATATTTCAAAATATGCGGATATGGATGTTGCCGATGAATACCGTCCTGATTGGGATAAATTCAATCTATGGCGTTATGTGTCAGACGTAAAAGAACCAACCCTGCGTGCGTACTCAATGGCATCGTATCCTGAAGAAAAGGAAATTATGCTGAATGTCAGGATTGCTACCCCGCCTCCAGGGGCGCCGGATGGCATCCCGCCAGGTATAATGTCTTCATTTATCTTCAATCTGAAGCCAGGCGACAAAGTATTCGTTTCCGGTCCTTACGGCGAGTTTTTTGCCAAGGAAACCGATGCGGAAATGGTATTCATCGGTGGTGGTGCTGGTATGGCGCCGATGCGTTCGCATATCTTTGATCAACTGCGTAGACTGAAATCCAAACGCAAAATGACTTTCTGGTATGGTGCACGTAGCAAACGCGAAATGTTCTATGTAGAAGATTTTGATATGCTGGCCAAAGAAAATGATAATTTTGAATGGCATGTGGCATTGTCGGATGCGTTACCTGAAGATAACTGGAAAGGTTACACCGGCTTTATTCATAACGTGTTGTTCGAGGAGTTCATCAAGAAACACCCGAACCCAGAAGATTGTGAATACTACATGTGCGGACCTCCAATCATGAACTCTTCAGTGATCAACATGCTGTTAGCTAATGGCGTTGATCCTGAAAATATCATGTTGGATGATTTCGGCGGTTAATTTATCTTAATCTGACGGGAAACACGGGGAGCGATTTTCGGATCGCTCCTTTTTTGCTTTCAGCCATTAGAAAAAACAGGAGAAAACAATGGGTTATTTTTTAGTAACATTTTTATTTATGTTAATCGTTATTGCCGTCATGGCCGTCGGTGTTGTTTTCGGTAGGAACGCTATCAAAGGGTCTTGCGGCGGCACCGGTAACTGCGTCTGTAGCGAGAAATGCGATAAAAGAAAGAAATTTGAAGCCGAGCAAGCCCAAGCGTTGGAACAACATTAAGACTTGTCGTCCAAAGCAAGTGAAGTTAAACCAAGCTATTTGGGCGCGATGACTTTCCGAAATGTTAAGTTTATACGTCCTTGTGATAGTTCTGGATCGATAGGAATACTATGCAGCCAGTGATGTTGGAAATCGGGCTGCATAATCAATAGCATTCCACTAGTGAGTAAAATAACGCCGCTTTCCGCGGTTTTTTTATGCCGAAATGCAAATTGCCGGGTCGCGCCAAACGTCAATGACGCGATAAAAGGTTGTGCTCCCAACTCCGCTTCGTTATCCGCATGCCACCCCACATAATCCTCGCCGTTTCGATACAAGTTCACCAAAACGGAGTTAAACGAAAAGTTTAAGCAGCGTTCGACTTTTTGCCGTATATCCAACAGCAACGGAGTCCAAGGCCGAGTTTGCAATAGATTATTGCTGTAGCTATAACTTATCCCCGGGTCCGCATGCCAGGTTTGTAGACGAGGTAGCGTAAATTCTCGACCGGCAACGCTATAACAATTGTCGGGCCAGTTCTGTTCTTGCAGCAAACGCCGATAAATGCTTTCGCTTTCGGCCGCGTCGTAAAAATGTTCGATTACTCTAAGTTCCTTATTGGCAGTCATTCGCCAGGCAACTCTTGTTGCATTTTTATATGCGCGGATAAAGCACTGTCCATCGTTGTAACGTGCAGCACAAACCACTGCGGCAGACGCTCTCTGACAAATGAACGACCAAATGTGATAAGACCTTTGTCTATGCGGGTTTTAAACTGTTTGAATTCGCCCAAAACGCGTTGATGTTCTCCTTTGTGTTCAGTTTCCGCCGGAAATCCGCATTGCGCCATTAACCGATTTTCGGATTCAAAATGCTCTTCGGTGTGTTGATACAATTGCGCAAACAATTCGGGAAAGTCGGTGTTATTGGCCTTATCCAATTGATTTATCAGATCAATAAATATGCCGTGATCATGATCGATGTGAGCATAACCAACACTCAGGGGAATGGTTTTGTCGAATATTGTCATATGAACACTAGTGTGATTTTTAAACCAATACAAATAAGCATGTTTTATGCCCGGTAATTGCCAATGACATACTGGGTGGTTGATCGTCGGTGGCAATTAAAGAGCAGGCAAGATTTAATCGGGTATTACCTTATCAACTCTACTAACAATGTGACCATCGGCCATTCTAATATCGAGCAGTTCAAGCTTGGCTAACTGTTTAACCGACTTAACTAGCTGCGAGCTTTCGTGTCGTTGCACAATAGCGTAACCGCGTTCCAGTGTTGCCAGCGGGCTGATCGCATGTAAGGTTTGTGCTGTCGCGTGTTGCCGGTTTTTCAATGCTGTCAGTTTAATTTGCATGGAACGGCTTAATCGTTGTTGGAAGTAATCAAGTTGGAGCTGATAGCCGTGAATTGATGCCAACGGCTGCTGACTGTTCAGACGCTGTGTGTTTAACGCCAGTCGCTGGCGGCGCAGTTTCAAGCCGGCTTGTGTCGCGCGATTCAAGCGTTGTTCCAATTCGTCCAGACGCTGTGTATTACGTTGTAGTTTTTCGCCTGGATGTTGGGTTTGTAGGGCTTTGTTTAGCCAGGTTAAATGCAACTGCTGCTGCTGTAATTTATCCTGTATCTGCCGAGTAAGTTGGCGCTCGATTGCTGCAAAGCGGTTCAGCCACGCGGATTGGTCCGGCACAGCACATTCGGCCGCCGCCGATGGTGTCGGTGCGCGCAAATCGGCGACGAAATCGGCTATGCTGAAATCCACCTCGTGGCCTACTGCTGAAATCACCGGAATTTCGCTGGCAGCTACCGCCCGGGCCACAATTTCTTCGTTAAAGGCCCACAAATCCTCAAGCGAACCGCCGCCGCGCGCCAGGATGATTACATCCACCAAGTCTTGTTTATTTGCTGTTTCCAGTGCCGCGCAGATTTCAAATTTGGCACTCTCGCCCTGCACGGCCACCGGATAGATCAACACCGGGATGGCCGGGAAGCGCCGTTTCAAAACGCTGAGAATGTCGTGAATAGCCGCGCCGCTGGCCGAGGTGATGACACCGATTTGCTTTGGCAATTGCGGTATCGGTTTCTTGCGGTTTTGCTCGAACAAGCCTTCAAGCAATAGTTTTTGCTTCAGGCGTTCGTAAGCCAGTCGTAATGCACCGTCACCGGCTTCTTCCAACTGTTCCACCACCAATTGATAATCGCCGCGCGGTTCGTACAAGCTGACTTGCGCGGTGGCGACAACTAGATTGCCGTTGGCCGGTTTGAAGCGCAGCCGTTGCTGCTGGCCTTTGAACATGGCGCAGCGAATCTGGGCTTGCGCGTCTTTCAATGTAAAGTAGTAATGGCCGGATGAGGGTAGGCTGAGATTGGAAATCTCGCCTTGTACCTGCACGGTCAAGAAGTGGCCAGCCAGCAAACGTTTGGCTTCGCGGTTTAGCTGGGATACGCTGAAGATGTGTTTGGAATTACTCATCGAATACTTGAGAGTGCAGGGCGAATAGTTTCAAAATCGTATTTTACGGCGGTTTGCCGCAAATACCAGGCGCTTTTACTTTGCGGAAGTGTTTCCCGGTAAGCTGCGCTAGAATGGTGCCTCGGTGAAGATTTCAGCTTTGGAGAACAAGGAACTACGGATGCATGAACATCAATTGAGTAACTGGCAACATTCGCACGATTTCGCGCGGATCAATCGCAAAGGCGAGCGGCGCACGAAATGGGTGCTGCTATTGACGTTTGCGACCATGATTGTGGAAATTGTCGCTGGCATGCAGTTTCATTCGATGGCTCTGTTGGCGGACGGTTGGCACATGGCCACGCATGTGGTGGCTTTCATGATTGCAATCTTCGCTTACCGTTACAGCCGTATCCACCAGGATGACCAAACCTTCGCGTTTAGTCCAGCCAAGGTCGGCGTGTTGGGCGGATTTGCCAGTTCGATAGCATTGGCTATGGTAGCCTTGGTGATGATTGCCGACTCGGTACAAAGGCTGCTAATGCCGGAAATCATTCGCTTTGACGAGGCGATTTTAGTCGCGCAAGTGGGTTTACTGATCAATCTATTAAGCGCGTTGTTATTACGAGACCATCACGATCATCACCATGGACACGGGCATAATTCTCACCATGACCATGACCATGACCATGACCATGACCATCACGATGACAATGAGCACGATCATCGTCCCCATCATCAGGATCACAATCTACGGGCTGCCTATCTGCATGTAATGGCCGACGCGCTAACATCGGTATTAGCCATCGTCGCTTTGGTTGCCGGCAAATATTACGGCTGGGTATGGCTGGACACGGTGATGGGTTTCGTCGGCGCGACAGTGATCCTGGTTTGGGCTTACGGTTTAATCAAAGAAACTAGTCCGGTCTTGTTGGACCAAGCCATGAACCCTAAATTTACCCAAGCCATACAAGCTGTGCTGGAGGATGACGGCGAATGCCGTGTCAGCGATCTGCATGTCTGGCCCGTTAGTGCGAATCATTATGCGGCAATCGTGGTTTTGGTCACCCAGCAGCCAAAATCGCCCAGTTATTATAAGAATCTATTGGCCAAATTCGCGCAGCTCGACCACATCACCGTGGAGGTCAATCGTTGTAATGGCGAGGATTGCGTTGCAGAATAATCGCGTCGTTGCCGATGAATTCAATTTGGCAGTGGTAATGCGCTGCTAACCAACGAAATGTTGGCCGCGAAAAAAAAGCGATGTGGGTTTGATCGTTTTTGTAATGCCATTTGGCAAAGGCTTCGGCATCAATGACCAATTTGGTCATAATGCCCAGCCAGCCGCCGGGTTTCAATAACTCAAATAGTGCGTCGAATTCGCGTTTTGGCGCACGAAAATGCTCTACCACCTCGGTGCAGACGATAAAGTCGTAGGTTTGGTGCAGGCGCTCAGGAAAGTCCGCATAGAAGGGATCGTAGACACTTATTCGATGCCCTTGGGCTTTTAACAGTCTTGCGAGCGCCGGACCGGGGCCGCAACCGTAGTCAAGGCCTGCAGAATTGTTCGGCAATCTTTCGAGCAGAGGGTTTGCCAAGCGCGATAAAAATTCAATGTAGCCCGGATCGTCGATGGAGTTTTGATGCAGATCATAAATAGCCTTTTCCTGGCTTGGCGATAAATGCTGTGTGCAATCGACATATACCAGTAAGCAATTCTGGCAACGCTTGTAATCGCGTTGGGAGTCACTGTGAAAATGATGGGTATTGAGACTATTACAGAGTGGGCAGGATAGTGCCGGCATAATTAATTTGGGCTTTTGCTTGACGCGTGGGTGATATGCTGTAGAATGCGCCGCTCTCTACTGCGGAGCGGTAGTTCAGTTGGTTAGAATACCGGCCTGTCACGCCGGGGGTCGCGGGTTCGAGCCCCGTCCGCTCCGCCACTTTCTTGTTTTACCCGCGTTTTCATTTCATCGCTGACGTGGCAATCATCATGAATATCGGCATACATTTTAGTTTGCGATATTCCTAAACTGTTGCCAGATAATTTTGAATGTAAGTGTCAAAGTCGGATCATTAGCGGCTACTCGCTCGTCCAAGATAACTTGATCCACCCAGCAACCTTCATCGATTTCATCAGTCGCCAGATCAAACGGTCCGTTATGCCGGCAGCGGTAGACCTGAATAAATTCCATACCTAAATCGGTGCTAGGCTCCAGTTTGAATAAGCCTTCCAGGCTCTCGGCAGATACGCCCAATTCTTCCTGTAATTCACGCGGCGCGGAACAGGCATAGCTTTCGCCGGCGTCGACGTGACCTGCCGCTGAGGTATCCCATAAGCCTTTGTTCAGATCTTTTTTCATTGAGCGCTTTTGCAGAAACAACTGGCCCGCATCGTTGAAAACCAGAATATGCACGGCCCGATGACGCAGTCTGTTGGCGTGAATCACTGATCTGGGTTGTTGGGCAATAACGGCATCGTCTTTATCGACGACATCGAGAAGTTCGTTGTGCATGTAAACTATCGATTCCTGAGGCAAGGTCGTGTATGGTAGCTGTTTTTAGTGCATGTCGCAGAGAACATATGGCAAGAAGAAGCGAACATAGTCAGGAACAAATCAAGGAAATGGTGTTGGTCGCCGCAGAAACCATCGTTATAGAGGACGGATACAGCGCCCTGACGGTGCGTAAAATCGCGATGGAAATTGGCTATACGGTGGGCAGCATTTATATGGTATTTGCCAATATGAACGATTTGCTGACCCACGTCAAAGGCCGGACACTGGACGAGTTGGCTAAACAATTGCTCCACTGCGTACCGTCCGCCAGCGTCGAGGAAAATATTCTTATCTTGGCGGAAACCTATCTAAATTTTGCCGCCCAGCATTTCAATCGCTGGCGAATGATCTTCGATATCCAGAGTGAGGAGCCTCAGCCTGACTGGTATCTACAAAAAGTGGAGCAGATGTTTGCCATTGTCGAGGTGTTGTTTATACAGCTTACGCCAAGTAGCTCGTCCGAGCAAAGCCGGCTGGCTGCCAGAACCTTGTGGAGCGGCGTGCATGGGATCTGTATTTTGTCTCTAACCGCCAAACCGCAAGTCAGCGATATTGAAGCATCCAAGCTAAGCGTGGATTTGCTAGTGCAAGCCTTTATTCAAGGTTGGAAGGCGCTTGCTCCACTTCAGGTAAGTGCCAAACCACCAGAAAAGTAGCCGCCAGCAGCAGCAAACCCAGGCCGATTAGCGCGGCAATTGGTGTTACATGTTCGGCAGCAGCCAGGGTATAGCCGCCGACCGACAATAACATTGCCACATTCTGGAAAAAATTCTGCATCGCTACCGCGCCGCCGCTGCCTATGCTTTGTTGACCAAGGTCCTGAAGTGCCGCATTGATCGGTACGATAAACATGCCGCCGGCCATACCCATTAAAAACAACACAAAACGCGCCGGCCAAACCGCCTCGGTAAAACTCAGGGCGATGATAAAGATGCTCATCAAATAGGCCGGGATTCGAGCGCGACGTAAATGTTCCAGCGGAATCAAGCGCGGGACCAGGACCGAACCGGCGATGATGCCGATAGCCAAAAATAGCGTCAGATTGGCTATGTCGCTGGCATTATGCGTCATCAACACCAACGGCGCCCAGGCGATGATGATGACCCGCACGCTGGCAGCAGCCGCCCAGAATAAGGACGCGCCAAGCACTGCGAACCGTGAGCGCGGCATCGCCAGAAAAGTTTTAACTTCCAAGTAGAACAGCCTGACTTTCGAGCCGGATGGTGGCGTTTTACGCAAACCAATCGGCAAGAATAGGGTGGTTGCAGCGGAAATCAAAAACAAGACTATTGTGGCAATCAAGGCCCAAGTGGTGGAATGATCGGCCAGTTTGGCCCCGACCACCATGCCAGTTAATATAGCCAGAATTGTCGAACCTTCTATCCAGCTATTGGCTTTGACCAGGCCGTCGTGGCCTGCTAGTTCCGGCAAAATGCCATACTTGGCCGGACTGTATAAGGCAGCGCCGACACCGACCAGACAATAAGCCAATAGAGGCTCGACGTGAAATAACAACAAGCCGGCACCGCAAGCCTTGATCAGATTGGCGACAATCAACACCCTCGATTTAGCATGGTTGTCGGCAAATCCGCCCACCCAGGGAGCCAAGACCACGAATGCCACCAGAAATACGCTTTGCAATGCCGGCACGTACCAGCTAACCGGATGCGCGTCCTGCATCACCATGGCGATGACAGTAAATAAAATGGCGTTGTCGGCAAATGCAGACAGGAATTGCGCGACTAGAAGGGGATAGATGTGTTTGCTCATGGCGTTAAAGGGTAGTTAAGTTAGGCAAGACAGAGGTGGGGCCACGCTCAAGCGGGCTCGACGTTGCCTTCCAGCAATCGCGCAGCTAACGCGGTAGCTCCTGGATAATCGGTTTTTCCGGTTGCCAATACCGGCAACTTATCCAGCACAAACACTTTCTTGGGCAGATTGATGGTAGCCACACCGGTCGAGGCTTCGGCCAACTGTTTGGCGTTGGCGTCGCGGCGAGTAGTCAACAATACCAGTTGTTCGCCTTTTTTCGGATCGGGCAGACTTACGACTACGTGTTGCGCATCCGGCCAGGCGTTGATGGCCAACTGCTCGACGGCGGTCAGCGAGACCATTTCCCCGCCGATTTTTGCAAAACGTTTGCTGCGGCCGCGAATATGAATAAAGCCCTCGTCGTCGACATGCACTATATCGCCGGTATCGTACCAGCCTTCGCCATAAGCGGCCGAGCAGGGCGGTACCAATACGCCGGGATTATCCGGCAGTAAATAGCCTTTCATAATGTTCGGGCCGGCGACGTGTAATTTACCGGCATTTTCGATACCTGGCACTGGTTCCAGCTTGTGTAGCATATCTGGCATGAAACGGCCCACGCTGCCGGCTTTATAATCCATTGGCGTATTCACCGAAGTTACCGGCGAGGTTTCGGTAGCGCCGTAGCCTTCCAGAATACGGATGCCGAATTTGTCTAGCCAAGTGGTACGGGTGGTTTCCTGTAATTTTTCCGCACCGGCTACCACGTAACGCAGGGAGAAAAAATCATAAGGATGGGCTTTTTTGGCATACGCGGCCAGAAAGGTGTTGGTGCCGAACATGATGGTCGCACCCACTTCATACGCCATTTCCGGTATTACCGCGTAATGCAGGGGTGAAGGGTAGAAGAAGCTGGTCATGCCGTTCAGCACCGCCATCATGGTGCCAACGCTGAAGCCGAAAGAATGAAACATCGGCAAAAAGTTTAGTACCACGTCGCCCGGACCGAAATCGATGCGTGACCTGATTTGTTTGTGATTGGCTAATATATTGGCGTGCGACAATACCACGCCTTTGGGTAAGCCTTCCGAGCCGGATGTAAACAGCACGACCGCCGCATCGTCAGCATCATAGTCATGACTTTTGTACCAAATTCCGGCGGATTTAGCCTTTAGCCATCCGAGTAACTTGTCGGCACCGGTTAACGATGCCGCCAGATCTTCCAGATAGACCAGTTTGACATGTTGTGCCAATGTGGCTGTGTCATCCTCAAGATGCGCCAGTTCGATGAACTTGCGCGAAGTCAGCACGGTGTTGACTTGCCCGGTACGGCAGGCCGCTGCCATGCCATTTGCACCGATTGAATAATTCAACATGGCCGGTACTCGTCTATAAATCTGCAAACCCAGAACCACGTTCAGCGTCTTGCAGCTATTCGGCAATAGCACGCCAACATTTTCACCAGTTTGGGTAATTGCGCTAATCAGTTTACCAACGATTAGGCTACGGGTTATCAATGCGTCGTAGCTTAAAGGTTTGCGCTCCAGATCCTCGGCAACGGTGTAGCTACCACCATATAATGTGCGAGCTTCCAGCAATGCCGAAAAAATGGTTTGTTGGTAATGGCTGGTGGCAAACATCATTTCGGTCATGATGTCGGCCAGGATGTGACCGCTATGTTTGCGGCGGGCTTTACCGGTCACGTCGCCGTGCGTTTCTATCAGCGTGGGCGGCTGTATATGAATGGCGATGCGTGGAAGCCAGTGTTTGCGCAAGATTCCGCCCATTCTGGAAAAGCGGCTAAATTCGGCACCTTCAATTCGAACAGGCAGTATCGTCGCCCCCGACTTGTCGGCAACCATGCCGGTGCCATCATAGATTTTCATTAAGGAACCGGTGACCGTGATGCGGCCTTCCGGAAAAATCACGGTTTTTGTGTCGCTTTGTAAATGATGAATCAACGCTTTTAATGACAGGGGATGCGTCGGGTCCATCGGAAACACTTTTGATAAACGCAAGAATGGTTTCAGCCACCAGCGTTCCGAGATTTGGGTGTTGATCGCAAAGGTGATGTCGTCCGGCAAAAACACGCCCAACAACAATGGATCGAGAAACGAGGTGTGATTGGCGACGATCAAGACGCGGTTGCCGGCTTTGGCATAATTATCAAGCCCGTGGACTTTCACTCGATAGACTAGCGTCAACAGCCAGCGTAAAACAACTTTTAACATAGTATTCCTCCCGTAAGCGCATATTAGCAGACAGATTGCGATTTGCCGGGAGGCACTATAAACATAAATTAAACTGTGTTCAATTCAAATTTTTCATTCCTAAAACACAAATAAAAAAAGCCAACTCTCCCGAGATGGCTTTTGTGGGTTTATAACGCAATCGGAAACTATCGATAAAAGACTGCGCAGCCTTCCTTAGCCCCTATGCCGCAATTTTTCTTGTGCCTTTGCGAGCGCCAAATACCGCTAACAAACCCGGAACAAACAAAAATATCGAGGCTGGCAAGGGCACTGCTGCCGGTACGGCAGTGATCTTAACGTTCCCGCCTTGCGCTGTCCCGCCGATTGATGTGCCGTCGAAAGTATAAATTTCTGATGAAGCGCTGAAATTGATTAAGTAAGCAGTATTAATCGCGCTAACTGTAAGTGCTTTGAACGTTATGGTGCCCAATAAAGTTGGCCCGGTTATATTCAAGCCTGTGTTTGCAGAACTTGTGGGGGATAAATCTTCAGCAAAGTGAATGGAACCCGAACCACCTATGCCAGGTGTAATGGTGTTAATAAATACTGCCGAATCGTCGGTGCCAAAAATACTGGTGCTAGTTAGGGACTGCGCCGACAGATTGTTACTGTTGTATGTCAAGGTCAGATCGAAAGCACCAAAATCAGCTAAACCATCGACATAGATATTGGCATCAAAAAATGAGCCTACAGTAGTGGTATAGATATTCGAATTATTTGGAAATTTGAGACTTAAAGTGGTCGCTTCCGCAGTATGGAAAAAACCAGCGGCAGCTAATGCCAGCAATCTAATAAATAAATTTTTGTTCATAACGATTCCGTAGATTTGTGGTCTGTCGGGGCCTGCACCCCGACATCATGCTTAAAAAATTGAAACAGCACTTATGGTGTTGGAGTAACCAAAGCACATTTTGGTAAAGTGCAAAGCGTCGCTGCTTTTCTGTGGTCGGCGAGATTGACTCTTAAATCGCCATTCACATCGGATGGGTCACCTGCGCTAACTACTTGGCCGTATTTAGCTTTGATGGTATTCAAATCATTCAAATCAATGTCGTTATCGCGATCTGTATCGCCAGGGCCGGTTACCTTTACGGTATAGGCTTTAGAAGCCGCGGTGCCATCGGTATCACTTGCGGATACGGTAAAATTAAACACACCCACTTTTGACGGCACACCGGATAACAAGCCGGTGTCCGAATCGATTGCCAACCCGTTAGGTAACGCACCTGTAGTAACGTTTACAACGTAGGGTGTATTACCGCCGTTAGCGACAGGCCGTTGTGGAAGTAGCTCATTGACACTGCCGTTTTGCAACGCATCGACCATGCTGAACGGTGTGGCAGCCAAAAACTCTGTCATTTGCGCGCCCAGATATTCACCGACGACGGCTACCGTGCTGCAATCAAAACTTTGAGTTTCGCCAAAAGCGTTTGTTACGTCCACGACGTCTAAGCCGGAAATGCCGTCCGCACCGACTGCGTCACACATGGCTTCGCCTTTTTCACCGTCTATCGAGGCAGCGGGACCCGCATAGGCATAAAACTCATAGCGGCGGGTAATGACTTTGTCACCATTTTCGCCCATATCCTCGGCTTTGCCGGTTAACTCAGTCTTCTTGCTGCTGGCGCCGTTTCGTGTTTGTAATAAATGCCATTCCGACTCAACTTCGTCAGGTTCGCCGTTGGTCCAGTCAGGGAGGTTGTCGCCATCATGGTCATCGCTGATCAGATCGCCCAAGGCCAAAGGCCGGGTTTTATGTGTTTTGGTTTTGATGACCTTAACCCAGCTAGGTTCGCCAAATTCTTTAACCACGGGTTGCGGAACGACGGGGGCGGGAATAGTCGCAACGACTTGCGCGGGAATGCCAACAACTGGCGGGGTAAAATCAAAAACGGGCGTGCTGATAAGTAGCGATGGACCGACAACGACTTTGCCGCTGGCGTCTTTGACTAGCCAGTTGTATTTAACAGCACTGTAGGGATTGGCGTTTCCATACGCAAAATGCACACCAAAATGCTCGCAACCAACGTTTTGAGCCAAGTTATAGCAAGACGGGGCGCTATTAGGCGGTAAAAAATTAGTGAAGCCAGTTTGAAAGCCGCTGGCTACCGGTTGTTCATAACGAACAAACGTTTTTGGATGCGCCGGGTCGGTAAGGTCTTCACGAATTTTTCCGTAACCATAGTGATTACCTGGGTAAGTGCTGATGACGTCTTTGCTGTGACAATCGTCTAATTCTATTTCGATACCGTATACGATTTCGCCAGTGCGGTTCATCGCATCAAAATTGCCTAAAGAGCCCCTGATGTTGCTCGCCTCGGCGGCAGAGCCAAGCGCTAGCAATGGCAATAAGAGAGTCATCTTTTTCATAGTGTGTTCCCTGTTGATTAGTGGTGTGTAAACTGACCTAAACTAGCAATGAAACTGGCGGCGTACTAATCAACTAAATCAAAGCAAATTCCCGGTTTTAATAAGCCCAAATAATGCCGTATGGGGATCTAAAAAATCGGGAGTTAAAATAGTTTTGCCGCGAGGCATGTAGTGAGTTGCCTAACTCGGAAAGCAGATTTCAGACTGTCAGGCAACTTAAAGTCGGGAATTTATAACAGCGGAAAATGAATTTAAAATTAAAACTGCGTCAATTATCACGTTTCTATTGTCATTCCTTTGACTTTTTTCCGGTGAGCATAGCTTTTACCAGGCTCTCTCGGTGGAATCTGCTGGAGATAATGACACCGGCTATATGCAGGGCAATCAATACCAGCATAAAGTTCGTTGCACCTTCATGAATTTCCTCCCAAAATTCTTCGTCTTGGCTTTCCATCTCTGCTTTTCCATCATCGTCGTCGTCTTCTGCATGGGCAGCACTAATCAAAGTTAGCGTTGTCGGATTGGCAGCCAGCGGGCCTCGGCCTTCTTCTATCGCATATACTTTTAAGCCGCTGACAGTCACAACCAGCAGCGTAGAGAGCAATGCCATGACCATCCAGCCGCCCAAAGGATTGTGGCCGACATAATGTTTCGCGGAACCTGCGCGCAGTTCGCGTATATAGCGGTAAACATTCCCGGGAGAACGGACAAAATCGCTAAAGCGGGCATGGCGGCTGCCGATTATTCCCCACAGAATGCGGAAAATAATCAGACCCAAAACCGTGTAGCCGGCGTAAATATGCCAAGCGTTTTCTTCCTCGCTGGTGAAATAGGCCACAGTAAAGGCAAGGACCAACGACCAGTGAAAAATACGGATAAAAATGTCCCAGACCGCTACGGTGTTTTCGTTATTCATGTTGTTTACCTCGGTATGCTTAGTTGCGGATATAGCTAGTCTAGGAAACCGAGATAAATCCAATCTTAAAAGTTCGGGGTTAAAATAGTTTTCTCCGAGTAACTCTTTGAAACCAACCTTTGTTATGACTCAACTATGCGACTATTGCTGGTAGAAGATGATCCAGGCCTGTCCCGATCCTTAAAAGCCGACCTGGAAAGAGCCGGGTTTGCGGTCGATTTGGCCATGGATGGCGAAAGCGGCGAGTTTTTAGGCATGACTGAATCCTACGATATCGTCATCCTGGATTTAGGCTTGCCGAAAATGCCCGGACTAGAAGTACTGCGACGTTGGCGGCAGGCGGGCAATCATGTGCCGGTCATTGTGCTGACGGCGAGGGATGCCTGGCATGAAAAAGTCGATGGCTTTAAAGTGGGCGCCGATGATTATTTAGGTAAGCCGTTTCATATCGAGGAGTTACAGGCACGCATCCAAGCCTTGTTAAAGCGCATGCACGGGATGATGCAGCCGCAACTGTGTGGTTGCGGTGTGACCTTGGACGAAGACAGACAAACGGTCAGTGTCGATGGCGCTGAGCATGCCGAGTTGACGGCAATCGAGTTTCGTTTGCTGCGCTATTTCATGCTGCATCCCGGCAAGCTGCTCACCAAAAGCCATTTACTTGAGCACGTGTACGAAAGCGATGGCGACCCCGCCAGCAACGTTATCGAAGTGTATATCAATCGGTTACGGCGTAAATTAGGTAAGGATTTGATCGCTACTCGGCGTGGGCAAGGCTACATCTTTGGCGAAAAGCCATGATCTCGTTACGCCAGCGGCTCAACCGCGGCTTGATTATTATCCTGAGTATGGTGTTTGCCGGGCATTGGTTAGCAGCAGATTGGGTGATTCGCTCCGTGGCGGAAAAACAAATGCTGACCCGCTTGCAACACGATGGCGACTCGTTGCTCGATACATTGAAACGCAATGCCGAAGGCGAACTGATCTTCGATAGCTCGCATGCAGGCACCGTTTACGGTCAGGCGTATTCCGGCCACTATTTCGTGATCCAGATTGAGGGAAAAGCCTATTATTCAAAATCGCTGCAAGATGGGGTTTTGCCTTTCGCCACGGAGCCTGTCAATACCGCCAGGCAATTCCATTTTCCCGATGGGCCGCATCATCAACCTTTGCTGGTCTTGAGTCGAGGTTTCGAGCGGTTTGGTCATGCAATCACAATTAGTATTGCCGAGGATTTGAGCGATATTGGTCACGATATAGATCATATCCGGCTCGCCTATCTGGTACTGACGGCCATGGTACTGCTGACTGCAATCGCCCTGCAAAGTAACGATGTGCGCAGATCGCTGAAACCGTTGCAGGCCGCGCGGGATGAATTGGCGGAAATTGCCTATGGCCGTCAGTCACAGATCCAAGCCAGAGTGCCGGCGGAAATCAAACCCTTGGTTGCGGAAGTCAATCGCTTGCTAGTGCTGGTTGAGAGGCGCTTGCATCAATCGCGCACGGCGATTGGCAATTTGGCTCACGCGTTAAAAACGCCTTTGGCGATGCTGTTTCGGCTGGCTGAAAATTCGCAACTCGATGATCATCCGGAGCTGCGCAATCAGCTGCAACAGCAAACTCAAGCGATACACGAGCGCATCGAACGAGAATTAAAACGCGCCCGTATCTCCGGTAATCTGCAAACTGCCAGTGTGTTTAATTCGCAGCAAGAACTCACGGCCTTAGTCATGCTTTTGCAAAACGTTTATGCTGAGAAAAATCTAACGATCAAAGTAAATGCCCCCGATCAACTAATCAATTTTGATCGGGAAGACATGCTGGAACTGACCGGTAATTTGCTGGATAACGCCTGCAAATGGGCTGATAAGCAGGTCGTAGTCACGGTTGAACATGAGGACGGCATTACCATCAGTGTCGAAGACGATGGCCCCGGTTGTTCGTTGCAGGATATGCAGCAATTAAGTAAGCGGGGATTACGGCTGGACGAAGCAGTGCAGGGACATGGGCTAGGCTTGGCGATTGTGCGTGACATCGCCGTATTTTATGGCGGTACGCTGGAGATCATGCGTTCCAAGCAGCTAGGTGGTTTGCATGTGAGTGTGCAATTCCCAAGGTGGATAGCTGCAGCATCGGTATAATTCCCGCTTCTTTTGCATTTACCGTTTGATTGCTTATGACCACCGTTAACACCGAAAAACTTTCCAGCGCCCGTTTTGCCGAAGCCACCGATGCTTTTGTCGAAGAATTTACCGCTTCAGTCAATTTTGACCGGCGCATGGCCCGGCAAGATATTCAAGGCTCTCTGGCGCACGCGGCCATGCTGTGCAAGATAGGTATTCTGACTGAGCAGGAGCTCGCCGACATTCGCAGCGGATTGATGCAAATCGGCGGTGAGATCGAACGCGGCGAGTTCGTCTGGTCGATCAAGCAGGAAGATGTGCACATGAACATCGAAGCGCGTTTGACCGATTTGATCGGCATTGCCGGCAAAAAACTTCATACCGGCCGTTCGCGTAATGACCAGGTCGCAACTGACATTCGCTTATATTTGCGCAGCGAAATCGAAACGATATTGGCGCAGTTGCAACGCCTGCAAATCGCTTTATTGGATGTGGCGGAGCGCGAGGCCGACACCATCATGCCGGGTTTTACCCATTTGCAAGTCGCACAGCCCGTGACATTCGGCCATCATCTGATGGCGTGGTTCGAGATGCTGTGCCGGGATAAGGAGCGTCTGCAAGACTGCTGTAAACGCCTTAATGTGATGCCGTTGGGCGCCGCGGCATTGGCTGGTACCAGTTATCCTATCGACCGTTTCATGACTGCCGAACTATTAGGATTTTCCCGGCCGTCGAATAACTCCTTGGATTCGGTCAGCGACCGTGATTTTGCGATTGAGTTTGCGGCGGCCGGCAGTTTAATCATGATGCATTTGTCGAGATTCTCGGAAGAATTGGTGTTGTGGGCCAGCGCGCAATTCAATTTTATCGACATTCCGGATGCGTTTTGCACCGGCTCCTCGATCATGCCGCAAAAGAAAAACCCGGACGTACCGGAACTGGTGCGCGGCAAATCCGGCCGGGTCACCGGGCATTTGGTGTCCTTGTTAATGCTGATGAAAAGCCAGCCCTTGGCGTATAACAAGGACAATCAGGAAGACAAGGAGCCTTTGTTCGATACCGCCGACACCTTAATCAATTGTTTACGGGCCTTTGCCGATATGATGCCGCGCATTCAAGCCAAACGCGAAAATATGTATAACGCCGCCAAAAGAGGATTCGCCACCGCTACCGACTTGGCTGATTATTTGGTTCGCAAAGGTATGCCATTCCGTGATGCCCACGAAGTCGTAGGTCAGGCTGTGCGGCTAGGACTACAAACGGAACGGGATCTGTCAGAATTAGCGCTCACAGAGTTGCAGGGCTTTTCCGCCACCATTACAGCTGACGTTTTCGACATTCTGAAACTGGAAGGTTCGGTCGCTGCCCGCAATCATATCGGCGGCACCGCACCGGCAGCGGTTCGTCAGGCAATATGTGAAGCAAGACAACAAATACCCCACTAAATCCTGGAAATTGGCTTTTTAACTGCTACCCTTCGAGCATCGTTTGATTCGGAGGGTGGCATGCCCCAATATTTTTCCCGACTGCTTGCTGAACCATCGCCTGATGAGCGCCAGCAAGAAACCGACTTTTGGCACGACCGGGAACTGAGCTTATTTAGCTGTCCCGACGCCGATGCCGATCAAGTATTGACCTCCATAGTTTTCAAAATTAGTAGAAACCCGAAAGATCTACTGGCGCATCTACGCAGGATTTATATTTGTTACGACCGGCATCTGTCCGAGCAACTCTACGCAGCCTTGTTGGATTTAGTGATTATTTTGGATGGGAAAGGGACTTCGATTAGTCGCCGTATGATACAAGCTAGTCAGGCGCGACTGCATGGTCAGCAATGTCAGGATTTGCTTAAAACTGATGCGAAGGAGCCACAAGGTAATCGATATTCGCTGTTTAGCAAAGGAATGTTGGGTAGCCGCGAACTGGTCAGGTCCAGACAGCAAACGGAAGCTCAGCATGATTATCTGGCCTTAGCTAACGACTTTATCGAATACAGTCAGCTTGAACAGGCCATGGATGTGTTGGAAACCGGCATCACCCTTCAGCATGATCGTCCGGATTTACAACTGGCTTTGTTAGAGCTTTATAAATCCACAAAAAACCGCGAGCGCTTTCAAATCAATCGGCAACGCTTTAGCGACTCTGCCATTGTCCTAGATGCTGAATGGCGGGAATTGGCAAATTACTTTGAAGGACAGGCATCATGAGCAAGCCGAATAAAACGCCATTTCGAATCGCTCTGCATGGCATGGATAGCCGCACCTGTAAAACCATGGAAATGTATTTGAAGGGGCCATGCCGAGGGGTTGCCGTCGTGGTTGACGATGCCGAAGCCGACATCGATATGATCGACGCGGATCACCCTAAAGCCCGGGATATTTTGGATGCCAGAAAAGCCGCCGCGCCGGGCCGACCGATCATCTTATTGTCGTTACAAAACCTGCAACTGGATAACACTTATTTCATCAAGAAGCCGGTGAATGTCGAACAAATAACGGCGGTGCTCGACAAAATCAAGGCGGTTGCCGAAGCTCGCAAAGCTATTACCGAACGTACGAAAATTGCGCAGGTAGCACCAAAGATACCTGATGTGCCGGAACCGCCCAAAGACGAGACGCCGAAAAAAATGACTATGGATGTCTATGTCAATAAGGCTAAGGCACCAAACTCAGGTGATTCCGCTGAACACCATAAAGCCAGCAAACATCAATCGGCGATGCAGTTGAACGAAGGCGGCTTCACCGCGTTTTTGGGAACACTGAGCGATATCGATTTCGACGACGAGGTGCAGTTGTTAACAGCCTGTTACGACCCCAGGCAGTATTTTTTGGGCTACGTGATGTCGGCCTATAAAACCGCTAATTTGCAGTCGCGCGTCTTGCAACTTTGCTCGATTTGGAAACCTTTGACGATTTTTCCGGAAAACCAGGAAATCTGGGTAGATGCCGACGATAAACAAACCCGCGCATTTGCCGGGATGCCATTAGGTAAAGGATCCGTAGGCAAAATGATTTTGACGGCAGTCGATTCCACAACCGCTATTCAGCGCGCCGAAGACAAGTTTCAAGATATGGGCGCTTTTGTCTGGAAATTGGCAATCTGGACATCCAAGGGACGCTTTCCGATAGGCCTGGATATTCAACGGCCGGTCTACTTGGAAAGATGGCCGAATTTTACCCGGCTGGTCATCACGCCAGATGCTTTGCGCATTGCCGCATTGTTGGTTCAGGCACCGAGAACGCCGCTGGAAGTCGCTGGTCTGTTACATGTCAAACCGCAGTATGTGTTTGTGTTTATTAGTGCGTGTCATGCCATAGGCATATTGAAACAGAGCGAACGTCAAGTCGATGCGGTGATTGCCGTGGAACAAACCAAGAAGCCTAAAAATGAAGGTTTATTAAGCAAAATTCTCAACAAATTGCGCGGCGCTTAGCAAACGATAAGGAATCTCGATGAGTCAATACAAAATTATTTTCACGGGCCCAGTAGGTGCCGGCAAAACGACTGCAATCAATGCCATTAGCGATGTGCCGCCGGTCAAAACCGATGCGGCCGCCAGTGATATGACAAAAAACCGTAAAGCATCCACTACGGTGGCTATGGATTACGGTGTGATGAATTTGGCGGGAGGCGAAAAAATTCACTTGTACGGCACTCCCGGCCAGGAACGTTTCGATTTCATGTGGGATATTTTAACCAACGGCGGCATCGGCTTAATTTTATTGCTAGACAACACGCGCGCGGACCCTTTTCAGGATATGCGTTTTTTTCTGGACGCGTTCGGTAAGTTTATCAACGATACCAGCGTAGCGATTGGGGTGACGCAAATGGATTTGAGTAGCACACCCTCAATAGAAGACTACCATGTGCAATTGCAGGGAGTTGGCTTGAAACCGCCGGTTTTTGCGGTGGATGCGCGGGAAAAGAATGACGTCTCTTTGTTGGTACAAGCCCTGTTATATTCCCTCGATCCTGGTTTGGCGGGCTAATCACGATGGAAAGATTTGATCTGATTAATGGGCTGTATCTCTATCCCACCCCCGCTGGTGCTTATTACGCCATATCGTCGCCGGAAACCGATAAACCTCGGCGGTTTTTAATCCGCTTGCTGCAACAGGAACAAACTCCGGCACTGACTATCGCGCAATTGCAAACATTGATGGAAATCGATGACGAGGACAAGGCCTTGCAATTGCTGTTGTATTGCCAAAAACTGGGCTGGGTGCAAGGCGTGGATACACCTTTGCAGGCGCCACACTCAGCGCTAGAGGAGATTTTGCCGGATTTGTTGGGAAAGATTTCCGAGAGCGGCAAAGTGCTATTGGCAGACGACCAAGGGTTTTACCTGGCTTGCAGCGGCTTTCCACATGAAGTAGCCGAAGAACTGTCCGCGCTCAGTGCAGAACTGGCGACCGTGCATAAACGCCGTTCCGGATTACTGATAAACAATATGGGCATATCCAGTCATGCCTGGGCCATCGTTGATCCTTTCGGTAACAGTCAAATCGGCTTCTGGCCGATGTTCGTCGGTAAGCACCGTTTCGTATTGGCGATAACCGGCGTACCGCATTTTAACCAGGCGGAGTTTGTAACCCTGGCCTGGGCTTTAATCACCCGCTATTTAACCAAAGCCGCTGACGCTTCCAACTAAGCGCATCGCAACACCACCCTTTATCAAAGAGGAATTACATTATGAAAGCAGACATGCTGACGTCGGTTTTAACTGAATTGAACGGCACTTCGGCGGATATAGAAGCATCCGGCGTGATTTCCACCGACGGTTTGATGATGGCGTCGGTGTTACCCGCCGGTATGGACGAGGATCGGGTGGGCGCTATGAGTGCGGCGATGTTGTCCTTGGGCGATAGAACTGCGCAAGAATTAAATCGCGGCAATTTGGAGCAGGTGTTGATCAAAGGTGCCCGGGGCTATGTGTTAATGACCTATGCGGGTAATGAAGCCGTACTCACCGTACTCGCCAAACCCAACGCCAAGCTCGGACTCATCTTTCTTGACGTGAAGCGTGCGGCGGAGAGTATTTCCGAAATGCTGTAAACCCTAACCGGCAACCCGGAGCAAATCATGATCGTTGATATGAAACCCGAAGACATCGTTGGCGAGTACCAGGAAGCAACGCTTACCTATTGCGATGGCAAATCCAGAAAAGTGCTATACACCGAGCTTGAAACGCCGTATCCCGATGGCAAGTTGATTGTTTCCACCACCACGCCGGATGGCATCATCAGCCACGTCAATCGCGCATTTGTGGAAATGTCCGGCTATACCGAAGCGGAGTTACTTGGCGCGCCGCATTGTATTCTCAGACATCCGGATATGCCGGCAGCCGCATTTAAAGACTTATGGGATACGGTATCACGCGGTGAAAAATGGCAAGGCTTTGTGAAAAACTTACGCAAGGATGGCGGTTATTATTGGGTAAAAGCTACGGTGATTCCCAATGTGCGCGCTGGTAAGGTGGTTGGCTACACCTCGGTGCGCCGCAAACCCTCGCGCAGCAAAGTCGATGAATGCATCGCGCTGTATCCGACACTTATTTAATTGGGGAGCATCATGTCTTACATGTTTACAGTTAGCCCGGATTTTGCCCCAGACCGCCTGTCGGGTTGGTATATTTTTAACACCTGGCTGCAAAAACAGAGCGCCGAAGCCATCCATTTGGAAATGTACAATCATTATCACGATCTACACCAAGCCATAGCCGAGGATAAGATCGATTTGATTTACGCCAATCCCTTCGATGCCGCCATGCTGGTCAGAGAGAAAGGTTTTTTGCCATTGGTGCGCGCCCAGGGTGAAGCCGACGAAGCGATCATTGCTGTTAACGCCGATAGCAATATTAACGACGTGGCGGATTTAAAGCCGAATACGCGTGTGGCATTCACCGACGATCCGGATGTGCGCCTGATGGGGATGATCATGTTGGAGCCCGCTGATTTGCATGCCGGCAATATCATCCCGCTGTTATCGGACAATCATGTGTTGGTGGCAAAACATCTGCTGAAAGGCGAGGCGGATGTCGGCATTATTCTCGCTGAGGCATACGACAACCTGTCCGGTATGATCAAAAAACAGCTGCGGATATTGGTGCGCAGTCAAATTAGCGTCATCTACCATTCTCTGATGATAGGTCCGAGATTGCGGAGTCGTCGCGACGACTTCCAAAAAATACTACTGGAGATGGACAAGGATGAAAAAGGTGGTGGTGTGTTGAACGCCTTAGGCTTCAACGCATGGCAACGGATCGAGGACGAAGAAATGGAGTTCATGATCGATTTGATGGACACCTTGAACACCTGATTTCATCCTAATGCATCAGTCAACCATAATCGATTTTCTGCGGCACGGCGAAGCCCGAGGCGGTTCGTGTTATCGCGGAGTCACAGACGATCCGCTTACCGAACGCGGTTGGCGGCAGATGTATAGCCAATGCGGGGAAGGGCAGTGGGACGTGGTGATCAGTTCACCGTTGCGCCGTTGCCGTTCCTTTGCCGCCGCCTGGTGCGAACAACAGCAACTGGACTTGTTGATCGAACCGGCATGGCGTGAAATTGATTTCGGCGCTTGGGAAGGCCAAACCGCCGAGCAAATTTCCAGCCGCTGGCCCGACGCACTTGCGGAATTTTATAAAGACCCCGTGAATTTCACCCCGCCCAATGCCGAAAGCTATCAAACATTCGCCGCCCGCGTGCGGCAGGGCTGGGAAAATTTATTGGTCGGCCAGGCCGGGCGGCGAGTGCTGGTGGTTACCCATGCCGGTGTGATCAGAGCAATATTCGCCGAAGCCTTCAATCTGCCGGTTACCCAAAGTTTTCATATCGATTTGCCGCACGCCTGTTTAACCCGTTTTACCAGCTTCGATGACGGTAAGGGGCGCTTCGTCCAGCTTAATTTTCACAAGCCGGGTTGATTCTTCTATACTGGCCTCACACTTGATTTAGGCGCGGCAATTTTGACCAATCGATTCCTACCCATCCATTTAGGCGCGCCGGGCGAAGAGATCAGCAAAAAAGATCTATATGCGGTTGCCCAACGATTCAAGCACTTCAATCAGTTGCGTTTGCAACATGTGCAAAGTTTTCTACAGCCGCGCCAGCAGGATTTCTTGAAGCTGCTGCCTTTACTGTTTCATCAAAACCATCCCTTGTTGCCCGGTTTCGTGTCGTTGGAAGGCCCGGCCGGTATTCCTGATTACACGCCCAACAAGCAGGCTACCGATGTTGCCAAACAGTTTTCGAAAGGCTTTGTCTACAAGCGCAAAGCCTTAAGACACTATCCTATCCAGGCTATTTTTTTAATGGGTAGCGTCGGTAGTATGGCGTTTTCGAAAAACAGCGATATTGATATTTGGCTTTGCCATTCATCCACTTTGGCAGCCGACGAATTAAACGAATTGCGGCAAAAAGCTCAGGAAGTGGAAAAATGGGCGGCGACCTTAAAAATTGAGACGCATTTTTTTCTTGTCGATGCGGCGCAGTTTTTGCGCGGCGAAAATACGCCGATCTCTAAAGAGAGTAGCGGCGAAACTCAACATTATCTGTTGTTGGAAGAGTTTTACCGCACCTCGATTTACATCGCCGGGCGGGTGCCGGTCTGGTGGTTGGTACCGCCGCAACAGGAAAAATACTACAAGCAATATGTTGCGCATTTGCTGGAGAACCGGTTTATTTCGGAAACCGACGTTGTCGATTTCGGTGGCCTAGAAGATATGCCGATGGCGGAATTCGTCAGCGCTACGCTTTGGCATATATACAAATCTTTGACGTCCCCGCATAAGTCCTTGTTGAAGCTGCTGCTGATGGAAAGTTACGCCAGTGAATTTCCCGAACCGCAGTGGCTGTGCCTGACATTAAAACAGGCGGTGTATCAAGGCGATTTCAGTGTCGAAAGCCTGGATCCATACTTGCTGATGTACCGCAAAGTGGATGCCTATCTGCGGCAAGCGCAGTCCAAGCGGCGGTTGAATCTGATTCGGGAATGTTTTTATATGAAAATCATGGCTGCCTCCGAAAATCTCACGGAGAACAGGGTACGTCTGCAACGTGAAGATTATCTGCACAGCGTGGCAAACCAATGGGAATGGCCGGACGATTTGTTGGACAATTTGGCCAGTCAAAAATTTTGGGACATTAAGAAAGCCAGTGTCGAGCACGTGGTGATTCGCGATCAACTGCAACAATGTCTGCGGATGATTTTAAAGTTTTCCGGTTTGCCATTGGATCAGGCGCAGCGCGAAAACAGAGACTTGAAATTGATCGGCCGGAAATTGCGGGCAACCCTGGATTTACGTCCCGACAAAATCGAAGTGCTAACCACCCGAACCACTGTACATGCCAAACCCGATCTGCTGGTGGTTGTTGAAGTCTTTACTGAAGACGCGCCGCCACGCTGGTGTCTATATGACGACAGAATTGCGTCGCAAAAAGCCTCCCCGGAAAGCGCTATTAAATCCGGCGATAGCTTACTCGAAGTTTTGTGCTGGGCGGTGGTAAACGGCTTATATAAAAAATCGCTCAATCTGCAACTGGTTACCTCCAGTCTTAAAATAGCCAGTAATGATTTATATCAACTATTTAATGAGTTGAATGCGTTTCTAAGCCGCTATTTGCCCGGCAGGGAGAACGATCTGGAGGTTTACGGCGAGCCGAATCGCATCGCGTCGTCGTTGTTACTGATAAATCTCGGCGAAAGTTTGGCTATCGACGCGAACAATCAACAATTAGTGATGAGCGAACGCTCGGACCCTTTAAGTTACGGTGACAGCCGCCAGTGTTTTATCCAGAGTATACAGCGCTTATCCGTATCCAATTGGGGTGAGGCCAGTTTGCAGCGCTATATAGGCATAGAGGGGGTTTTTAACTGCCTCGTCGATGTGTTTAACAACAGCGCCACGCCGTTGTCGGCCGATAAACTCCAAGTTCTATGTTACAACCCGGTGCGCGGCAAAAGCATCATCTTACGCATCGAAGCCTTGTTCGGCAATTTGCTAAAGTTTTTTGCCTCCGGTCGGGACGGCTTGCAGCGCTATATCGTGGCAGCTGAGACCGGTTATGGCTTGTTCCAACTTAGAAACGGCAGCCTGGGTTATTATCGGCTGGACACCCAAAACCAACTGTTACATGAATTAGCCAAACCGAATCCGCAATTTTCCGCAGTATTTTTTGATGCCTACGTACTGGATCAAACCTATATTCCGTCTTTATATACGCAGAATTTGGCTGATGTGATTCAGGTTTTTTATCATGCTACCAGCAAACACGTTGGTGTTTACGTGCTTGACGAAAAAGGCGCGCTGTTTGTCCATCAGCATAGCAATGCCAACCCAGAACATGTCGTCACCCACTATTCGGTGTTTTTGGGAACCTTGCTGGCGCGCGCGCAATTGCCGGATGGCTTGAGTGTAAAATTTTATGAAATCCAGCGTAATTCAGCGGGGGTGCTGTCTTGTCACGCTGTGCCGGTCAAACTTGGCGCCAGTGTGATGGATCTGAGAGTCCGGATAGCGACCGAGGAGGGCGGTGCTATTGCGATTTACTGTAACGAACACAAGTTTTCCGTTGCCAATGCCGACAGCTTCAAACCGATCCGCGCCCACATACTGGGCTATCGGAAAAACCACGACGACTATCCGTTTCACATCACTGAAATAGATGTGCCTTGTCGTCTGTTGGGCACAGACCGAAACGAGCAGTTACAGGCCGCCCATTTCCTAAACTACAAACAAAAAATAGAAGACAAACTAAATATTTAATATTTCAGGCCGTCAGCCGCTATTCAGCTCAAATCAATCGAGCTATGGGGGTTGCCATGATTATCCAGAATTCCGCCTTCCACCTGCAAAGCCAACATCAAGCGCAACAGATTAGCAAACGCAGCGAATCGCTGCGGGTCTGGATCGATAAGCCGGAAGATAACCCCGATAAAGTACGAAAGCATCGTCCCGAAACGGCACACGACAACATTCAAGATACCCTTGATCTCAGCCAGTCAGCGCAAACTTCTGCAACCGCAGCGCAAACCCTGGATACCGTTACATCACTTAATTCCAAAGATAATTTGTTGCTGCAAATCATTCGACGCATGGTCAAGGAGATTACCGGCCGGGATTTTGAATTATTCGCACCGGATCAACTAAAAGCGCAAGCCGATCCAGTGACTATTCAGGCGCCGCAGCAAGCACCGGCCGAATCTGCACCGGAGCGGGAAGGCTACGGGCTGGTATATCAAAAGTCCGAGTCTTATTTCGAAAGCGAAACGACCCGTTTTAGCGCCGAAGGCAGTATTACCACCAAGGATGGACAAACGCTGAGTTTTTCGGTGTCCTTGTCCATGAGCCGCAGCTTTTACACCGAATCCAATCTGAGTATCCGCGCAGGCGATGCGGTGAAAACCGATCCATTGGTCATCAATTTCGACGGCACAGCCGCGGAACTGAGCAGTAGCCGATTTCAATTCGATATCGATGCCGATGGTCGTTTGGATCAAATTGCCGGCTTGAAATCCGGCAGCGGTATGTTGGCATTGGACAAAAATCAGGATGGCCTGATTAACGATGGTTCTGAATTGTTCGGTCCGCGCAGCGGCAACGGCTTTGCCGATTTAGCGGTTTATGACGACGATAACAATCAGTTTATCGATGCTGGCGATGCTATCTACAAGCAACTGCGAATTTGGCAACGGCATGATGACGGGACTCAGCAATTATTGGCGCTGGGCGATAAAAATGTCGGCGCGATTTACTTAGGTCACCTGACTACGCCGTTTCAATTGAAAGATACGGCTAATCAAGCGCTGGGAGAAATAGCCAGTAGCGGCATCTATTTAACCGAACAAGGTAAAGCCGGCAGTGTGCAGCAACTTAATTTCCTGGCTTGAACCAACGATTCCACACCATTTCCCTCCGGCCGAGTCGGCGCAACTTTTCCGGCTTGGCCGAGCAGGGTCCCTCCATCCCGCGCCTGACACATCATCTGTCCGAATTCGATAATTGAACTAGACTTGCCCACAACTCAAAAGAATCTCGAAACAGTCATTTCACACTAACTTTTATGTTTAACCCGGCCCGCAAATATTGCCGTTCCCGAAAATTCAGATTGGATTGGCTTCTCTTTGTGTTCCATACGCCTACCCAAGCTGTGAGAACCTCCGTCGCCATTGATTAAAGGCTGGTTGATAGTCAAAGCCACTTACCGGAATCGGAATCTAACCGTCCGGAATGACAGGTTAATAGACATTGGATTACTCAAATCGCTGCTGATAAACCCCTATGAAAAAATATATTGCCGGATTTTTATTGTTGACTGGTCATGTCTGCGCCTTGCAGGCTGCATCCGAAGACGTACTTGAGCTAAATGTGGAAGATTTGCTGAATGTTGAAGTCACTTCAGTTTCCAAGAAAGCCCAAGCCTTAAACGATTCTGCCGCTGCAGTATTTGTGATTACTCACGATGATATCAAACGCACTGGAGCAACCAGCATTCCCGAAGCATTGCGTATGGCTCCGGGTCTTGACGTGGCGCGTATCGATTCGAACAAGTGGGCGGTCAGTTCTCGGGGCTTTAATGCCCGTTTCTCCAACAAGTTGCTGGTATTGATCGATGGTCGCAATACCTACAGCCGCATGTTTTCCGGCACCTATTGGGAAAACCAGGACGTGATGATGGAGGATGTCGAGCGGATTGAGGTGATTAGAGGGCCTGGTGCAACGCTGTGGGGTGCGAACGCGGTAAATGGCGTGATCAACATCATCACCAAGCACAGCTCGAAAACACAAGGCGGTCTGGTGGCGGCGGGCGGCGGTACTGAGGAGCAGGGGTTTGGTGCGTTTCGCTATGGCGGCAAACTGGGCGAGGATACCACTGGCCGGGTTTATGCGAAGGGGTTTAAACGCGATCAAAATACCAATGCGCAAGGCCACGGCGCCGGCGACGATTGGGACAAAGTACAGGGTGGGTTTCGCATAGATTCTCAGCTGTCGTCAGCGGACGAACTTAAATTTCAGGGCGATCTTTATCACAGCCATCTCAATCAAGTGTTGTCTAAGCCCAGTATTTTAGCGCCCTACAGTACAACTTTCCGTGATAAAGCCGAAGCTTACGGCGGCAATATCATGGGGCGCTGGCAGCACACGTTTTCCACCCAGTCCGACATATCCCTACAGTTGTTTTACGACTACTATCGACGCAATGAGGAGTGGATGTCCGAGGGGCGGGATACGTTTGACTTGGATTTTCAGCATCGCTTCGGCTTGTTTGATAGCCATGAATTGATTTGGGGGCTGGGTTACCAACTAACCTCGGATCGCCTTGAAAGTAGCACTATATTCAGCATGTCTCCTCTCCTGCCCACCGGAAAAATCAGTTATTCAGCGCATTCGTCCAGGATGAGATGGAATTGATAGACCAAACGCTGTGGCTGACCTTGGGCAACAAGTTCGAACATAACGATTTCACCGGTTTTGAAGGCCAGCCCACCGCCAGACTGATGTGGGCACCGGCTCTGAATCATCGGCTTTGGGCCGGAGTATCCAGAGCGGTGCGCACACCTTCGCGCGGCGAAGCGAATATGCGCTTGACGACGGCGGTTGTGCCGCCGTCGTCGCCATTTTTTATCCCGGTGGAACTAGCCCTGGAAGGTAATAGAAACTTGCGCAGTGAAGACGTGATTGCCTATGAAGTGGGCTATCGCACCACCATGATCAAATCCGTATCGGTGGACGTGACGGCGTTTTACAACGATTACGCGCACATGCGCAACGCTTCCCAAGGCGCCGTATATTTCGATCCTATTCGCGGTGTTTTGGTCCAGCCTTTGCCGTTTAGCAATAATTTAAAAGCCAAGACTTATGGTGTCGAAGTCTCGACTGTTTGGCAAATGCTGGACTGGTGGCGGTGGGACGCCAATTACAGCGTGCTTAAAACCGAAGTGCCGCAAACCGCAATGGCGGTGGTGGGCATCAGTCCGCAGCAGCGCATGAATTTACGCAGTGCGGTGAATATACGGCCGGATTTGGACTTTGATGTTTGGTTTCGCTACGTCGGCAACAATGCCGCAGCAACAGCTTCCGGCAACAGTTACATACCCGATTATGTGACGATGGACGCGCGCTTGGCCTGGCGTCCCGAACCTGATCTGGAAATATCATTGGTAGGTCAAAACTTATTAACTAATAGTCACTTGGAGTATCAACAGGAAAACTTGATACTGCCGACATTTATTGATCGGGGTATGTACGGCAAAATCAGTTGGAATTTCTAACGCCGCTGGCAGGTAGACTGTTTTGCATTTTTTCTATTTAATTGGATTGTTGTTGCGACGGATATGCAAAACGCAATAAAAATTTATCTGTTGGTATTAATGTTATTTAGTTCAAGCGCGTCTTGCGCGGCGCCGTTGGCGCTTGAGCAATATACGGTATTGGCTGCATTGACGCTTAATTTTGCCCGTTTTACGCAATGGCCGGAGCAGGCGTTTGCCAATTCCGGAAATAACCTGCAGGTTTGTTTGGTGGGGGACAATGCATTATTGCAATCTTTCGATTCAATTAGCGGTAAAGCGGTTGGGGATAGAGTGATTAAAATAATTAATTCGGACAAATTACGTAATTTAAGTCAATGTCATATTCTGTTTTTAAGCGAATTATCCAATAGTGTTTTGTCGCAAGTTTTTTTAGATACCAGGCAGTTCCCAGTGTTGACGATAGGTGAAGAAGCTGATTTTATTGGATCGGGAGGCATGGTGGCTATGGTGAATACCGATGGAAAAATACAGTTACATATCAATCTTTCCATGGTTAAAAGTTCGGGGCTAACGATTAGTTCCAGCCTTCTGCGCTTAGCGAAAATTGTCGGCGATAATTAGGAGAGATAATCGCATGTTTAAATGGTTTAATAATGCGCCTATCAAGATAAAGCTAGTATTTATTATGACTTTGATCGCTGTGTTGACGCTATTTTCGGCAAGCACTGCGATTGTTGTAAATGAATATTATGCCAAAAAGAAAGATACCGAGCAGCAGCTGGTATTAATTGCCAATATTATTGCATCGAATATTTCAGCGGCACTGGTTTTTGAAGATACTGTGTCGGCTAATACCATGCTGAATAGTATGAAAACCCGGGACAGTATATTAAATGCCGAATTATACGATAAGCAAGGCAAGTTATTTGCCGACTATCACTCGCAAAAACTCGGTGTTAGTCATTGGGATGCGGAAAAAGCTTCCGCGCTTTTAAACGATGCGCAATCCATTCCTAGCTCTGAAAGCGTATATGGTTTTATAGGCGAAGTTTTCGTTGATTGGTATGAGAACTTGTTTCCTACCAATAATATTGTCGGTAAGGCTGGCGAAAAAAACGTATTCAAATACGATGAGGAAAATAATCTGCATTTTGTCCGTTCGATAGAACTGGATGGCGACGTGGTGGGTGTATTGCATTTGGTGGATGACCAAAGCGGCTTCTACGCTATATTAAAAGCGTTTTATTCGACTATGGCTTTGATCGTGGTGTTTACCATGATCTTAATCGGTATTTTAACCACTAAATTGCAGCAAATATTTTTGGCACCCTTACTTAAACTGATGGACGCGATGCAGTCGGTGGGTCATGAGAAGAGTTTTTCGCATCGCATTAACAAGACCAGCAACGACGAATTCGGCGATTTAGCCGATGTGTACAATGCCATGCTGGCGGAAATCCAGTTCCGAGACGACCAACTGGCCATGCATCGCAATTCTTTGGAGCAACAGGTTGTCGAACGTACCCAGCAATTGGAAGAAAAAAATCAAGAACTGAGTATCAGCATCGCCGAAGCGCTATCCGCTAAAGAACAAGCCGAACAAGCCAGTAAAGCCAAGTCGCAATTTTTGGCAACCATGAGCCACGAGATCAGAACGCCAATGAACGGCGTATTGGGCATGACCGAGTTGTTGATGTCATCCGGTTTGGACGACAGGCAACGCCGATTTGCCGATACCGCCTATCGTTCCGCCAATTCGCTATTAAGCATCATCAATAATATTCTCGATTTCTCCAAAATCGAAGCCGGCAAATTACAGTTGATCGTTCAGGAATTCGATCTACGCCGCTTATTGGAAGACACCGTGGAAATGATGGCGGAGCAAGCCCACCGTAAAGGCTTGGAATTGATATTGAATCTTCCGCACCAAATGCACTTTATTGTGCAAGGCGATGCGGAACGATTACGGCAAGTGCTGGTTAACCTGCTGAGCAATGCCATCAAGTTCACCGAAGAAGGCGATGTACAGCTTAAGGTGAGTTTTCCGGAAAATGCGGCTCGCGATAAAGTCAGATTATTATTCGAAGTAATCGATACCGGCATAGGGGTTGCCGCGGAGCGCCAGGCGGAAATTTTCGATAGTTTCACGCAGTCCGACGGCAGCATAACCCGGCGCTATGGCGGTACCGGTTTAGGTTTGACCATTTCCAAGCAATTAGTCGAATTAATGGGCGGTAGTCTGGGGCTGGAAAGCAATATCGGCCGAGGTTCCCGGTTTTACTTTGACTTAGAATTGGGGTTGGGCATCCAGACCAACATCGAACGTGCCGATACCAGTGCTTTGGAAGGTCTGCACATCCTGGTAGTGGATGATAATGCGATAAACCGCGACATACTCCACGATCAAGTTTCGCTATGGGGCGCCCATGTCACGACCGTCGATAGCGGCCCCAGGGCGCTGAAGCTATTGGTCGAGGCGGCTACGTTAAATAATCCGTTTCAAGTAGCTCTGCTGGATTGGCATTTGCCGGTGATGGACGGCTTGACGCTCGCTAAGGCCATTCAACGCGACCAGCGTATTCCCAAACTGCCGTTGATCATGCTCAGCTCTGAAAATGTCAGCATTAAAACCGGCCTGACCCACGAATACGGCATCAGCTTTTATTTGAACAAACCGGTTTTCCAACAACGCCTGCTGAATTGCTTGCTGGAAATCGCCACGTTCGCACCCGTGGAGCAAACGGTGCCTTCCGCCGTTACGCCGGAGCAAATTAGGTTTTCAGGACGCATTTTGGTGGCTGAAGATAACTTGGTCAATCAGGAAGTGGTGAAAAGCTTTTTGGAAAGCATGGGCTGCACCGCGGAGGTGGTAGCAGACGGTCAGGAAGCGCTGCAAGCAGCCTGCCGGCGTCGGTATGACTTGATTTTGATGGATTGTCATATGCCGGTTATGGACGGCTTTTCGGCAACGACCAAAATTCGCGAGCATGAGCAAGCCACGGCCTCGACCAGAGTTCCCATTATTGCTTTAACCGCCGATGTGCAAAAAGGCATACACGATCAATGTGAAATGGTCGGAATGGACGGCTATTTAAGTAAACCGTTCAGTAAGGAACAACTGCGCCAGCTGTTGCTAAATTGGCTGCCAAATGCCGTGGATAATGTACTGGAGCGGGCGCCGCTGGAATATCAAGACGCAGTAATGTCAGACAACTGCACCCCCGGCCCGATTTGCCAGGCCGATCTAGCTCAGCTTCGGGATATTTACGATGCGAATGGGGTAAGTTTATTAAACAAAGCCATAGCACTCTATCTGCAAACCGCGCCGGAAACAGCCGAAAAACTTAGACAAGCCGCTACCGATGGGCAGGCGGATTTGTTAGCCGATATGGCTCACGCCCTCAAATCGTCCAGCGCCAATCTGGGTGCCAGGGACTTGTCCAAAACCTGCCGATTACTGGAAGCTGTCGGCCGCCAAGCAGATCTTGCAGCAATTCCGGCACTGCTGGCGGAATTCGAGGCGCAATTGCCGGAGGCTTTAGCCGAGTTGCGCGCTATTGCCAATGCCAGCACAGCGCAGCCCGATGTGCCGCAAGCCAGCATTGATAAGCGAGTAGCCGACCTGTCGCTGGAAGCCAAGCGAATTTTACTGATAGACGACGATCCAAACTTCAGATTGATTACCGGCGAGCAGTTAAAAGCCTCTGGATTCGACGTTGTGGAGGCCGAGAGTGGAGAAGCGGCACTACTGTTGTTGGAGACGGCTATTCCGGATCTGGTCATAGTGGACGCGATTATGCCCGGTATCGACGGTTTTGAAACCTGCCGGCGCATGTCGGCCAACCCCGCCATGACCGATGTCCCCATCATTATGTCTACCGGATTGGAAGACATCGAATCGATAAATCGGGCATTTAAGGTGGGCGCTACCGACTTTATCATCAAACCGCTTAACCATGTGGTGTTAATCCATCACATCCGTTTTTTACTGCGCTCCAGCCATGACACCGCGGAATTACGCAACAGTAAGCAGCAACTTTCCGCCGCGCAACGCATCGCCGGTTTGGGTTACTGGACCTGGGATCCGAAGCAAGATAAATTCGAAATCTCGCCGTTTCTAGCGGAAATGTGCCAAATGCCGGCCGACTACTTTCGCGGAGAGCTCAGCAACTATTTAAATTTAATCGAGGCCGCGGACCGCAAAATAGTGCAGACCTTGATAGAGGCCGCTGCCCAGGGCGAACAGGTAGAGTATGTGGAGTACCGGTTGCGGCCGGATCTGGAAAACCCAATCAGCGTCCGTCAGGATACGGCCATGATCAGCAGCGGACAGCACAGTTTTGTCACCGGCACGGTTCAGGATATTTCCAAGCAAAAGCAATCGGAACAAATTATCCACCAGTTGGCGTATTTCGATGAGTTGACCGGTCTGGCCAGCCGTGTGCATTATCACAAACGTATTCAACAGACCATCAAAGCCTCGGCGCGCGCCAAGCTGGAGTTTGCGTTTTTATTCCTGGATCTGGACGAGTTTAAGTATGTCAACGATAGCTTTGGGCACAACATCGGCGACCAGTTCCTGAAAGCCATAGCGCAACGCATTCAAAGCGTGGTGCGCGAAGAGGATTTTGCCGCGCGATTGGGCGGCGACGAATTTTGTATTATCGCCAGCAGCATTACGGACGAATTTCAGGCCATGGAAATTGCCGAACGTTGTTTGCAGGAAATCAACCGGCCTTTAATTCTGGACACCCACCATTTAAAGCCTCGTGTCAGTATCGGTATTGCTATTTATCCAAAAGATGGCGAGAACGAGCACGACCTGATGAAAGCCGCCGACACCGCCATGTACTCAGCAAAAAGTGCCGGCAAACAGCGCTACGCTTACTATCGGCCGGAGATGACGGGGCTGGCAATTAAGCGGATGCAAGACGAGCAAACCTTGTGGGATGCGCTGGAGCATCAGCAGTTGCAATTGTATTACCAGCCCCAGGTAAGTATGTTAGATGGGCGAATGATAGGTATCGAAGCCTTGGTGCGCTGGCGACATCCGCTGCGCGGTTTGTTGGGACCCAGCGAGTTTATTCCTTTGGCCGAGGCCTTGGGTTTGATCGGTAAAATTAGCGACTGGGCTATTCAACAGGCTTGCGAGCAATTAATCGCTTGGCAAAAACAAGGGTTGCCGTTACTCACTACGGCTGTCAACGTCTCGGCAAGTCATTTCCGCGATCCGCAATTCCCGTTTACGTTGCGGGAAATCCTCAAACATACGCAATTGCCGGCTCACTATTTGCAAATCGAAGTCACGGAAAGTGCCATGCAAACTGCCGCAGACCTGGAGATTTTTAAAAAACTGAAGGGGATAGGGGTGAAAATCGCGATAGACGATTTCGGTACCGGCTTTTCGTCGCTGGCGTCGCTGAAGCAGTTGCCGGTGGATTGCCTGAAAATCGACCGCACCTTTGTTCAGGATGTGTTGTTCAATCCGCAAACCCCGATTCTGCTCGGTACGATTATCGGCATGGCTAACGCGATGAATTTCTCGCTGGTGGCGGAAGGCGTCGAAACGATAGAGCAAGCCATGGTGATGAGCGGTTTGGGCTGCCAAGTGGTGCAAGGCTATTTGTTTAGCCAACCTCTGACCGCCGCCGAAGTGCCGGCCATGTTTGACAAAGATTTCCGGCTGGAATTTATTCGGGCGAAATAAGCCCCCTAACGACAGACAAGTAAACGATTATGACTGATCTTGAATTGCCGGAACGGTTCGCAGATATTAAGCGGCTACCTTCTTTGCCGCATGATGTTCATCAAGTCGTTAAAGCCTTGTCCGACGACAATCTGGATTATGCCCGGTTAGCCAAGATTCTGGCGGGGCATGCGACTATCTCGTCCCGATTGATTGCCTTGGCCAATTCGGCCTGGTTTAACAACTCCAGCGAACCGGTGACGTCATTGGAAAGAACCTGTTTGAAACTGGGTTTGAATATTGTCCGGGGCGTCGGTATAGGTTTGTCGGTGATGAAGCCGTTTAATGTCAGGGATTGCCGAAGTTTCGATATTAAACGCTATTGGATCAGTACCATGCTGGTGGCGCACGCTGCCCGTGCGCTGGCCGACGAGCTTGCGGCGGAGCGAGGCCAGGAGCAATTAGCGCAAACCGTGCATACCGGCGGCATACTGCACAACATCGGCTTGCTGTGCATGGCCGACATCATGCCCGAAGAAACCCATCAGGCCCTGCGTTTTAAACAAGCCAATCCCGAATTGGATTTGAATCAAGCCCTACGTAAATTGCTGCATACCGATTATTGCGAAGTAGGGGCGCATCTGACTCTCTCCTGGGGAATACCCGAAGCGTTGGTGGCGATTATTCGGTACCATCGTAACCCGGGTTATCAAGGTAGCTATTGGCGGCAGGCGGCTTTAGTCGGCGCTGCGACGCAAATGGTAGGTAGTGTGTTCGACAATAAAGAGATGTGGCCGGTCTCGGCGTTCGAGAAACTGGCCATCAGCCCGGCTTGTCAGGCTGAAATATTTGCCGACCTGCAAACCCAATATCTAAAAACTCAGGAATTAGCAAAAGTGCTGTTTCGTTAAGAAGTGTCTCAGAAACAAGTCCTACACAACTACTTTAGTCTTTTTATACGCCTGATTCGGCCGTACATCTTTTGCAAAAAGCTGTTTGCAGCTGGGATCACTACCCTAAAAATTGCCTGGGCCACGCGTCTTAATGCCGTTATGCAAGCAGTGGTTGCTGCGCCAGTGACCCGTGCCAGGTCTACTTCTCGATCCGCAACAAAGCCATGCCGGTACAACCAATGTATTAATCCGCTTAAAAACAGGCATGTCGGCGTCAATCCCACAAAAAACCACAGCAAACGGCCGCTTTCACCAAAGGCTTCGCCGGTATGGAGTGGCCAAAGCCAGGTAGTAAATGTTTGCCCGGCCGAGAATTTGTTGGGGTTTTGCACATCGCGAATTTGCCCGCTCCAGCGGTCTACCCAGACCGTCGTGAACGGATGGTGTTGATTGATCTCGTTGAGTTGCCGTAAATTGATCCGATACGTCCCCAACTCGCCAACCGGTGTAGTAATACGCCGGACTTCCGAACTGGGAAACGGCCCGCGCGCCACTAAGATTGCTTCCGACAGACTGGTCGGCCGGTCATTGGGTATGGCACTGCTGCGCACATTGGGTCCGGCGTCACCATGTCCCATGCCGGACGCGGCGGTCAGGTTTTCCAGCAGGGTAGGATAAGCCAGATGAAAACCGGTAAAGGCCAGCAAGATTAAAAATCCCGAGCTGGCTACTCCCAGTAGTCGGTGTAAATCAAACAATAGCCGCATCAAGCCAGTGTTTTGACTTACCGAAAAGGCGCGGGGCAACGCTCGCCAGCCTGGCCACCACAAGTACAAGCCGCTGAAGACCGACAACATTAATAAACCGCCTACAACCGCTAACGCATTCCGGCCAAAGCCGTCCAATTGCAATTGGGTATGTAGGTCCAACAGCCAGGTTGTTAGCGTCTGCCCCCATAGCCGGCTGTCGACAACCTGGCCAGTGTAGGGATTGACCGAGACCATCAACGGTGCATAAAAAGCGCCCACGCTTTCCTTGGGCTTTTCAAACCAGGCGGTGATCATGCCGTCCGGCGTTCGCGGCATTTCCAGTGTCCAGGCGCCGTGCCGATCCGGTTGGGCTGCGCGTACCGCAGCGACGATTTTGTCCGGCGATAAAGCAGGTGATTGTGGGGTATCGACGCGTAATTGCGGATTGAGCAAGCTATCCAATTCTTCCCGGTAAATACTCAAACTGCCGGTCAAGCCGATGAGCGCGAAGATGAGCCCCAAACATAGTGCCAAATAAACATGGCATAAGCGCCACCATTTGCGGGCATTGAGGATAAAGCGCGGGCGGACAATCAACGGGTAATGGGTCTCTGGCATTAGGTAAACAGTTGGCGTTTTAGCGACAGTCCGCCTGCTGAGCAGCCGTAGACGCTATCAATTAAAAAACAAAATTTGCCGGGCACGGCAGCTGGCTATTTTGCAGGATTAATGTAACAACAACCAGCCCGCGACAGCCGTTGCAGGGCGGACAAGTTTAAAAAATGGACTAGACTGCGTGAAATACGTTAGGCGGCGGAGTTTGTTTGGTAGAAAAACATGGGGTGGTTAGTAAAGGATAAACTTCGGTTGGAGACACAATGAATGCGACCAGTTTGCTATTTCTGGCCGGAATTGTTGCGGTCCAACAATTCAGCCGCTTGCCGAATCTGTTTGAGTTTATCGGTTTAGGTGGAAGCTGCTTGCTGTTGATGTACCGGCGAAATTGGCGATTTTTCGCGTTGCTGGCCGGGGTGTTGTGGGCGAGTATATTCGGCAGCTGGCGGCTGTCCCAACAATTACCCGACGCCTATCAAAACCAGGAAGTGAAGGTTCAAGGCTATATTGCCACTCTGCCGCAACAACAAGGGCAGCGGACCAATTTCGATTTTATTGTCACGGCGCCGTCTGGCGATTTTCCGGATAAAATTCGTCTGAGTTGGTATTACCCGCAATTTAACTTGGCTGCCGGCCAAAGCTGGGAGTTTTACGTAAAACTGCGTAAACCGCACGGCCGCCTCAATCCCGGCGGCTTTGACTTCGAAGCCTGGTTATTTGCCAACCATATCGGCGCGACGGGTTATGTGCGCGACAAACCTGCGCCGCAACTTACGAGTATCTCGCCGAGTATCGGTCAATATTTTGCCCGGTGTCGGCAGGTAATTGCTGAACGACTGGATGCGGCTTTGCCCGGCAGTGCGCAGTTAGGCATCATAAAAGCACTGACTATCGGCAGCCAAAACGCGATCACCCAACAGCAATGGCAAGTGTTCAGAATCACGGGTGTTGTGCATTTAATTGTGATTTCCGGCTCTCATATTAGTTTGATCGCCGGCCTGATTTATCTTTGGACCAGGCGGCTTTGGGCCTGGACTGGGGTGCTGAGTATTTCGCCGCAACGGGCCGCCGCTTTGTGCGCTTGGCTAGCTGCGGTGTTTTACGCCGGTCTGGCGGGATACTCGGTCCCAACCCTGCGAGCTGTAATTATGCTCAGCGTAGCTCTTGCGGCAATCGCTTGGCAGCGTAATATCGCGGCTATGCGAATTTTATTGCTGGCGTTGTTGGCCGTATTGCTGTTCGATCCTTTGGCCGTGTTATCGGTCGGTTTTTGGTTATCATTTTTGGCAGTGGCATTGTTGATTTACGTGTCGGTGGGGCGATTGGGCAGACCCTCGTACTGGCGCGAAGCCGGCGGCGCGCAATTAGCCACAGCAGTGGGCTTATCGCCGTTATTGATCGTGTTTTTTCAGCAGGTATCGTTGATATCGCCTATCGCCAATTGGTTTGCGGTGCCGGTTATCGGCATATTGATCGTACCGCCGGCACTGCTGGCGGTGGTGTTACTGTTCATCTGGCCCGCGTTGGGTGCGCTGTTGCTACAACTCCTGGACTATATCCTGCAAGGGTTGTGGTGGGTGCTTTCGTACATGGCCGAATTGCCCTTAGCCAGCATTTATTGCCTCCCGCCGCCCTGGTATGCCGTTGGATTCGCGTCCATCGGTGTACTCCTGCTGTTGGCGCCACGCGGCTTTCCATGCCGGTATTTAAGTCCGTTACTATTTTTTCCGCTGATATTCGTGCAGGTCGAAAAACCCAAACCCGGCGAAGCCTGGCTGACGGTGCTGGATGTGGGCCAAGGTTTAGCGGCCGTGCTACAAACTGCGGAACATACTCTGGTATTCGATACCGGTGCGCGTTATTCGGAATACTCCGATACGGGCGATTCAGTGGTTTTGCCGTTTTTACGCGAGCAAGGTATCGCTAAAGTCGATAGCTTGGTGATTAGTCACGGCGACAACGATCATAGTGGCGGCGCCGAGTCGATACTTGCCGAATTGCCGGTGAACAAGACCGCTAGTAGCGTTCTTGAATGGGCCGCACGCGAACACGGCGAGTATTGTCGGGCCGGCCAAACCTGGCGTTGGGATGAGGTAACATTCAAGGTGCTGTCCCCTCCGGAAAGTGGATTCGTCGGCGATAATGATAACTCCTGTGTATTACAAGTAAGCACCGCACGGCAGCATTTTTTGCTGACTGGCGACATCGAACAAGCGGCTGAAGATTGGTTGGTGCGCGAGTACGGTGAAGAACTTGCCAGCGATGTATTGCTGGCGCCGCACCACGGCAGTAAAACCTCTTCAAGCCGTGCTTTGCTTGAAAAAGTTAATCCCACGCTTATTTTGATTCCCGCCGGTTATAAAAACCGCTTTGGCTTTCCGCACCCGCAGGTTATCGAACGCTATAAACAACTTGGCATAGCTTGGTTCAATACGGCCGAGCAGGGCGCTATTTCAGTGCGCACTGGATATGAAAAGATTCAGCCCAAAGCAGAGCGAGTAAAGCGGCAACGCTATTGGCGGACACCCGCTCCGAATCGGCAGAGTATTGATGTCAGATAAATTTTGCCGTGTCGGCGTTTCTGCCTATACTCTCAGGACCGAAATATGGAGCATTGCAGTGGAGAATGATAACCGTACCAGAATACGTTTTAATCCTGAAGGACTCGTGGCGCACATCATTATCGAACCGCCACCGCCCGGCGGTGAAATCATCATCGATGGCCAGGTCGTCGATATGAGTTACAGCGGCATTAAAATTCGTTTGAAAGAACCCCTGGGGCAAGCAGTGGAAGAGGCCGAGTTGCGGATTTCCATCATCCTGCCGGAATCGAGGGTAGCGATGTCGATACACGGCAACATCAAACATATCCGTGAAGACCGCGAATGCGGCTTGCAATATAACCCGAACAAACACAGCGAAGACGAATTTGACGATCTGATGTTCGAATGCGTCAAGCTGGCTCCGCAGCGTAAAGATTAATCGGGGGCGTAATGAGCGCGTTCATTCTGTCTTTACGGTCATTCTGGCGCCACCTCAACGGCGATGCCGCTTATGAACGCTATCTGCGACACTGGCACGAACATCACGCGGAACAGCTTCCACCGTTAAGTAGAAAAGCGTTTTTTGCCGCTGAAACGCAGCGTAAATGGAATGGCGTGAAGCGGTGTTGCTGAATTTAATTGTTGCTTGAATTGCTGGCACCAAAAGTTGTCGGACTACTTTAAGATCCGATGCGGTTATTACAGCCATGGAATAGTAAGCCGGAAGGCAATAAAAAGGCTCAGGTTTTTCAACCCAAGCTTCTATAGTCATTGGTGACAGTTCGAACCCGCGACCGGCTGATTACAAAGCCTAACATTAAAGGCGATAACCTTAAATATCAATAACTTGCCGGCTTCGCTTATACCAGCCCTACCTCATTCACACTTGAGTTGCAGGGCTCGAATAACATGCGCTGGTACAATTTTGGTACAGCACACAAACGTTAGATTAGCTCAGTTGTTGATTTGATCTTGGGCGGAGCGACCCACGGCTATCTGGTTGCGTAGCTTTTGAATTGGTCATATAGCTTTTCTCATTGCCGACCGAAAAAAAGATAGCCATAGAAAAACAGAGAAAATTCCAGAGCTTACTGACTATAAGCTGGGTGTCTGGAATGACAATCATCGGCAAAACCTTATGTTGCCGTAAAACTGATATGTGGCCTCTAAACAATTTCTGAGAACTTGCAGGTCAAAAAACGCATCTAAACTTGTGGTGAAAATAGCTGCTGTTAGTTATGATGTAGAAAAAAATGCTACTACTTAAGTACAGCTAACAATTGCTGCTAATTTGTACAGAAAAAAGCTGCTAATAAAATTGACACTTCCGTTTACCGGACAACTTAAATGACGTTACAGCCAAATACAATTGAAAATCAGCTCATTGACGAACTTTGCCACTACATAGCTGATGGTAGAGTTCCTTCCGAGTTTGAAGTTGCTAGGTTAAAACGGGAAGCATCTAAAATCAAAGGTGGCAATCACGCATCTTATGCCTGTATCTTAGGGATGATTGCATGCTTGGACAATGATGTAGAAGAATGCAAAAAACAGCATGAGTTAGCTATCCGCTTAGAAAGCTCGGCCTCCAACTATGATGCTTATTGCACATCTCTGTACAATATTGGATGTATCTTTGAAAGTTATCAATGGGCGGAAAAAGGCTTGACTCGGTTTCCTTACGCTCCTCAACTTCTTGAAAAGGCAATTAAAGCAGCTTATTTTCTCTGTTTGTTCGATAAAGTGGTAGAGCACTATCAATCATTGATTCCACTACAACTACCTATGGTTGACAGAGAAACGCAAGGTTTTTTCGAAAACGCAGAAGTGGTTTTGAGCCTAGGCATTCCTATAGATAGTCTTCATATGCTTTCCAATATTCTGGAAAGCATTCGCCTTAAACACCATTTTGACATCAGAACCTTGGATCTTTCTTTGATTGATACAGAAGAAACTCAAGAACTATTTAGCTGGATAGGAACGTCCTCGAATGTTGACGCAACAATCGAGATGAATATGGAGTTGTGCGAAATGCTGGCCTGTCAACCTAACATCGATCTCGGTAACATGACAGTTGCGTTCAGAGCTTGCCAGAACTAATGCCAATCGACAAATGGGAATTTTTACAATTCGCAAAAGCTTTGCCTGATGACAGTGAAATTCAAATAAGAAACTCGATAAGCCGCGCTTATTATGCGGCATATCATCACTGTCTCGATGTCTACAAGATGGATAGCTCTGCAGACGGCGGTGTTCATGCAAAGCTAATTTCAGGGTTAGTCAAAAGCCCTGACACTAATGATAAAAAAATCGGTTACATCCTTAAGCAATTGAGAGCATTAAGAACAACCGCTGATTATGATCTGTCATCTACAGTTACCGCAAATGACAAGTACACAACCGTATCGCAAACAGAAAGATTGATCGACATATTGCCGAAATAACTCTATGTTTCGGTAATGCCGCCAGCCTAGTATTCAATCAGACTCTGTTCAGACACCCTAAACTGCTGCTTTCCGAAGTTTACCTTACGTTTAGCATGAATTGTTGACCGATGGTTAATGGCGGCTCGGTGCATTCGACTCCAGGAAATCGTCTAAATTTTAGCGTGTTATTTATTACGCGCATCTGAAATGCTCCCCAAACCCAGCAAGAAATTCGCCACCCGTTACGTTCAGCGCCTCCTGCCCGACTATGGCGAAATGCTGGCCAGAATCAGAAAGGACGGCGGCTGGATTAAGTTCCAGCCATGGATGTACGAGATCCTCAACAATCTGAAACTTACTGACTACGCCAAGCACTACACCATTGAAAATGTGGTCGTGAAGGCATTCATTGCCGCCGTTTACGATAAAGATGAATTCAAAGATCTTAACGCCGAACTTGAACGCTATACCGACGAAGAGCGTACTGCCTTTTTAGACGAGTGCATTACCGATACTGATTCCGACGAATTTGATTCAACCTGGGACTTCCGTATTCCCAAAACGCCGGAGGAAAAGCAGGAAGCTCAGGCTCTCTTCGAATCACTGAGTGAGGACGAAAAGCAAGAGGCCGCTAAACAGGCTGGCTGCCTCATGGTGTTGTATATGATCAGTGTGCATGATTGCATCGCCATGATGGTTCATCGCAAGAAGATGACTCAGTTGGTGGCCGAAGCCATCGCCGGCGATGACGATTCTCTTTGTTTTGCCGCTCAGATTGATCCTTCCGTGATGCGTCATATTCCCTATTTTCAAGCGCGCGAGGAGCGCGCTTATCGAGAGGGGGATGGCAATTTCTTGGAAAAACTCGCCTATCGAAGACGGATTCCGCCACTGCAAAGCAAGATTCGATTTCCGCTTCTTTACATGCTATTTGCCACCCTGGACGGCATGAATTTATTGGATGATCTAACCGGCACTGAGATATTGGATATTTGTGATGCTGCCGGACTGGATCGCTGGCAGAACAGGATTGAAGACGTTAGTAACCTGAATAAGCGCAAAACGGAATATCGTCGCTTTCAAAATCATAAAAACATCTACGAGTCAACGCACTGAAATTCTTTTTTAGTGCATCGTCCGTAGGGATTTTGATGCATAAAGTTCGTATCCGTCGCGGGAAGGATGGTCCTTCCGGCATTAACGGAGATATTTCTTTATGTACGATCAAAATACTCAGCACGATACCGCATGCCCTGCCGCACAAATCGACCCATCCGCCCTAAATGCAGCCACCGGCGAGACGCGGGATTGCGGCGGTCAGCCGCAAACCGCGCGAAGCGGTGGCCACACTGAGGCCGGTATGGCCGTGGAGGTCGCCAGGGCTTCGGGTGCGCCCCCTAGTAACACAGCACCCGCAAACTGCATTACCGGGGATGATTATCCCGTTCTCGTGCTGCGCTCCGGGATTGATCGTCTCTATTTGTCTTATCCCGGTGACTTGAGTTTCAGCAAGTCCTTGGAGCTGCACATACTCAAAGAGCAAGCGCGTTCAGTGATTGAATTGGAGCAAGCTGAGGCGGTTTATAAGGTGCCTGGGCATATCTTCGAGGTTCACAGCAAAGGCTCGGGGTTATTCTCTTATATCCTGTCCGATAATGCCTTTAGGATCAGCTTATCGGGGATGGGCGCCAAGCAAACCCCATTGGCTTATGTGCAGATCAAAAGCGACTGGCTGGTTCATCGCGGTGTTTTGGATGCGGTGGCCGAGCTGGATGTGATTATCGAGCAATTCGGTTGCTTCGATGAGATACAGATTCAAGCAAATGTCAGCCGGGCGGATGTGTTCGTCGATTTCGTCTGCGCTTATCCTTTCGCCGAGATCCCGATAGAGGCATGGGTAAGCCGGGCCAAGCGGATTTCGACGCATACCATTAGCCGAAACTTTACCGGCTATTCCTTCGGCCTGGGCGGCGATTTGTCGGCTCGGTTGTATGACAAGACCAAGGAGCTTGAAGAGTCTAAGAAAGACTACCTGCGAAAACTATGGGCCGATAAAGGTTGGGATGGTGAGGCCACGGTCTGGCGTTTGGAATTTCAGTTCAAGCGCTCGGTGTTGGTGGAAATGGGTGCCGGTACGGTCGAAACCTTGTTAGCCAAAATCAGCGCGCTATGGCGGTATTCGTTAGGTTCTTGGTTGCAATTGACCATCCCGAATCCATCCGACAGTTCAAAATCGCGTTGGCCGTTGCATCCGGTCTGGGAGTCTTTACTGGCGCTGGAATGGAACGTACCACTAGTGGGTATCGATATTCGGGCCAAGGCGTCTGCCCTGCCCTCTGATCGTTACCTGTTCATCAATGGTCTGGCGGCGTTAACCTCTTTTATGGCGAGGGAAGGGATTCGTGATCCAGAGGAAGGTTTCGAGGCTTTTAAGAATGCCGCGCGTTACTTTCACAATATGCAAAGCGACTACAACGGTAAGAGCTTTACTGATTATGTCCTGGAAAAAGCCGCTGCCAAAGCCAGACAGTTTAATGTCGCCTTTCCTGGTGTGGGTGTGCAGTGACGCATAAATCTATCTGCGAGTGCGGCAAGCCAGCAACAGTTATGTCGGAAACTGAGTATGCACAATACATTTCTGATTTCGGCAAAGACTGCCCGTTAACGTGCGATTGGTGCTCAATTGAAACGCTTAGGCTTGCTGGCTGGGATCCGGAAGATTTTGCCAAGTACACGCCTGATTTAGCCAGGCTAGAACAAAGACGATTGGCAAACGAGCTATTCAAATTCAAGCGTGTTTACCGAAGAATAAGCAAAGTCAAGGCCGCGATACATCATGACATTAATCGATTTTCGCGTGAGATACGAGTTAATACCGGCAATCCGTTCTTTGAGCACATGAAAGGTGTTCTTACGGAGCGGATTGAGTGCCGTAAAGAACTACTGGCCGAATACCCGGCGAAAGGCATTCAGGATGTTATTTTTGGCTTAATGGAGCTGTTTGACCGATATGGAACCGCAACGGCGCATGACTACGCGGCGATTCTATCGACAAGCCATGTTCATGTAGAAAAAGCCTTAGCCGAGGATGGTGTGAAAGGCCTTATGCACTTGGTTGTGCATCATGTTGAAGATGGCGCCAATGTTGGTGATTCTATAAGTGACGGGTGCATCCTTCACGAGTGCTCGACTGCGGTCATTATTCGGGAAATGATGAACAACAAAGCGCTGCGGGAATCGGCTGACAAAATACTGGACGACATCTGTATCGAGGCGACGGGGCGACCATTGGCGAGGTATTACCTGGAAGCGGGACCGAACGGCGAGACTGTGGCTAAGCGGGCCCCGCCAAAGCTTGCGGTTGTCAAATAACATTTAGGAGGCAACCAGGGAAGATTGTCCCAGGATTAAGAGATGATCCAAATCTGGATGATATTGATAATAAAGGGGTTTCAATTGTATTTGATGAGGCAGAAAATACAGAAGCGGTTTGGATAGCTCCATAGCCGCTTCTGCGTCGACAACTACCCCAGCTACCAAAGCTGGGATTGCCGACGGTTTGAATATAGCCCAAAAGCCCAATCGATACAATCGGCCACAAAAAGCAAAGGCCACGACGAATCGCAGCCTTTTCTTGCAACTACTTCCAACGACCGGGGAACTAATCCTTCCGGTTTAGCCAGTTGCCAACTTGAAAAAATTGTACCATCAAAAATTCATCAGCCACAAAAAAGCCGGCAGTCTCACCCAGACCGCCGGCAGCATCCCTGCTTCATGAACTAGCAAGATTGCGCTGTGATCGCCACCACAAACGCAAATGAAGTATATCGGCTCGGCTTGGCTGGATCGGTGGCGCTTTCCGGCAATCCCCCATTGAGGGTTGGGGGATAACCGGCAACGGCGGGGATTTTTCCGGCGTCTGCGGAAGAGGAGTATTGGCAGTTTGGGACGATTATAGGGTTCTCGCCGGACGCGGATTAGGAACGGTCACATAAGCTAGTCATTGACCTACCCTTCGAGCCCGATTGAACGCCAGCAAACAAAAACCAGTTAGAAATAGCAAAAGGATGTTTGGCTCGGGGATGGTTTGTTCTGGGTCTAAGGTAGGAGTGAGCAAATATGCACGAGTCTTTCCGTTGTAAACGCCTGTACCTGCAATTTGACCAATAGAGTTAATCCCTCTAGCATCTAGCAGATCCCACCCGAGGAAATTTGCCATCAACAGGGTATTTAAATCTTTCATCACCCCATTGTCGAATATGAAGGCACGGTTTTTTCCATTAGCGTCATCTGCAACACCTACGATTTGACCAATGTTATTGATACCGTAACCCACACTGAATGACCCATTGAATAAAACACCTAGATCAATCATTTTCTTGCTATCGTCGGTTACAAAAGCGTGAGTTTCGCCATCGGACTTTGCTGAGCTACCGACAACCAAGCCAAGGTCGTTTATACCAAAGGCAGCGCTACTGTCTCCACCAAGCGTGCCTAAATCGACCAATGAACCATTCGATTCAGAAACAAAAGCATGTGACGTTCCAACCCAGTTGAAAGCTGATCCAGTTATTTGTCCAGACGCATTAATCGCTTTCGCTTCCGAATTATCATACCCAGCCAACAGCCCTATATCCATCATTTGCCCTGGAGCATCAGAGATGAATGCATGACGTGAGCCATCAGCCACATCAGCCCAGCCAGTAATCTGTCCGGCATCATTTATGCTGTTTCCAACGCTACTACTTCCCCCTGGCAGCACACCTAAATCAATCATTGACTGATCTTTCTCAGCTATAAAAGCACGAGGTCCACCGCCGAACCCAACCGAATAACCCGTCACTTGTCCTAGGTTATTGATGTCGTGACCGTAGCTATAGGGTTGGGCCAAAAAACCAAGTCCTGTCATTGATCCGCTGGAGTTCGAGACAAAAGCAAGCGGTTGCGGATCAACAAATCCAAATTGACCTGTAGAGGTGGCGGTGGTTGCTAAGCCTGTTACTTGCCCAGAATCATTCACGGCGAGACCATAGCTGGCCAAATCACAGCACCTACCTGGTAGTGTTCCTAGGTCCGTAATGTTGTAGACCACGCCACCATGCGCCAAATTAGCAAGAAATGAGCAGCAGAAAAAAACTGTAATAGCAGCTTGTTTGAATGTCGGCATTGCGCACTTCCTTGATTATTCAAATTGAGTTTCTGACCGATGGCACACCTATCAATTACCACCTGTTTCTATTTCGCGTGGTGACTCTATGGTGACTCAAAATAAAAAAGGCCTAGGTGAAAAACACCTAAGCCTTTGATATATATGGAGCTGGCGATGGGACTCGAACCCGCGACCGGCTGATTACAAATCAGTTATTCGGCCTGGTCTTTGTTTTTGCCGCGTCTTGACGGTGAACCGACTCGTTTTTTGCTTTTGTCTTTTTTTACCAAAGCCGGGTCGAATTTGGAAATATCCAAAGGTTTACCGACTACCCGGACTTTTTTCAACGCCTGGAACAAGTCTTTGGGCATGCCGGCAGGCAACTCTACGGTGCTGTAGTGTTCCTCGATTTTGATGCGGGCGATGTGATCGCCGTCTATACCGGTTTCGTTGGCGATGGCGCCGACTATATTGCCGGGTTTCACCCCGTCGGCATGGCCCACTTCGATGCGGAAAGTTTCCATGTCCACAGCGCCGGCCCGGCCTTTTTCGCGCCTCGGGCCACGGTCACCACGATCCGGACGGCCTTTTTCTTCCGCGTCTTTGCGTGGCTTCTTGCTCGGTTCTTTCATCAACAAAGGCGTATCGCCTTGTAACAATTTTGCCAAGGCTGCCGCAACGTCGAGCGCCGGTACGTTGTGCTCGACCTGATATTGGTTGATTAATTGGTTATAAAAGCTGAGTTCTTCGCCGGCCAGGGTGTCGGTAATCCGCTGTTTGAAACGGTTGATGCGCGCGTTGTTAATAAAGTCGGTGGAAGGCAGTTGCATTTCTTCGACTTTTTGTTTGGTGGCTTGCTCAATGTTGGCCAACAGACGTTTTTCCCGTGGCGAGACGAACAAAATCGCATCGCCGGTGCGGCCGGCGCGACCGGTACGGCCGATACGATGTATATAAGATTCGGTGTCGTAAGGAATGTCGTAATTGACGACGTGGGTAATACGATCAACGTCAAGGCCGCGAGCGGCGACGTCCGTGGCGATCAGAATATCCAGTTTGCCGCTTTTTAGGTTGTCGATAGCGCGTTCGCGCAGGGCTTGCGACATGTCGCCGTTGATGGCCGAGGCGGAAAAACCGCGCGCTTCCAGTTTTTCGGCTACTTCGATGGTGGCGGTTTTGGTTCTGACGAAGATAATCATGCCGTCGAAGTTTTCCGCTTCCAGAATCCGGGTCAGGGCATCCATTTTGTGCACGCCACTGACAAACCAATAGCGTTGGCGAATATTGGCGGCGGTGGCGGTTTTGACCTTGATGGTCACTTGTTCGGGGTTGTTCAGGTATTTCTGCGCAATTTTGCGAATTTCAGTCGGCATGGTTGCCGAGAACAGTGCAGTTTGGCGCGTGGACGGGGTTTGTTCCAGAATCCACTCGACATCGTCGATGAAACCCATCCGCAACATTTCGTCGGCTTCGTCCAATACCAAAGTAGTCAGTTGGTCTAGTTTCAGCGTGCCGCGACGCATGTGGTCCATGACCCGTCCCGGTGTACCGACCACGACATGCGCGCCGCGACTCAATTGGCGCAACTGGCTGGTGTAATCCTGGCCGCCGTAGATCGGTAATACGTGAAAGCCTTTGATATGTGCGGCATAACTTTGAAACGCCTCGGCAACCTGTATCGCTAACTCGCGGGTCGGGGCTAGCACCAAAGCTTGCGGGTCTTTTTGATTGAGGTTAATGCGCGACAAAATCGGCAAGGCGAATGCGGCAGTTTTGCCTGTGCCGGTTTGTGCTTGGCCCAACACATCGCGGCCAGCCATCACGAACGGAATAATCTGTGCTTGAATAGGGGACGGGGTTTCGTAACCGACACTTTCCAGGGCTTTGAGAATAGGGTCTGAAAGCGATAAATCTTTAAAGGAAGGCGTGGCGGAGGAGGGGGTGTCGGACATTAATAATACCTGTAGAAAAAAAGAGAGTTGCCGGCCATGGGCTAGCTATGCCCGGCATTGTATCGCAACTTGGCTCGATATTGCTTAACTTATTGATAATTACCGTAAAATCCTGGCTTGTCTAGCTTGCTTTTCTGGAAGAGTAATTTAAGCAAATAAAGATGAAAAATTGCGCGCTAAAAATCAGATTAGCCATCAATAGATGTACTGGTTGAGCAACGGCTGGAAAACCCAGTCTGTCGAGGCTGACGCCGGCCAAAATGGCGGTAACGATCAATCCCATTAACACATAGGCGGTGCGCAACAGCAGGCTATGTTTGTCGGCTTGCTGATAAATTTTCCAGGCCAGCCAGAGGTTGGTGAACAAAATCAGCGATGAAAAAGACCGGTGAATATAAAAAATGATCGGAAAACTATCGCGCCAATACTGCCTGTCGATGTAGCTGTGCTCATGAGCGATGTAATCGACCGCTTCCCTGACTTGGGTTCCCATTGCCACTTGCAGTAAGGTCATGGCCATGGCAATTTTTAAAACCAAAGCAAAACGCGGTGTCAGCCAATGGCTGTCTATGGCTTGCAGCAGCGGTTTTTGCGATCTGGCGATAGCGTATATGAGTAGCGCGACGATAAACAGGGCCAGCAGCATGTGCAGGGTTATCATTAATGGCTTCAGGTTGCTTGCCACCACGGCCGAACCCAGCCAACCTTGAAACCCAACCAGTAAAAAAACTGATAACGCTAAATAAAAAATTGCTTTATCGGCTTTCAGATAAACCCTGGAGGTCCAGGCCGTCAGAAAAATCAGAAAACCGATAGTCACGCCGACCAGACGATTCGTGTATTCGGTCCAGGTTTTTACCGGATTGAAGGCGGTGCTTTCGTAACCGCGCGCCGCATAAATTTCATGGTAATTGGCCGGCAATTGCGACTCGTGAGTCGGTGGCACCCATTGTCCGAAGCAGGTCGGCCAGTCCGGACAGCCCATGCCGGCACCAGAGGCGCGGACAATGCCTCCAACCAGAATCACGAAATACACAGCAAAGATGGTTAGTGTGCCTAAACGGCGAAACCGGGCGGCGTCGTGGGCGTCTATCATGTGTTGTTATGTCTCAAAGGAACATTGAATGGGCAAGCTCGATCTCTTCCGAGACTCCTTCAATTTCCAAAATTTCGGTATCGGGCTGGATGCCCAATTTAACAAAGGCCGGTACGGTGTTCCAATCGACGCGGCAGGCGGGGTGATCGGTGCCGGCGATGCTTTGCAGAAAAGCGACTTGCACCAAGTCGACATAATCGGCTTTAGAGCCTGAGTCGCGCTGAAAATCTACATATTCGGAAGGCACCAATTTAAGTTCTTCCGGGAAATTCCAGGTGTTCATGATCAGTTTGCCGACATGCGGGTGGGCTTTCTCCAGCAGCTTGTCTAATCGGGACGGGCTGTCTCTAAACTCTGGAATTTTCTCGACCAGTGTCAATATTGGTAATTTACCGATTTGATGGATCAGCCCGGCCAGCATGGCTTCATCGGCGTTTAAATGAGGCACGAAAGCAGCCAAAGCCCGGCTGATCGCCGAGACATTGACGCCTTGCTCCCAGGTGCTGCGGAAATAGCCTTCCAGTAGCGCCGTGGTAGGCGTGAACATTTGCTGCATGATCAAGCTGGTAATCAGCGTGCGAATGGTGTTGTTGCCGAGCCGGGTTACGGCCATTTGAATATTCTTGATTTCCATGGTGCCGCGATACAAGGGGCTGTTGGCCACTTGTATCAAACGGGCGGAAATAGCGGCGTCGGTTGCGATGATCTCGGCCAGGCTTTGCGCGGTGGCATCACCTTTACTGACAGCGTCGCGGACTTTGATGGCGACATCCGGCAAGGTAGGCAGGATTAATCGGTTGGCGTCTAGTTCCGCTTGCACATGGACTAAAAAGTCTTGAACAGATTTGAATTGCATGGATTGAATTTCCGCTATTGATCCGAAATTATCGCGATAGGCGTACGATAGTCGTCATCAAGTATAAGGTTTTTTGGCAGTCCATCAACTATTTGCAGGACCAACAGCGCACGGTTTATTCCGGTCCAGACCGCGTTCGTCAGTACGCACCCCATATTTTGCTGAGAAATGCCGTCCAACACCTTACAGCCGTTAATGACGTCGCTTGCTGATTGACGGCATTCGGCAATAAACAAGGCGCGTTTGACTTTGCCCAAATAGTGACTGCGGGCCACGATTTCCTGGCCTGTGTAACAGCCTTTACTGAAACTGATGCCGCCAAGCTGGTCAATACCCAACATCTGCGGAATATGTTGTTCGGATTGGCTAATATCAAACCAGGGCAGGGCAGTGGAGATGTCCTGATAGCGCCACTCGTCCAGGCAGCCGGATTCGAAAGCGTATCGGCTAAACAGTAATCCGGTAAATTCATCGATCTGATCAGACGTACCCAATAGCAGATGGCGCGGCGCGCCGGGCAACTTAATGGTCGTTAACGGTATTTGCCCGATTGCGAAATTGTCTGTCGGAACGTCAAATTCAGGCGAAAGACCCGATATGCCCAGGATATGCATGTTTCCGGTTTGATCATGCAATTTTGCATCGGCTCGCAGCACGTACATCCGCAATTTTTTTAACACGGTGTCGAGTAAGTCCGCAGGTAGTATCAGGTAAAAAGATTCCAGCGATTTAACCACCAATAGCGTACTGATGACCCGGCCTTTGGCGTTGCAGAATCCAGCTATACTGGCTTGCGCTGCCGATAAATCGTTAATGTTGCATGTTAGCTGGCCTTGTAAGAGTTTTGCGGCATCCTGACCGCTAACTTCTATGAGGCTCAGGCCGGTGGATGCGAATACTTTTCTGGATAAAGCAAGTGCATTGGGTTCGCTAAAAGCGTTTGTGTGAACTGTCCGGTCTTCAAGCATGGCGGTAAGGTTTGTAGGAATACGTGAACATAATTTAGCAGGGTAGTTTACCTTAGCTCGAAAAAGGTGCGGCGATTGTGTCGAAAAATCTTGAACAGAGCATGAATTTTACAGTGGGGCGCTCACGGGCGCTGACATTCATCGTTAGCGCCATCCACGCGGTGACGCTGGCGGCATGTTGGCTAAACGCGCTGCCGATGCCTTACCAATGCTTGCTAACGATGGCGGTATTTTTGAGTTGGCGAAGCAATATGGCATCCGGCAAAATTGGCGGCGCATATCTGCGCTATACTCCTCAGCATGGATGGTCGCTGCTGGGAAGTGGCGACCATTACCAGTCTATCGAGATTCAAGCATCAACTGTGGTAACCGGATTACTAATCGCGCTGCATTGGGTGCATGATAAAGGGAGGCGTCAATCGATGATAATTCCCAAAGATGCAATGAGTAACAACGATTACCGCAAACTCTCGGTTTGTTTAATTATTTCAGGTCATGGTCATGGTTGATGAATGCCGGTGTAAAGCAAACAATTGAATTGCAGATGAGTTCGCTGAAAAACTTGCCGGTTTTGCCCGAGGCGAGTCTGCGAATTCTGGGTGCCATTAACACGCCGGACATACCCATAGAAAAGCTGGCGGATGCCTTATCTTTATCGCCTGGTTTGGTCGCCAGATTGCTTGGATTAGCGAATTCGGCCTACTTTGCCCGAGGCCGTAATGTCTCAGACATTCGTACCGCCATTTTTCAGGTCCTGGGCCTGGATTTAGTAAAAGCCCTGGCAATGGCAATTATTTTTAATGTTCAATTTGATACGCGTAAATGCCAAGGATTCGACGCCGAGTATTTTTGGATACGCTCATTAACAACGGCGGTATCCGCGCAAAAATTGGCAGCCGAAATTCCACAATTGCGCGAGTTTACGCCATCGACTATTTATTCCGGCGGATTGCTGCTCAATATCGGCGTATTGGTGCTCGGCTATTTGCAGCCCGAAGAGCTGTATGAGGTTTTTGTCGAGAGCAAAAGAACTCGCTTGCCGGTGAGTGAGGGAATTTCTCGACAAATGGGGCAGAGCCATTATCAAATCGGTCATTTTTTATTGCATAAATGGCATTTGCCGGCTTTGTATCAGATTCTATTGCAAAATTATGAAAATAAGGATTTTGACGGTATAGAACTGCCCTTGCTGACTTTATTGAGGGTTTGTGAGCGATTAAGTGCAGCCGTGATTGCCGGTGAATCGATTAATCTGCAAGAGTTTGAGCCGGAATGTCGGAAAATTAAGTTACCGTTGGAAAATATACGCGAGCTAGCCGAACAACTGGGCGAAAATCAGCCGGCTATGCAAAAACTTGCAGCCATCATGGGGAATTGATGAATCAGCACAGCGCAGACAGTCAAGATGCCAAACTAGCGGGCTTCGGCATGCAAGATTTGCTGATCGACCTCGTCAATGCGCTGTCCGCAGTTAAACAACTGTCCGAAATCGACTATCAAGTCGATGATGAAAAAGCCCTAATCAGACAGGCTTTGGCAAGCCTTATCCAATATCAAGACATGGAACGCTGCTCTTTTTTTATCGTGGATAGTGAAGGCTTATTAAGCAATGTCGCCGGTATTAGTGTTCGTGAGTTGGGCAATACTGAACCAAATGTTGATAGGCCTTTGCGCTTTAAAGTCGGGGAAGGCTTGATCGGTGCGGCCGCTGCGACCGGTGTTTTGCAACATTGTCAAAATTGTCATGAAGATAAGCGATTTGAAAAAACTGGAAACGTGAACCAATCGCCCGGCTCAATTATCAGCGTGCCGGTTTTTACCTTCAACCGCACTCTGATTGGCGTTTTAAACGTATCGCATCCGCAAGCAAATTACTTCAGCGATTGGCATATTCGTTTATTGGAAGTCTATAAAAACATGCTTGGTCAGTTGATCACCACTCGGCGCCTGGTTCAGCAAATGGAACAGCAAATTGCGTTGAGGACGGCCGAGTTGGAGAGCTTGGTCGCCGAAACCAATCAACTTAAAGATCATTTTGCCAGTATGTCCATGCATGACCAATTAACAGGCCTGCATAATCGGCGGTATTTTTACGACCAAGTCGAAGTCGTTATCGCTCATCATAAGCGCTACAAAACTAGTTTTTGTCTGCTGGTGATGGACATTGATCATTTCAAAGTGATTAATGATCGCTTCGGCCATTTGTTTGGCGATCAAGTATTAACCGGCGTGGCTAACGCGTTAAAGCGACAAGTCCGCAATACCGATATTCTGGTGCGTTTTGGTGGTGAGGAGTTTGTCGCGATTTTTACCAACACCCGTTGCGATAGCGGTAAAACATTCGCGGAACGTATTCGTCAGGAAATTAAAGCTCTGGAATGGTCTATCGATAAAGAGATGGTTAATTTGACCCTGAGTATTGGTTTGTATTGCCTGAATGGCGACTTGGTTCAATCCGAACAAACGCCGGACATTGACCAAATGATTAATTACGCCGATGCCGCCTTGTATCAAGCTAAAGCCAGCGGCCGAGATAAAACAATAGTATTCGGCGAAGCCTGCTCAGATCAGGGTTAAAAACATTTTTAGGTTATTCGTAATCTGATTCCGTAGCTAAAATTGTGAATTTTTACACTTTGCGTAAAACGGGGGATCGTTGCGATTCTGGTACTTGGTTTTTAATTAAGCAAATACCGGAGTTTGTTCAGATTAATACAAATACCACCTCCCGGTTCCCCAGTACCAATTGTAGCGATAGCCGGAATACCAGTTGTTGTAAAAAACCTGTTGCCATCGTCTCCGCCATTGGTAATCGGCTTGCTCCGATTGGCGGGCTTTTACTGCCTCTTTAAGTAAACTGCTTGCTTCTTTGTCGCCTTTGTTGGCGGTAATGGACAACCATTTTTCAGCCTCGCCCGGATCGGAGCCCATTTCACCGAGACCCGTCAGATAAACCCTACCCAAAGCTTTTTGCGCGTCGAAGTTGCCTTTCTCGGCGGATTCACGCATCCATTTGATCGACTTATAAGTATCTTGGCGAACACCGTCAGCTCTAAAGAAACGCAGGGCCAAATCGTAAGCGGCGCGCGGGTCGTTTGCGGCCAGCTCTTCAAGTGCTTTGATTTTTGCAGCGTCTTCAGCGGACATCGCCGGTTCCGGCTGAAAAGAGGCATAGTCTTTCGGGCGATCCGCACAGCCATTCTCGTCGCAAATTCTGATGGTGTCTGACTTAACTTGTTTCTCTTGATGTGTACACGCGACAAGGCCAAACGCTACGAATAATACAAATAGCGTTGACAAAAAAGGCTTTTTTGAATGCATGAGTATTTCCTTTTTCTTTTCATAAGTTTTGGTCTATTATCGCTCGAATTTTTTAGTTTGCTAGGCGTCATTAACTGAACGGCAATTTTTTGGAGTTTTTTGGATGAGCGTTAAATCAATTCGAGATTTATCATTACTGGTCTCTGTTTTTGCTTTTGCCGGCTGCGCGCAACAGCCTGGCTTGCAGACAGGTGGTAGTTCAAATTTAGTCTCTGGCTCTGCCGGCGGAGCGACCAGCGTCAACGCCAATAAGTCTTTGGAGCGTTGCGCCAGCCCATTGGGTACCTTAGCGGTCAGCGATGGCCGTTTTTCGGGAGCATCAGGTGTAACCACAGTTGATCCGTTAATCCGCTTGGCAGTACAGCAATCCAATTGTTTTATTATCACCGGTATTGGCAATATGAGCACCAGCGCCATGCTGGATAGAATCACCGACCAACAAAGAAACTCCGGAGAATATCGGTCAGGTTCAAAACAACACAAAGGCCAACGTGTTGCCGCAGACTATTTACTTGACCCGCAGATTATCGTCGCTAACGAATCGACAGGCGGACAAGGGGGCTCCATCGGGGCCGGATTAATCGGTGCCGGATTAGGTGCTGCCGGTTTGGGCGGTCTAGGCGCCATTGCCGGCGCGGTTTCGCATGCCGTGGAAACGAGAACTACCGATGTGGCACTGACACTGACCGATATTCGTTCAACCGTACAAATTGCCATTTCCCAAGGTAGTGCCACCGCGAACAATATGAGTACCTCGGGCGGCGGCGCGTTTGGCGGTTGGGGCGGACTTTTTGCCGGCGCGGCCGGGGGTAGCATAGGCATGTACAGCAGAACCCCGGAAGGCATAGCTACCGCGGCAGCCTTTTTTGATGCCTATAACAATATGGTCCAATCGCTCAGAAACTATAAAGCGCAGGAAGTACAGGGCGGTGGCGGTAGCGGTCAAGGTGGTGTTTTGCAAGTCAAGTAACAATCCGATAGCGCATCGTCTTTAAACGATGCGCTACTCCTCGTGTCGGCGCGGTCATATCCGTAAATTCTCTGTATAATCGCGCCCGCACTCTTCCGGTTTATCCGGCTCCTGTTAAATTAATCCTTCTGTATAAAATTCATGGCACTACATTGCGGAATCGTTGGGCTGCCCAACGTCGGTAAATCAACTCTGTTCAACGCGCTGACCAAAGCCACCATTGCGGCTGAAAACTATCCTTTTTGCACCATAGACCCAAACGTGGGTGTGGTGCCGGTACCGGATCCGCGCATGGATAAACTGGCGGCCATCGTCAATCCTGAACGCGTATTACCGACCACCATTGAGTTCGTCGACATCGCCGGATTAGTGGCCGGCGCGTCGAAAGGCGAAGGCTTGGGCAACCAATTTCTCGGTAATATTCGCGAAACCGATGCCGTTGTGCATGTGGTGCGCTGTTTTGATGACGACAACGTGATTCACGTTGCCGGCAAAGTCGATCCGATCAACGATATTGAAGTCATCAATACTGAATTGGCGCTGGCCGACATGTCTTCCGTCGAAAGAGCGCTGCAAAAAGCCGCAAAGGCTTCAAAGTCCGGCAACAAGGATGAGCTGGCCAGAAAGGAAGTTCTCGAACGGGTGCTGGAACATCTCAATGCCGGTGAAGCCGTGCGTACTTTGGGTCTAAGCGAAGATGAAGCCAAACTGATCAAGGACCTGTGCCTGATCACGATCAAGCCCACGCTATATGTTGCCAACGTTCAAGACGACGGTTTTGAGAACAACCCGATGCTGGACAAAGTCAAAGCCTTTGCCGAAAAGGAAGGCTCCAAGGTTGTCGCTGTCTGCGCGGCCATAGAAGCCGAAATCGTGCAACTTGATGAAGACGAAAAGAAAGAATTCCTCGAAGACTTGGGCTTGGAAGAGCCTGGCTTGAATAGGGTGGTACGTGCCGGCTACGAACTATTGAATCTCTCGACTTATTTCACCGCAGGCGTCAAAGAAGTCAGAGCGTGGACCATTCCTGTCAACGCCACCGCGCCGCAAGCCGCGGGCGTGATTCACTCCGATTTCGAAAAGGGGTTCATCCGCGCCGAAGTGGTGTCTTATGCGGATTTTATAGCTTACAACGGCGAACAAGGAGCCAAAGACGCCGGTAAATGGCGGTTGGAAGGCAAGGAGTACAAAGTCCAGGATGGTGACGTGATGCACTTTCGTTTCAATGTTTGACAATTGAAAAGACGCGTCCTATAATGCGCGTCTTTTCAAAGCTGTTCCCAGTGGCGATATAGCTCAATCCGGTTAGAGCGCGGGATTCATAACCCCGAGGTTCCAGGTTCAATTCCCGGTGTCGCCACCATTTAAATCAATAATTTAGCGTTTTTTCATCACTGTTACATTTTTGGGTGCTACCGATTTTGCAACGATTGATGAAACATTGTTAGCGTAGTCGTTAAGATGATCGGGTGCTAGATGTGCATATCTAAGCACCATGTCGTAGCTACTCCAACCTCCCAGTTCTTGCAAAACGTTCAGTGGTGTCCCATTTTGAACGTGCCAACTTGCCCAAGTATGTCTCAATCCATGCCAAGTAAAATTCTCAATTTGAGCGCGTTTTAATGCTTCACGCCAGAATTTTGTTCCTACCTTTAACACTGGACAGCCTCGGTAAGTAAATACTCGCACTGGATGATTTCCAATCTGGAGCGCCAAAATATCAATTGCATCCTGATTCAGTGGCACCCGAATGACCTTCCCATTTTTTGACTGATCAGCATAAATCCATGCTATTTTTTTTTGCATGTCGATCTGTGACCACTCCAACTGGGTGACATTAGATTCTCGCAAACCTGTTGCCAACGTGAAGATTGCCATTGCCCTTGTGTGCTCTGGTAACTCATCTAGCAACCTTCTGGCTTCCTCGGGTGTTAGCCATCTCAGCCTTTGATTATTTTCTTTAAACCGCCGGATGTGTGGAACGCTATCGATCCACTTCCATTCCTTCATAGATTTATTCAGGATGGATCGTATTAACTCGGTAGTGCGATTCACACGAGTTTTTCCGGCAACCTTAAGCTTTTCAGCAATGATTTTTTCAATTAACGTCTCGTTAATTTCATCGATATATACATCATCGAGAAAAGTTCTTAACCATTTTAGGTGATACTTGTCAGTGTCTATCGATTTTTTCTCTGATTCCGAAATCCAGCGAGTTACTGCACTTTGCCAGATATAACGGGGCTTTTCACCCATTTTGATAATATCGTGAGCTTTGGCCTTCGTTTTGTCAGCTATTTCTTGAGCTTTAGTTTTGTCTTCGGTTCCAGTAGATCTGAATATTGTTTTTCCGTTAATCGTAAACTTGTAATGCCAATATTTTGATCCTTTTCTTTTAAAGAGCATGGTCTTGTTTCTCCTTGACCTACATCCTGCTTGCCTTGTCCAGTATATTTCGAACGAATGTATTCGATCAAATCCAAATCAATGAACACCCAGCATTTACCAATCTTAGCGCCTGGTATTTCTCCAGACTTGGCTTTTTGCTGCAATGTAACTGGATGAATCTTAAGAAAATCGGCAGCTTTATGCAGGTCTAAAGTATTCATGTTTATCCCTGGGTTAGTATTTTCGATTATGCGAATGTGTATGCCGACAACCATGAAAATCAGGTCGTACGCTGTCCACAACCCTAGCATCAGATTGCGTTCATATCGGTTTGAAATAACTGAACGATGGCAAATACAGAATTGCTTTTGAAATATACTTGCCATGGGCCGGTAGCTTAAAGTGTGCATGCAATATGCTTATGGCGAGTCAATTAAGCTTTTATAAGCTGTTTACAGACGCCACACCGCTCAATATGATTCATGCGCGCGCGCAACAAATTCCAGCAATTACAAACAGGACATCGCGTCAGCTCAATCGTATTGGCTTTAAGCTCTTCAACAATCACACCGGTTTCGGAAAAACCTAGTTGGCTGATCGGGTGTATTTTTTTGAACGCATCAAAAGCATTGATGACTTTGTAAATTTCCACCTGTTCAACAACTAACTCAGCATGCCTATAACAAACTGCAAAGGCTGTCGCCTCCTTGTATTGCTTGTTAGTTCGCGTGAGCGCGTGGATCGATTGCTTGTTATCACCGGATCGCGCAGAAATCCCATGATATTCACGATAAGCTTTTCGCAGCCATTTGATTGAAAGGGTTGTTTCTCCATGAATCGTGGAAATACGGGCTTTGCGCTTGATGAGTTCAAGGGCCAGTGTATGTTGCTTATAGTTAACTAACATCACGTCCCCTTTACCCTGCAGTGAGAGCCAGGATCAAATCCACTCGATCATAGCGGCGCTGTCCAAATCCCTGAATAAATTGGGAAGTAAAGCGTGGTGCAAAGCATAAACAACCTGATCGAGCTAGGTACTGCATCTCGTCCATGGACAAATTCGCCATTGCCAATCTCAACTTTTCATCGGTAACCCCCATGATCAACAGCGCTTGTAGGGCATTCTCTCGGGCGAGTGCACGCACCTTTACCAGCCAAGCCAAATTCAGATCGTAGAGTTCTTGATCAACCACGTCCTGTTGCCGGCTCATCAATCGCTCAATAAATTCATCCACATGGGTCAAATCATCTTGCATGATGGCTTCAACAGCAGGAGTCATATTGACCACCCGCAAATTGCTTTTTAGGAAGTCAGCCCCGAATTCGTTTAGTAGTGTGAAGATAGCTTCCTGAAAAAATCCTGTGGCGATGGATTCGACCGCTTCAAAATCCAGCGTCAGGCATTCGTTGCGTAAAAAACATTCTCGCGCCCTTTGCACCAACTGCTTGCCATGGCAGGCTTGGGGTGTTTTCAGTTTGGTGAGGTGTTTGATTACGACATACATAACAGTCTCCTTGTCGGTGGTTAAGATGTCGATAACCGTGAATCTGAGGCTAAGGTGCGTTCCCAGCCAAGACAAGACGCCTTGTGGCGGCGTATGTTTTTTTCAGCCCAAACCTCACATATTGGGCAGCGTTGATAAAATTTCGGCAATGTATTCAGCACGATATGGCGGGATTGACAGATTCCACACAGCACAAGTCGACTTTCACGGCTATTAACCTGCTGAATAAGATGCCAGGCACGGTTGATGCCTAAGAAATTACCTTGATCACTGCTGACGTCTAATCTATTGTCATTAAAAACACGCCCAACAGTCTCACCGTACAATCCATAGGCCGTCATGAATCGGGTGGCGTGGACAGGTTTCTGCGTTACGAGTTGAGAGAAGTCGGAATACATACCCAGGAAAATCGAAGCATGTAGTGCATTCATCGATGATCGTGCAATCCAATACGAATCGTAAGGCAACATGCCAGACTTAGAGGGGCAGTGATGGACTTCCTTGTAAAGGCGGATCGCCACTTTGCGACCAATGCCACACAGATGCTGAACAACTGGCGGCCTAGCGCCTAATAGAATGAGTTTGTTGGCCATGGAAAGGGTTTCCAAAAATTCAGGCAACGCAGTTTCGCTGGGTAACCGGTACATTTAGGCATCCTCCCCGTTGTTATGAGTGGGCAATAACAATGCGCTATGTAAGGACGGCGCTATATGTTGTGGCGTCTTTAGGGGTAATAAGCGAATCATTGCCCGACTGTTACTCGCCAATTCCCGAATCTTTTCCAGTGTCAGTGTTTCCATGATACTGAGTTGTTTCTGATTCAAACCAAAACGCCAAGCGGCTTCCAGCGCATTGCTGCGGACAGCCTCGCGGGCCAGCATCAGATATTCAAAATTGAGTTGGGATAAATCCTCTTCCAGTGTCGACATTAGCGTTATCTCTACGTTAAGTGTTTGCTTTAGGCGATATGCTAGGGGGATCAATTGGAAAAATCTCACACGGAAAGTGGTCTGTTTTGGGGTACCTTCCTCGCAAGACTTTGCGGGGCGTTGGCTGGACGACGGGGAAAAACGGGATAAAACGCAAGTTGTTAGTGATATTTGTGAAACATTTCACAAATATTGTCTCATGATGGAGCAATGCGCCACCGTCTCAAGGACGGGGCGCTGTTATCAGATTTTTAGATAGCCTATTGGGTAGAGATCCACGTTCTGTGTCGTGTAGATCAGCCTTGATTGCCTAAGAGCAAGCTCACAACAATCCATGTTCAGCGAATGAATACACGGTTTCGCCGACGATGAAGTGATCAAGTACGCGAACGTCAATCAAGGCCAAGGCTTCTTTAAGTTTTGCTGTAATCACGCGATCGGCCTGACTGGGATCACTAATGCCCGACGGGTGGTTATGCGCCATGATCAGAGCCGAGGAATTATAGTGCAGCGCGGCTTTGACCACTTCGCGCGGATACACGCTAGCGCCATCAATCGTACCCCGGAATAATTCATCGCAAGCGATGACCCGATGTTGATTGTCCAAGAACAGACACAGAAATACTTCGTGCTCATACGGCGCCAATTTCAATTTAATACAGTCCTTCGCCTTGTCCGGACTGGTCAAGGCTTCGCCTCGACTGAACGTGCGGTTGTAGATCTGTATGGCCTCCAAGATGACATCCTGTTCATCGGCCATACGGTAACGATTATTGGTTCCTCGAATGTATAACATGGGCTTTCTCCGGTAATCTTAAAATGTGGAGAAAGCCGTCCCCTTCCGGGGTGGACTTTCTCCGGAAGGGTTGTCAAAAATGTGCAAAGCGTTGTCAGCGATGCCCGCAAACGTTGGCCGTCCGCTGAAGCATCCTTCGCTAATAAAACTTAAGTTGACGCCTCTCTTGCGTCAGGTGTTTGGGAATTGGTTTCCTCGAATAAAAAAGCCCCGAGGACACGACACAGTCCAACCCCGACGGGGAGAACGGATCATCTCCCCGAGGCGGGTAATACTGGCTAGGCCAGTGGTTAAATTAAAGACCTGTATAACACCGTATTACGATGCCAAAGCCAGGACTGTATCCGATGGTAGAGCCTCGGCCCATTCCAGCAAGCTGGATGGTTCGTTTTCCAATACCGCATCGGGATCAATGCCTCGGCTGGCAAGTACCGTGCTCATCGCCTGGGTTAACAGACGATGGCCTTTTTCCCGTTCCGACTCGCCGCCGTGCTTGATCGCCCAAAAGGGATCGAAATGGACATGCCGGCTACTGCGTGGACACTGCTTGTTCACTTCGGTGTGAAACGCCCGATCTAAGGTCTCTGCCTGTTCGAACTGCTGCCAGAAACCTTGTCCGGCTTGGCTTTCCACCGGTGGCAACCAGCGGCGCTGGCGGCCAACCCAACGATTCATCCGGTCGATCAAGGTTTTGCTCTTCGGAAAAAAGTGAATGGTGCCAACGCCCGGATAATAGCGAACGTCAAAATAACTGCCGCCGATCCGCTTGCCGACCCGAAGCGCGTGAAAATGCTGCCGAAACACCGACACCAAACTCACGTCCGCTTCGGTCTTACCATCGAGCAAGGCAAACACCTTGTCGAAATCCGCTAGCAGACGTTCTGACTCCCAGTTCAGGCTATTGTGGTACGACTCAACTTTGTGCCCTGGTAGAACGAATCGAGTGGTTTTGATCCGCATGCCCAAGGTGCGATGTTTGTCATTGCTTTTCCAGCCCATGTAAAACACCGCATTTTCACTGTAATAGCGGGTGATCAGATCAAACACATCGCACACCATGCTCAATTGAATTTCACCTTGCTGATCGATGATGCCTTGCAAAAAGCCGTAGATATTCGGCACGGTAAATTCCAAGGACTTCACCGCTTCAAAATCCGACTCCAAGCGTTTCTGCGCCGTCGATGACAAGCGTGAAGTCACTTGCGTAGAGCGTAAAATGCTGGCCCATGCCCGATTCTTCAGATCGTGATAGCGTTTGAACAGCGTTCGCTTCACCGCATCCGAAGACGACTCGTCTTCACTGCTGATGCCGCCACCGTTCAATTCACCAAGGGTTTTACCCAGCATGGTCCGATAACGGCTGGCACGCGCTTCACTGACCACGGCCCGTCGCGCGGCTTCGACCGCGGCATTGAACATCAACACCGCGTTATCGATGAAGGCATTCGGCAAGGCCAACTCATGGGGCAATTGAAACTCGCCCGCCACATCGTCGGCCTCCCGGCGATCCTGGCGCAAATCGTCCAGAATACTGCCGAGGATGTCCTGTTCGAACGTCGAAGTTTTTTTCAACCAGACCAGGGCCACATCGACCGGCGTTTTGCGTTCGGCTTCCTCGCCGGCGAACATTTCTTGCAGAAACTCGACCTCGCCATGCTGCTCAATTAAACGCAATAACAGCTGGCGTTCTTTCGAAAACGGATTGCGCAAGGTTTCGGCATTGAGAATGGCGACGATTTCACCGTCAAACAATATCTCCCAAGCCTTCAACACATGTTTGGCGCCTTCGGCAAACGGGGGATTCATGATGATGTGAGAATAGACACTGCCGCTTTGAAACTGCAGAAAATCCATCCCCACCACCGCATAACCTTCATCGCGCAGAACCGCGTGCTTGCGTATATCGATTTCAATGCAATCGATCGGCAAACGTTTACCGTACTGGTAGGGTCCTGGACGTAGCAAATGTCCTTCGCCTGCTGAAGGCTCCAATACCCGAGCGAATTGCTGGTTCTTGAACATCGCCCAAGCTTTACGACTCAGTGCTTCTGGTGTGGGGTAATATTGATAAGGGTCTGTCATGGTCTTCTCCGATAAGACCCCTGGCGACCGATGTATCCCTGGCGGGATAGAATCATCCCGCAGGGGTAGTGTGAAAAAACTCGGCTTAACCGAGTGTCAAAATCAAAACGGTGCGTCAGATCAACGCGAACCGCTTGCCTTCAATGAAGTCCTGATACTGCCGGGCTTCGGTTTTTACTTTGAACCGGGCATGCACGCTCCCGTCGATCCAGATTTCCCACGGCAAGCGGTTAAGCTCACCTCTAACCAATTCCACCTCGCCAACCCGAAAATCATCGTGTTGGTAAAGCACTTGGCGAGGACTATCAATGCGAACGATGCACTGATCCAGTAATGCTGGACCACCGATCTCGCCGGGTTCGATCAGCAATGGGACTTTGATGGATCCCATAGAGCGGCCGATCCAGCCGATGACATCGTGTTCATCGTGCCAGGACTGCCCGGTTTGGATATCGCCGTAATACAGCCGAATTTTGCGTCGGCTATGGCGAAGCTGTTCCAACAACTCAACCACCGGCTCCGGTGTATCGGCGTGGTAACAGGTGCCGGATGGCAAACGCTGATAGTGGATGCAATGACCCGTGCTAAAGGTGTGTTCAAAGATTTGATTCATGATGTTGTCCTCAATGAAATACGGAAACATCACGATTCCCCAGCGGGAATAGGATATTCCCGTGTGGGTGGATAACACTGAGCGCCGATCCAGTGACTTGGCTAACTCAGGCTTTTACAAAGTGTGCGCATAAAAATTTCATCGCGCAGTTTTCAGGATTGGATTTCCAGCGCAGGTTTTCCTAAGACTTCCGGCATGGCATTGGCTAAGGACGGTCCATCGTACGGCAACTCGGTTTCCGCCGAGTCACCCGCGATCAATCCGCTTTCATAAGGCTCGATTTCCTTGTTGCAGTCCGGACAGCGATCGTTACAGCCGCAATCCCAAACATCCTCCCATTCGGTCTGGCAGTAAGGGCAGCGGTACTGATTCAGATAGCGAACCGCGCTGTTTTCGGCAGGGGTTGTGCCACTGCTGGATAGGTTGATTGTTTTCATGGTCATGTCCTCCTAAAAATGCAGGAACGACCACCCGGCAGGATGGTGTTCCTGCAGGTAAAAAACGCTGCTCAAAGCCGAAAATAGGCTCGCACAGCGGGGTTGAATTCACACAAAAATCGGTATATGGTGGCTAAAACTCATTAAAAAGCAGAGAAATAACCATGTTTGACGATATTTTGCGCATTTTTGATTTCCTCAGTCCTAAGCGGACGGAGGAGCCGTATCCAAGGCGAAAACCGATGGCGATTCCGGTCGATGAACCATTGAAAGTCGTTCGACATTGCCAACAAATTTTCCAAAAATTGGATGTTTTAGAAGCCGACGTGCTCAAGCGGGTTGATAATCCAGAGCAAGCTTGGCCGTTTCTAAACAAGATTCGACAAATTCGCCGGGAAACCCAGAACGATTTGTTATCGCTATTGCCCGAAGGCAGCTGGGTATTAGCCGATGAATCGAATCAACACGCGATCCCAGTTCGCCATATCAATACGGCAACCGGAACCACGTTGCGGGTATTCAATGGCGGGCTTGCTGATTAATCGTTAACGCGTTGGCGTTACCTTTCAGCGCTTCCCGCAATTGAAATACTTGTTGAGCAGTTTTAGCGGACTTATCGTCCACAATGGCTGGCCCGATCGCTTTTTTTGTACGCCGACGCGGTTTAGGCTTGATTTCGACCGCAACAGTCATCGGTTTGATTTTCAATAGCTCCCGCTCTAGTTTGGCGATTTCAATATCCGCCTCGTAGAGTTTGATTGTTTTCTGTTTGGCTCGATATTGAATTTCCAATCGCTCCAACTCGCGATTTGTTTCACGATTACGACTCTGAATTTCCTGACGCACCGAATCCGATATCGCCAGCCAATCCATGTCATCGCGACTACGTGGCATGATGACCGGTAGCCGATGTCGTGCTTGGCGCTTGCTTTGATAACTGCGCAACATTTGAGCCGCATTTTTCAACGCACCAAGCAGTTGCAACGCCGTTGCCCAAATCACCCGCAAGGCGAGGATGAACATCGCCAAAATAATGATCCCGATAATAAAGTTCATTGAAGTTCTCCTTTAAAAATTTAAGAAAACACTTCGAATGAACAGCACCCGGCCGGGCGATGGTCGCCCGAAGTGGGTTTTGATTTGCAGTGGGTAGATCCACTGCGATTTACATCGGGCTTAACGCACCCGACACGATCACGGTTTAACGTGCTCGCCGCCTAAAGACGGAACGCCGACCAAAGTCGGATTCAGCATTCATCAAAGAACGCATGAAATGTCTGTTTGTCAAATGGGCTCCTGGAAGTAAGTGCATTCGACAAACTGCGGATTCAATCAGCTACCCGTAGCCACAATCCAAGGCTTTAGCCAAGGATTGGACTACGAATAATTGACTGGGCTTAGGCCGCCAACAACAACGATTTCGAGAGTTCAAACAATTGCGCTCTCAGCTCTGAAAGGTCGTTAATGGTGATGGCAATCGGGAATAGATGGCTGACATCCAATCCCAAGCCTACACCGACCGTTTCAATATCACTATCACGGCAACGCTGTAACAGTTCCAGCGTGCTCAGTGACTCGTTGGGTTGTCCATCGGTTATCACCATCAATACCTTGCGCGGTTCCCGGCAACGCAGTAGTGACGCCGCAGCAAACCAGATCGCTTCCGTCATCGGCGTACTGCCGGTGGCGGCTAGCGAAAAGGCGCCAGTTCGGGCATTCACGCGTTGGCCATGTTCCAGTAATCGGAACACCGAATCGTCGTGATGGCCTGGAAACGCTGTGACGCCAGGATTGACTCCCGGAATGCCTTCGAATGCCAAGGCCAATGCCAAAGTGGCTTCCAACGCAATCGGCATTCGCGATCCCATCGGTTGGCCTTGGCTATCGGTCACCTGATACCCCATGCTTTCGGATTTATCGAGTAACAGATGGATCGCCGTATTGGGTGCCGCTTTGGTCTCTTTACGCTGAAACAGCTTAGTTTCGCCCAGTGGTAAACGGTGTAAACGCTTGCCATCCAGCCGCCGTCCACGACACGCATGTTGCGACCGGTTTAAGGTTTGCGATTGCACCAAGCCTTGCAAAGCAGCACGGATTTTTCCCGATTCGTCTTGCACCTTGCGCAGTAAAAACGCACCGGCCCGCTCGTCCATGGGCGGCTCTAGGCCACTGGGCATCAGCAATTCCGATACATTTTCCGCCGCCAACGACAAGGCCGATTTCAGCGATTCAAACACATCCAGCTCGATATCACTGTCACCAGCGGACAACAGAGTTTGCAAGACGCCCATCGGATCTGCAATTTCCGCGTTTTCTTCATCTTCGCCTTGTGGGTTGGATGTAGATCTGTCGGATGGCGTTGCCGGTTCATCGTCAGAATTTTTGGGAGTCGAATCATCGTTACCCGCCGATTCTGAAGACGGATTTTCGTCAATGTCGTTGGGCAATCGTTCATCGGGCTCCATGTCATCCGGCTCAGGCGTGTTTTCCTCATCTGCCGATGGCTGTGCTTGGTTCTGCTGCCGTTGTTGCTCGAACTCATCTTCAATCATGGTCAGGATGCGATCGGTCAATTGCAGGCAATCACTCTCCGATTGCAAGCCCTCCGGCACTTCGGATAGCAAGCCTTTCAGGCGCGTTACCGCACCTTTCGGAAACGTTGCTTTCAATGCCGCTTCGGTTTGCTCGACCAATGGCAATAACGCCGATTGACCCAACACCTTGGTCCGCAAATATTTCAACACGAAGCCGTACAGAATATTAGCCGGATGATCATCAATGCTGTTGGCCACAAAGTCGCCTTTGGCAATCATCTTTTCAATCATGGTGCGAATGGTCAGCCGGGTACCTGGAAAGTCCTTGGCCAGTTCGTGCTCAATGCGAACATCTTCGATGGCATTACATAAGCGCCGGCGCAATACCGAATGTCCAAAGCGCAACGTAAAATCCGAATAACGAATATGCGCGGCTTCGTGGGCTAAAAGGCCCCAGGCGACATCCTGATAATCTGGATCGTCGCCCTCATAGGCTGGCAGCCAAATGGTTTGACCATCGGTTTCGGCTTTATCACCGCCGACTCTGACTTTGACGCCAAAGCGATTGCCAATGGCTGCCGCAACGATGGGGAATGCGTTGTGTAATGTTCTATTTTTCATGGTGTGCTCCAAAAGTCAGGGCAAACCACGGCCCCAGAGGGACATGAATTTGCCCCATTGGGTGAAGTGTTAAATGGCGTCAGATTAGAACCAGTAATCCTGGTCAGAATCATCCTCCTCGTCATTGCTTCCTGCAGTCACCGTTTCAGGTTCTGCTGAATGCTCCGAGTGGTTGGATTCATCTGCAAAGTTACCGGTTTCCAGTTTGGCCTAGCTTTTATCCAGCAAGACCTCAAGCGCCCAGTCATCCGATGCCGATTCCGGTTCGAGTTCATCGTCAAAGATGCCGTCAAACAGATCAGTAAAATCGGGGCTGTCTGCAGCGGTTTCAGCGATGACGGGTGTCGGTTCTGTTGGCACGACGAGTACTGCTGGTGGCTCGGACTCCGCGTATTCGATGACTTCTTCAGTTTCATCAACAACAGGCAGTTGAGTCGCCAACAATCCTTCACCGTGCCGACGGGTTTTATCCGGATCGGACAACAGCATGGCTGTCGCCAGAATCTCCTGCAAAATGCTGCCTTCAATGGCGCCTTTGGTGGGGATTCTCGCCAACAGATCGTCAATGGTGCTGACGACCGGCGCGACCCGATGATCCAGAAAACCTAGCCCATCGAGCTTGTCCCGCATGCGGCGAATCGGCCGTAACGCGCTGCGGGTGACTTGTTGTTTGCCCAGCAACGACTGCTCGATGAGATGGTTGGCTTCCACGGAAATTTCATAGAACATCTGCTCACTGAGAGAACCGATTTTGCTTTCCAGTCGTGCGATGTCCGCCGGCGGCAAGCTATCGGGTAACCCGACACTGACCACCAGAAAATCAAATGACAAGCGCGTCGAGACAAACTCCACTGAATCCACAGCTTGCTCGATGATGCCGGCAAATTCCGGATGGCGAACCACCCAGTCCGTCACCGCCGCATCGTAACCGGCAATAAACTCGGTTTTAGCCGCAGCAAAATCCAGCCCGATACGCTCAAGTTCCGCGGTAATACTGGCGGCCGATTCAACCGGCACGGCAAAGCCACCCAGAAAGCGGGTACCGACGCGCAGACAAATGCGTTCGGCTTCCTTCTTCAGACGGTTGAACACCGTCAGCTTGTCCGGATCGAGCAAACGTTTAGACCCTAAACTGGCTAAGTCCTCCGGCGGCAATTTGCTACCATCGGCCAGCACCAGGTCTTCTTTTTTCAGTTTCTTGCGGGCGCCGTAAATATTGGCATCCACTTTTACCAAGACCACGCGGTCTAAGATGATTTGCGTTTCATGAGACATGGGAACCTCCTAAAATGAGAGGCACACCCATCCCCGCTGGGGTCGATGTGCCCCTGTAGGGTTAAATGAAAATAACAAACCGGTTAAAACCAGCAGTCGTCCTTGTCGGACATGGCCGCTGCCAGATTTAAGCGGGGTTTGAGCAAACCTAAGACTTCTGCGGTGTCCCGAATGCTGTCCAGATCAGTGCCGAAAAATGCCAGCACGTCCTGTTCAGCTTTCAGATCGACCGAGAGATCTCGGGCGGTTTCGGTGGCAATATCAATGTCCACGCCTTTAAAGCCTTTTGCTTTCAATGCCAGTAAAAACAACCAAGGCAGAATGCCATGCGCTGATTTAATCTGGCCGCTCAGATCAAAGATTTCGGCATTGAGGGTGGCATCAATCCACTGTTGCCAGCCATCCCAGTCTTTTTCAGGCTTAGAGTGCTGATCCGATACGGATTGAATAACTCCGATCAGTCGCCTGACCTCGATACCCAAGTCCACTCGAACCGCCTGCTTGGCATGGCAATCAATGGTCCAATACAGCGACTCAACTGGCGGCGTTAGCATGGGCTCTGGATTTGAATCAGGCTCTGGCACTTGTGATTGAGTTGCCGAAGTCTTACCCGGAAACACCACATTGCCGTCACCGTCAATGTCCACCACGGCCACAAACACATAGCCCTTGGCCTGTTTTTGCTGTTCGATATCGTGCTGGCGTATTCCCGTTCGCGTATTGATGCTCGGCAGACGAGAAGCTGTCTTGCCCCAACGCGTCGAGATCGAGCCGTCAGCATGGGTGGTAACCGCCCAGTCTTTGAAACTGCCGTCAGTATTACGATGACGATAGAGATTCCAGGCAGCCATGACTAGATCTGCCAGTCATCGCCAAACACATCTTTGGCGATGCGATGAATCGCTTCGCGTTCGGCGGGTTCAGCTCGAAAGGTCAAGGCCCTGTCCAAGGAATACGCCAAGGCATTCGGCGCACTTTTGAAGGTGGCTACCAATGACGCCCAACGCACTAAACCGCGCGTGGATAAGGTCACCGACAACATGCCACTGCCATCCGCACCGCCGATAAAGACTTTACGAATCTGATTGGCGACTTTGATCATGCTTTCGCGTACCGTTTCCGGCATACTCGGCACTACATCGGCCAACAGTTTCATTTCGTCTTCGGGTTCGGGGTAACCAACTTCCATCAGCCTAAAACGATCTAGAAACGCGAGGTTCTGCCGCAACACCCCTTGGTACAAGCCCGACTGATCGCCAGACCCAGCACTATTGCCGGTGGCCACCAAACGAAACTTCGGATGCGGGACAATCACGTCGCCGGTCTGTGGAATCGTCAACGGCTTGCCTTCAACAATTTCATTCAAGCCAATCAGCTCGGCAGGATCGATGGCATCGATTTCGTTGATCAACAATACATGACCCAGGCGGACTGCCAGGGTCAACGGACCGTCGATCCACTTCATCGCGCCGCCGTCGACCAGCATGTACTGGCCTAGCAGGTCATTGAGTTCCAATCGACCGTGACCGGTGACCGAATGCACGCCCCAATGGAGACGCGCCGCAACTTGCTCCAACAACGAGGTTTTACCGGAACCGGTGGGGCCGGTCAGGTATAAGCCGTCGCCATTGTGTGCGCCTAAAAACGCCAACACATCGCGTAAGTGATCCTTGCGAAACACATAGGGTTTTTGCGCCGGTACATAGGTATTTTGTCCGAGGGCAAAGCCTTCCACTTTCATGGAAGCAGGGGCCGGAATGCCGAACGTGTCGGCAATGGAATAGTGTTGGTACATGGTGAGCTCCTCGAGGGCTAGCCTCAGAAAAACAAGGGGCGCACCGCCCCGAGGGGTAATGAGCCCCAACGGGTGTTAAAACCCTGGCAAAACAGGGTAGATAAAGAAATTAACGTAGCTGCATGACGCAGTACATCGCCCATTCGGCGCGGGCCAACAGCTCCCGATCCATCAAGCGCAGGATGCGCTGAATGTCGCTTCTCAAACCGGGGTCCGAGATTTGACGATGCATCTCCAGCAGCAACCGCTTTTTGGCCTGAATGTCGTCGCTATGCGCAACGTTCAACCAGCCGTGCAAGGTTTTCCAAAAGTCGTGATTCATAATGACCTCCTTCAATCATCAAAAGGGGTCATCGGGTCCCGTGAGGGTGATGAACCCCAACGGGACAAACTAAACACACCAGGCTTGACGCACCTGGCACACGAGGCAAACGCTCATGCCGCTTAATAACGGAACGCCGGTCGAAACCGGATTCGGGATTCCACGAAGGGAATGCCTGAACGATGCGGGTTTTGGGTTGGACTTTTTTAAAAGCCCAGCCTAAAACCGACATGCCTAAACTGAAGGATTTCATGAGGTGTCCGGCGTCAACTATCTTGGCCGGTCGTCAATCAATGAACATCCCGTAACCACCAGGGTTACAGGATGTCTTGAAACGACCCCTCAAAACCAAAAGTCCACACCCGCTAGGTCTTTCAAGGCTTGGGCATCGAACGGTACTTCAGCATGTTTACCGTCGTCATCCCGACAGGTCACACGGACTCTCGTGGCAGACGGTTTTCGATAGAGTTCCAGCGCCGAAGCCTGAACATCCGGTTGCAAGGTTTGAAGTGCAGCCTTGTAATCGATGGCACCCTGGCTTTGAAAACGGCTGATCCGCAACCCGGAATGCTCTGCGGCCACGTAATCACCCATCAGCAACACCAACGTGTTTTCAATGGCCGCCTGATTAGCCTCCAAGGTGGTTAGCTCCGCTTTCAAATCCGCAATTTTCACGGCACGGTTGCGATAACTCGCCGCCAGTTGTTGCCATTGCTGCTCCGCATCACCTTTGGGCAAATACAAATCAAGTTCGGGATCCTTAGGTGGCTCCTTTTTGGACTTGACCGCCGACCAGAAATCCATCGCGACAGCGACTAACTCGGTGAGAAAGATCTCATCGCGCTGAATTTCAAACTCGATGTCCTGGCCTTGGTGATAGAAAAACAAAAAGCCGCGCTGTGCTTCGGACACCAGCAGTTGCTGTTGCACCTGGCACCAATACAGTTGATAGGCCTCGGACGCTTCCCGATTCAACAGCACATCCAGAAACGTGGTCTGGTGCGGACATTTGATTTCCACGGGCTCATTCGCGTCGGACAAGCCGTCGAACGATGCCCGCATCAAGGGGTACTGTTCCGACTCGCCGCACAGCGGCAACAACATCAGCTCGTGTTTATCCTCGAAGCGTTGCAAAGCCTCGGGCTCCTGCTGGATCCCGGCGCGGATCAAGGGGTTGTTGTCCAGGCTGGCTTCCAGTACCAGGCCGATTTTTTCAGCCCAGAGCCGCCAAGGGGTTTTGTAAGGCGAGCGGTTCATGACGATGGCCGCTTCACTGGCACTGACGCCTTGTGAACGCCAGTGCCGCCATGCGGTGGACCGTTGCGAAACGTCGACGACGTTCATTGCCAGGCATCCGGCAACTGAATGTGGCAGCCTAACCGCAACGAAGGCACGCCGCGTTGGGTTAAATGCTGTTCACAGCGCTTGGCCCAATGGAAATCGGCAAATAGCAACAACACGGCATCCGCAGTTGGCAATACCAAGCCGCCAAAACTTTCCACCAAATGGTGTAATTCCGCTTTGGAGGGTTTGTCGACCTCTGCCACGGCTACACCCGGTTTAAAACTGCGTTCTAAAAAGCCGCGCCCATGTCGGCGAATCACCGTGGGTGAGTCGTAACGCCGCCAGTCGGTATGACAGGGCAGCCGATTTAACGATTGATCGATTGCATTCATGATCTCTCCTTAACTAAAACTCAGAGCATCATGAATCCCCACACGGGCGAGTCATGACGCCCTGAAGGGGTGGTAGTTGAATGTGACGGATGCTGAAATCCAGCACACATCAGTATGAAAATGGCCTAGCCGATTGCGTGATTAAGCAACAGGACAGCCCTATACAGTGAAATGACTAACGGTTGGCGCCCAAAGCCTGACGCGCCTGCGTCATAGCCATGTCCTTCGCTGTCAATGGCGGCATGGCCGTCGCTTCAGATTGTTCCAATACCGGTGTGGTCCTGGGTTCGACCTCAGAGACCTTGTCCAACTCGGCCAAGGCAAACGTCAGATCGATACCTCTGAACTTCTGATGGGCATAGTCGTAGGCGGCTTTCCAGGCTCCTGCCGCCGCAGTACGTCTAACCAGTTCAGCGACCGCTTTTTGCACCTTGGGATGGATTTGCGACAGATCGATGACACGATTTGCATCAACGCCAGCATCGCCCCCAAAATCGTGATCGTCACTGCCAACCTCTGCTGCATTCAAAACTGTGGCACTACCATCGATCACGCTACCGTCGGCAATATCGTCAAGGGTTTTGCCATCCATTTCCTCGGCGGCATAACCGCATTCCTCCGGAAAGGCTGCCCTGAGCGACGCCGCTTTACCGCATTTGGATAATTGCCCCTTAGGGCGTTTGATCCACATGGCGGTTGGCACTTGCGAGTGTTTACCACCGGCCGAGCTATAAGCCTCCAGCCAGTAGACTTCCTCGGTAAAGGCGCAACGTTTGCCGGCGACGATCCGGTACACAGTAACCGCCACCCATTCGGGAAAGGTCACGGTGACACTGGATTCCTGCCATTGCTCGTTGTCGTCCTTGTAGCGACCGGTAAAGGTTTTGGTGATATCAGGACCCCAGACGGGTCTGTCCATGCCGGCCCAAACACCGGTTCGGGATGCGGTAGTCTGAATTTCCATGATGGACGGCCAGACGGTTTCGACATTGCGGCCTAAAGCGGCACTCCACATCGGTACGATATGCACCGGTTTTTTGAAGATGTCGAGCTTGCGGGCCTTGCAATAATCCAGCGCCATCAGGATGGCTTCCGGGGTTTTCGCCGTGGGGAATGTCACTTCCGTCAATACCTTCCATGACTGCTCCGAAATACCATAGCCTTGCTGGGCTGCCATCGGCATGGGTAAGTCGCGCGACTTAGGTTGATAGTTTCGATTTTGATTGCTCATGGTGGGTCTCCTTATCAAAATGAGAACGCCATGGCCCCAACGGGGATAGTCGTCCCCTTTGGGTTGAAAAGCCGTCACCGCAAAAACGGGTCGGCAGTACGTTAAAATTTACCCGCGCTTGCGGCAGCTCATGAATAGCTAGGTTTAGTTGAGCGGCATATCGGCATATCGGCATACTCGTCATCCCAATCAGCGTCTTCTGATGCCGGGTTCGATGATGAACCGCTTGTAGAGGCGGGCACAGTTGGGCGATCGAGTAGTTGCAACTCATGCACAACCACTTCCGTGCGATAACGCTTTTCGCCGTTCTTATCCCATTGCTGGGTGCGAAGAGCGCCTTCCACATAGATCTTGCTGCCTTTCTTCAAAAGATCGCCGGCGGTATCGGCCAGTTTTTTAAAAAACACGACCCGATGCCATTCAGTTCGTTCCTGTTTGGCGTTTTTTGCATCTTTCCAAACCTCACTGGTTGCCAAACGCACTGCCACGACTTTGCCGCCGTTATTCGGTAAATAGCGAATATCCGGATCGGCGCCGAGACGGCCCAGCAAGATGACTTTGTTTACACCACGATTGGCCATGATGATGTCCTCCTATCGGCCGCGCCCGACAAGTGAAAATAAAACCCACCTGCGCGGCGATGGGTCACATCCGGCAGGCACATTCCCGGCTAGGAATACGCACTCCCAGACAGGATGAAAATCTAAAACACAACCATTACATCAGGCTTGACGCACCTGACACGCCGATGGATAACCACCGTCGCCGCTTAAAAACGGAACGCCGACCGCAGTCGGATCAAGGCAATCCTGAAAGATCAGCCGAGAAAATTAGAAAAACAGGCAAGCAAAAAGCTAACCGATTCAATTGGCAGGCATTGAAACAGAAAAATTTAAGGATGCTCGTACAATAAAGGTCGAATTCGGCCTTTATTGTAAAAAGGCCAAAAAAAATTTGGCTTACGATCATGGCTCATTTATCCAACATGGGAAACGGTCATGTCCGAAACAGCTCCTCAGCCAAAATCAGCCTCGCGTCGCGCCATCAGTCGGCCGATATTTGAGCGCACGTTTAGCATAAACAGCGAACAAGCCATTCGGGTCATTCGTGATAGCTATCACCGGTTGATGGTGTCCTTGTATGCGATCGACGTGATCCTGCGCATCATCGGTCGGGAAGAAACCGTCGATGAAATCGAAAACATCGTCAGTCAGATGATTGCCGAATGCGCGGAGCAACTGCAACTGGAAAAGAGTCGGCTGGAAAAACTCAAAGCCGACAACGGCATCAATGAAACGCCGACCTACACGCACCCTAGGGAATTTGTGGCCAAGATTGCCTCGCCGCAGATTGCGCAATTCGTAGAGTTGATTCGATTGCTGGATCAGTTGATGATCGTCATGGACACTTTATGGCTATGCCAGATCATCTCCAACAAACACTGCATTGCCGCGCGCCTGGAGTGGCAGCAGCGCTTGCAGCGACTGGCCAATAAAATTGTCACAATGGAAAGGCATGCGCATCAGGCAGCTTATGAACAAGGGCATGGAGAGGAAGTGCGACTGGCCCGACAAGAATCTGGACTGTTGGGTGAGCCAGCGAAACTTTCCAAGGAAGATGACTCATCGGTTGATGAGGCCGGTTCGGATAAGGCAGGTGCGCAATGACAGTTAGTGCGGGTGAAATATGCTTGAGTGTTTCGTTATCCGAACAGGAGGCTTGGGATTTGGCGCAATTTCTGAAGCGAACTGGATTTGCTGATTTTCGAAGTAACGCAGTCGATGATGGGGAGGCTTATCCCATGCAGGCCGTGACCCAAATGATCAGAAGAAACCTGGAAGTACATGGAATTAACCCGAAGGAACCTGAGGCCTCATTCACCGATCAATTTTTTGATGCTGTCTTTACTGATTGTTGATAAGTTCAGCTTTTTAATTTCCTTGGCTTTAAAATCTATGGCCTGGGTTTTACCAAGTTCCAGAAGCTTAGCGATTATCAGCTTGTCAGATTTCAATAAAAAATCCTCGAGTGTCATTTTTTTACACGAACGGCATCGACACCACCTTTAGCCTTTTCGGTATGAACCAGTCCCATGACCATAAAAAACGCAATTGCTTTGTTAACGGTCGTTTTGCTAATGCTCGGGTCAGCTTTATTGCACAGATCGAATAAGGTCGTTCTAAACTGTGCCGGATCAGGACAGACGTCCTTTAAGGCCACGGCGTGTTTGTAAATTGTTTTTAGCCTATCGGCATTGTCTGGCAGCGTATTGTATTTTTTTAGCAGGACTTTATAGCCCTCCGCGCTAGCAACGACTTCAGTTTTTTCGGTCGGTTGTATCGGCTTTGCGAGACTGGCTAAATTAGCGTACCGCTTTTGCTGACTTCAATGGCGTCGTTGGCGTTTAGATAATCGGTACCGTCCAAAATCGACCGTGTCAATGTCAGAAGATGACTGCACCATCTTATTGGGCTAGAACCACTTAGTGAAGTCAACTATTGAGCAAAAAAATATCAATAGACATCTGCACAGTGCGTCATTTTGCTCAGCACTTCTCTTCACAAGAATAGGGTTTGGGGCGCTAAATAGCTTTTTGGCGTTGTCCGATGAACTATGAAAGGTTTTCTTAGTGTGTGAAGCCGGCTTCTGAAAATGACACCACCAATATTAATGGTATCTAAAGTCGTGCAGTCAACTTCTGAATTCGTGCAGTCGTCTTCTGATATTGATGACCGAAATCGACCGGTGTCAATGTCAGAAGATGACTGCACCATCTTATTGGGCTAGAACCACTTAGTGCAGTCAACTATTGAGCAAAAAAATATCAATAGACATCTGCACAGCGCGTCATTATGCTCAATACTTCTCTTCACAGAAGTGAGTATTTGGTATGGAACCCGAGTCCACTAAATTCACTGAACAGGGAGTGTTGACTTTATCTCAAGAACATTGGGAGTTGGCTCGTATGCGAGCCAGTATCATTGGCCGACTCGCGGCCTTAGAAATCGTTGGACATCAATCAGCCGATGAAGCCGCTCAAAAATTGGGTATCTCCCGAAGACAAGTTTATGTCCTGATTCAAAGATTCCGGCAAGGTACCGGGTTAGTGACGGATCTTGCCCCAACACACACCAGTGGGGGCAAAGGTAAAAGGCGATTGGTCGAAGCGGTAGAAAATATCGTCAGTGAATTGATACGGAAAAAGTTTATGACTCGGCAAAAGCTGACAGTCGCGAAACTTTACCGGCGTATTAAACAGGAATGTAAGACTAGAGGATTACCGGTTCCCGCCCGTAATACGGTTGCCCTAAGAATAAAATGGTTGAATCCAGTGCAGGTGAAACAAGCGCGGGAAGGCGCCGATGCTGTTCGATCTTTGTTGTCAGCCGGCGGTACGCCGCCAGAAATCACCGCCATTTTGGAAGAAGTTCAGATTGACCATACGGTGATTGACCTAATTGTCGTTGACGAACGCGACCGCCAGCCTATTGGTCGACCGTACCTGACCATCGCTATTGATGTCTTTAGTGATTGCATTGTCGGTATGGTTGTGACGTTAGAACCTCCATCCACCATTTCTGTCGGACTCTGTCTAGCCCATATGGTTTGCGATAAGCGTCCCTGGCTTGAACAATTACAGTTAGAAGTCGATTGGCCTATGAGTGGAAAACCCAGGTCAGTTTATGTGGATAATGCGCCGGAATTTAAAAGCGAAGCGTTGCAGCGGGGCTGTGAACAACATGGCATTTCGCTGAGTTATCGTCCGCTAGGGCAACCGCATTATGGCGGTATTATTGAACGGTTGATAGGCACCATGATGGGGGATATTCATGAGCTCCCCGGTACTACCTTTTCAAATCCGGAAGCTCGCGGCGATTATGATTCTGAAAAAAAGGCCGCGTTAACACTCCATGAATTGGAACGCTGGCTAACGATAGCGGTCGCTTATTATCATGGTGAAACCCATTATAATGATCTACAAGAACCCCCGACAAAGCGTTGGTCCAAAGGGCTTACCTTAAATGGCCCGCCGCCTGTTGTCACTCATGCAAAAGCATTTCTGATCGATTTTCTGCCGATTATCCGACGCTCCTTGACGCGTACCGGTTTTAGAGTCGACTACATTGATTACTTTGCCAATGGGTTAAAGCCGCTAATTGCCCGGCGGAAGAAGGGCGGCACTATGTTCCTGATACGTCGCGATCCAAGGGATATTAGCCGTATCTGGGTATTGGACCCGGATAGTCAACAGTACCTGGAAATTCCTTACCGCTCCTTGGAAAACCCTGCCATTACGTTGTGGGAACATCGTCAAGCCATCAAACGGTTGCGGGCTGAAGGTCGGGACCAAGTGGATGAAGTTTCTCTCTTTCGGATGATCGACCAGATGCGCGATATTGTTCACGATGCCCAAAAAGCCACGAAACGAACTAGACGAAATAATGAGCGGCTTAAACACTTAACGCATTCGACAAAGAAAAGTAAACCCCAGATACCGCCTGATTCCGACCAATCGGAAATTACGTCTGCCGTACCCTTCAGCGACATTGAGGAGTGGTAACGATGAAAGACAACTCTAGTTTAGACCTATCCCATTTGACCCCTCCAGCCCAACGCTTGGCTCATCTCCAGTCTCCCGAACGGATCACGCATATACGTGCTGAACGATGGATCGGTTACCCGCGTGCGGTGGAGGCAGTCAATCGGCTGGAGACGCTGTATCAATGGCCAGCGAAACAACGCATGCCGAATCTCCTCATTATCGGGACGACCAATAATGGAAAATCCATGATTGTTGAAAAGTTTCGGCGTCAACATCTACCCAGTTCGAGCCCGGACGCTGAGCATATTCCTGTTCTTTGTGTGCAAATGCCATCCGAACCCTCAATACTTCGCTTTCATATAGCATTGCTTGCCGCGATGGGGGCGCCACTAAGATCGCGTCAACCTATCGCCATCTTAGAACAACAAGCACTGAGCCTAATGCGCCGTATCGGCGTCAAGATGCTGGTGATTGATGAACTGCATAATATGTTGGCGGGTAACAGCAACAGCCGGCGGGAATTTCTTAACTTGCTGCGGTTTTTAGGGAACGAACTTCGAATTCCCTTAGTGGGCGTCGGCACTCGTGACGCCTATTTGGCTATTCGTTCCGACGATCAACTGGAAAATCGTTTCGAGCCCTTGATATTACCGTTATGGCAAGTTGACAAGGATACCTGTTCGCTGCTGGCAAGTTTTGTGGCGGCATTCCCCTTGCGCCGACCATCCAATATTGCGACCGACGACATGGCTCGGTATCTGTTAGCGCGTTGTGAGGGCACGATAGGTGAGCTGGCGTTGTTGCTGACCAAAGCCGCTATTGCCGGTATCGAAACGGGTGAAGAGGCCATCAACCAAAGGACATTAGCATTAGCTGATTACGCCGGCCCGAGCGAACGCCGCCGGAAATTTGAAAGAGAGCTCAATTGACATCGGCTCAACGATGGCCGGTTCATCCGGTCCCTGTCGAAAACGAAGCCTTATCGTCCTGGCTATATCGAATTGCCCGGTGTTACCAAATGGACTTGGAATATTTATTACGTTATGAATGGGGACAGGGGCAATTGCTAGATATCGATATTCTGCCCCCCATAGGTTTTCTTGAAATCATTGCCCAACGTAGCGGTGTAGCGGTAGATAGACTTCGCTTGATGACGATGTCGGGCTGGGCACCTTGGTTACTGGACAGTTTGGACCCTGATCCTAATTCTTACGCCAGTTATGTTCATCAAATGTCGGTTTTATTTCCACACCCAAAGCGTCAGCGCAGATTGATACCAAGATGGCGAGCTTGGTTGCCCAAGCAAACCCTACAACGAGCCTGTCCAAGCTGCTTGAATGAATCATCGGGTCACGAAACATTTAAGCTGATGTGGCAGTTCCCTTTATTTATCAGCTGTCCCATTCACGGATGCTGGCTGCAATCGTATATTGGTGATGGCCAGCTGAGTTCCTGGCATCAACTGGATGCGGCATTAATACGTGAAGCCAGTGACGCGATCAAGACAATGGATAGGCGAACCGAACAAGCATTGACGTGTGGGGAAGTTGACTTGCCTAGACGACCAGTACATGCCGGCATTTGGTTCCGGCTGTTACGGGCGTTAATTGAAGAATTGAGTATGCCGATTTCTATCAGCGGGCTGCAATCGAAAGACCTTGCAAGGATATGGGCCACCTGCGGCCACCCTATTCGAGCAGGGCAATTTCGCTGGTATCCATTCGAAACGTTAGATCCATCGGCGCAATTGCAGTTTTTGGAAGCCTCTGCGGTGGCAATGAGCATGATAGAAAACCAAGAAATAAAGGCTCGGGGTAGTCTAGCCTCCTTATTTTGGCCTGAACCGGATCAAATCGTTGATGCCGGTCATCCGCTGCCTGTGCTTTCCGAACCGACTGAAAAAGAAATTCACTATTGGCAGATAGCCGAAAGATCGTTAGCAAAGACTATTGACGAGGCTCGAACAAACCCAGTAGTCGCAAAAGCGTTGTTTACGGTTCTGCTGTTTGGTCGTCGAGATACCAAGACCATACGAACAATCCGAACACATCTATCCGCTTTTGGAATTCCCGCGAAATGGTGTCACAATAAATCAAATTCATACCCTTTATAATACATAGATTATATTACGGGTTATATGACATTTTTTGACGACACTGACGAAGTCTTTTAAAGTGTCACATAAACGACCGTATAAGTGACAGGTGAAAAATGCTAATTGGTTATATGCGGGTTTCAAAAGCCGATGGTTCCCAGGCATGCGATTTGCAACGCGATGCCCTATTAGCCGCCGGCGTCGACCCCGCTCACATTTATGAAGACCAGGCTTCTGGAAAACGGGAAGATCGACCTGGTCTTTCAGCTTGCATCAAAGCATTACGCGAAGGGGATACGCTGCTGGTCTGGAAGCTGGATCGGTTAGGTCGCGATTTGCGGCATTTGATTAATACCGTGCACGATCTAACAGGCCGAGGTGTCGGCCTTAAAGTGTTAACGGGTCAAGGCGCAGCCATCGATACCACGACCGCCGCTGGGAAATTAGTCTTCGGAATTTTTGCAGCGCTTTCCGAGTTTGAACGGGAGCTGATCTCAGAACGAACGGTAGCCGGATTGGCTTCGGCGCGTGCGCGCGGCAGAAAGGGCGGACGACCCTTTAAAATGACAGCCGCCAAACTGCGGTTGGCCATGGCGGCTATCGGGCAGCCCGAGACAGTGATCGGGAACCTATGTAAAGAATTGGGTATTGCCAGACAAACTTTATATAGACATGTTTCACCCAAGGGGGAGCTGCGACCAGACGGCGTGAAACTCTTATCTAATGGTTAGAAAATGGGTGGCGACTTCTGTCACGGGCAAAACCGGCCAAAGCGCCACCATCCCACTCTACCCCCGTAAGATATTTCTAGCCAATCGGCCCATATTATTAAAGGTATCTCAAGTCGTGCAGTCCACTTCTGACATTCGTGCAGTCGTCTTCTGACATTGACACCGGTTTCGGACAGTGCTTAAAAAATATGTACTAAAGTAGTCAAAACGAGTTTCGTACATGTGTTATGATTCGTACATCCATTTCGGACGGAATTAGCACATGTCACGCGTCTTTGCTTATTGTCGAGTCTCGACCACGGACCAGACCACCCAAAATCAAAGCCTAGAAATTCAATCTGCCGGTTTTGCCATTCAGTCGCATCGTTTGATTGAAGAAAGCATCAGTGGTTCAGTAGCGGCTAAAGAGCGCCCCGGTTTTAATAAACTGATCGAGCGATTGGAATCTGGCGATGTGTTGGTGGTGACCAAACTGGATCGCCTTGGCCGCAATGCCATGGATGTTAGATCCACGGTCGAGCATCTTTCTAGTTCCGGAGTGCGCGTTCATTGTCTGGCGTTAGGCGGGGTTGATCTAACCAGTTCTGCCGGCAAGATGACCATGCAAGTCATCGCAGCGGTTGCTGAGTTTGAGCGTGACTTGCTGATTGAGCGAACCCAAGCCGGCATTAGTCGCGCGAAGGCAGCGGGTAAACAGTTTGGCCGACCGCCGGCACTCAATGCCGAAGCGCGGGCTGACGTTGTAAAACGCTTGGCCGCTGGCGGCAACGTTTCGGAGTTGGCTCGGGAGTTCAAAACCACTCGGCAAACCATTATGCGGATTCGGGATGCGGCGATGAAATCACCGCAAAGTGACAAGTCCTTCAACCATTCTGGAGAGTAAGCGATGAATCATTTATATATGGAACGACACGATGACAAAGACAACATGCATCGTTTTTATCAGATGTTTGTGACACCAGGTTTATTTGACGATTGGTCACTGATTAAGGAGTGGGGCAGGGTAGGTTCTCCAGGTACGGTGCGGAAGGAATGGTTCACCACTGAACAAGAAGCGGAATTGGCTAGCCAAAAAATCAGCAGCAAAAAAGTTAAAAAGGGTTATCGGTTAAAATAACGCAATGGGGGATTTAAGCATTTCACTGCCGCATTCATGCAAGAAATACTCGTCATTTTCGTCCGTATAACGCCGATTTAATTCTGCCCAACGAACGGCGAAAATATCAGAGATATACTTGACGAAAATGAGGCCAATTTGGAGAGTATGCAAAACCGGTGGAGGCAGTTAAGCAACCTTTTGGATTTTTTCACCATTTGCCGCCCGGAAGCCGGGATGCCAGTTTCGAAACATTTGTTCCAATTCGACGTTGAGTACCCGTGTCAGAATCTGCAAAAGTAAATGGGCGCCCTTGGGGTGTGACACTGACTTTGAAATATTAGCTTTACGCTATAAACCCTAAAACGGAATCAAAATGGACGAACCAAAACCGCTCGATAGTCTCTTCAAAGAGAAAATCTTCCGCATACCTGATTATCAGCGGGGGTATGCTTGGCAGCGCGAGCAGCTTAAAGCATTCTGGGAGGACTTGCTGAATCTTTCAAGTAACCGTTCGCATTACACAGGGGTTCTTACCTTGAAGGAGATTCCTGCGCGCAATATTGCCGATAGCGATAAAGAATTTTGGTTAGTAGATGACCACTCCTATCGCGTATATCACGTAGTAGATGGTCAGCAGCGATTGACAACATTCATTATCTTTTTGCAAGCACTGGTTGATTTTTTCAAAGCTCTCCCAGAGAACAAGGGCAAGCCAGAGGAAAACGTATATATCAGCGAAAGCCTTAGTCTTGCGGCCTTACAGAGCCGATACTTGTTCAAGATAAAGCCTACAGGTGATGAATTTCGCACCTATAAATTTGGTTATACACAGGACAATCCCAGCTACAACTATTTGCGGTTTCAAATTCTTGGCGAAGACGGGGGAGGTTTCGTGCAGGAGACCTTTTATACGCTCAATCTGAGTAATGCGAAAACCTATTTTACAGAGCAGCTCCGCGAATTGCATAGGGAGGAAGGTATCACAGGGCTTCAGGAAATTTATAAAAAGCTTACTAAGCGCTTTCTCTTCAACGAATATGTCATAAAAGATGACTTCGATGTTTTTGTTGCTTTCGAGACCATGAACAACCGTGGCAAGAAGCTATCTGATCTGGAGCTGCTTAAAAATCGCCTGATCTACCTAACTACTCTTTATACCGACGATGAACTTGATGCAGCATCGCGTAAAAACCTGCGTGATACTATCAACGATGCGTGGAAAGAGGTGTATCACCAACTCGGCAGAAACAAATCGCGCCCCCTTAACGATGACGATTTTTTGCGCGCTCACTGGACAATGTATTTCAAATATTCGCGGCAAACTGGTCGCGACTACATCCGTTTCCTGCTTGATGAACAGTTTACGCCGCAGAATGTTCATAAAAAGATCGAAAGAGAAGTTGTATTGGAAATTGCAGAAGAGCAGCGGTATGTGACTGATATTCTGGATTTTGACGATGCAGATATAGATGTTGCCGAAGAAGTAAAAGTCATTTCCTCTGCTCAGCTTCAGCCCATAGAAATCAGAGATTTCGTTAACAGCCTGAAAGAGTCTGCCGTCCATTGGTTCAATTCCTTTTACCCTGACTTAGCGGAGGGCATATCGGAGAATGAGCGCCTATGGATAGACCGGTTAAACCGTGTTGGTATGGTGTATTTTAGGCCATTGATAATGGCCATACTGAAAAATGAACCAAGCGAAGCAGACAGAATCCGAATCTTCCAGAGAATCGAACGTTTTATTTTCATTGCTTTTCGCACAACCAGTGCTCGGGCTAATTACCGAAGCAGTGAGTTTTACAACGCCGCTAGAGCATTGGATCGTAAGGAGACAACCCTTGATGAAATTTCCAAAAAATTGGATGACGGACTTTCCTACACTTTCAACGATGATGGAACGCTTCGGGATATTGAGTTTTACAATATTCTGCGCAAGAAATTTGAAAACGGCTCTGGCTATTACGGTTGGTCTGGGTTGCGCTATTTTCTATACGAATACGAGATCAGCTTACTCTCTGAAAGCAGGCATAAGAAAATTGATTGGAGTGATTTACTGAAAACAGAGAATGACAAAATATCTATTGAGCATATCTACCCACAGACAGAGACGGACGAATGGGCAAATGCGTTTATTGGAGTCGACATAGAAAAAAAACGGTATTACAACGCAACACTCGGTAATTTGCTTTTGCTTTCTGCATCAATTAATTCGTCGCTCCAAAACGATATCTTCGTTGAAAAAAAGAAAGCCAAATATAATGCGGCGAAAGAAAAAGTTCGTAATGGATATTCGGATGGATCGCATTCTGAGATAGAAGTTTCTCAACAAGATATATGGGGGCCAGAACAAATCAATGACAGGGGAATCAAGTTACTCTCATTTATGGAGAAACGATGGGACTTCAAGTTTAAGGATAATGCGCAGAAAAATAATATTCTTTTCTTGAATTTTGGGGAACAGAGCGAAGAAATACATCAACAAGTAAATAACTAAGCGCTATGGGAAGCCGAATATTGAGGCAAGCATGAACACCTTTTCAACTGCGACGCCAACCGAACTATCCCGAACGTTTTCATCTGCGCAGAACCGGCAGGACGACGGCGATGACTGGAGCGCCTACCTTGGCTTAACCAAGGGTAAACTCACTTGGAAAGACCTGCATAATAAGCCCCTTTCTGTGATTGTCGGTGAAGCGGGTATCGGAAAGACGGTTGAGTTCGAACTTGAGGCTCAAAGGCTACGAAGTGCTGGCAATACGGCGTTCTTCGTCGCTTTGAACCTGCTGGTAGATTTGGAATCCTGGGAACGTGCTCTGGCGGAGTCCTTCGATGAATACGAGCATTGGAAGGTGTCTACAGGGACTGCGTACTTCCTACTTGATGCCGTGGATGAAGCGCGTCTCACAGGTCAGACTGCCTTTGAGCAAGCACTATCTGTGGTGTCGTGGGCCTTGCGCGGGAATATGTCCAGAGTACACTTCGTTATCTCATCGCGTCCGACAGACTGGTCAATCGAAAGTGTCAGGGTAGCTGTTAATAAGTACCTAGGAAGGCCAATAGCAGCCGCGCTTTCTGCGTTGGAGGAGACGCAGACATCTGAAATTGGCTCGGGAGGCACAACGCTCGACGTCATTCGGCTGCCGACTATGGAAGTCATTGAGCCGCTCGTCGTCTCCATTGATCCTCTCTCCATTTCGGAAGCGAAGAGACTTGCCGAAGCCTTTGGTGTGCTCGATGCCAAGGCATTCTGGGATACGGTCTCTGATGGCGGCTATGCATTTATGGCCACCCGCCCCCTTGATCTGGGGTGGATGGTTCGCCTGTGGAATGAAAAGCGCAGCTTGGGAACCTACCGAGAGCTTATTGAATTCAACATCGAGAACCGATTGACCGAGATGAACCCGAGCTACCGCGCTGCGGGAGCCGTGCTATCTCAGGACCAACTACGTAGGGGAGCAGAAGAGCTTGCTGCCGCTGCGGAGCTTTCAGGCCGCGCCTACATAGCAACTGAATCTGCGCCAACCGTTAGGGCCGACGAAGTTGCGCCATCATCTGTGCTTTCAGGGTGGAAGCCAAACGAGATCGCTCGCCTTCTTTCAGCAGCCGTCTTTGATGAAGCAACCTTTGGAAGGGTTCGGTTTCACCACCGGATAATACGAGCATATCTAGCAGCCTGTTGGGTGAACAGACAATTAGCTATTGGTGTTCCGTTCCATCGTATGCTCACGCTCTTTGCCTCTTCACCTTTTGGCACAGTCGTGCTCATTCCTAATCGTCGCTGGGCACTTTGTTGGCTCGCAACAATCAACGTCGCTGCCCGTGAATGGCTTACACAGTACTTTCCTGAAATGCTATTGTTCGACGGTGACCCGGAGGCATGGGATTCTCTGTCCGCCGATAGAGCCTTTATGGGTTATGTCAACCGCCTGAAGAATGGGCTCGGAACCGACTGGTACAACGACATAAGTGAGTTCCGGCGGGTTGGCAGGAGGCTGTCACCGGGTCTCGTCGCTGGCATACTGGTAACACCTGATCTGTCGACGCAGGTCACAAGTGCACTATTCCCCATAATCAAGCATGGACACCTAGCGGATTGTGCAGAGGCAGTGTTCGGCATTTATAGGAACACCGTTGCGAGCCATCGCGAGCGTCGATACGCCCTCACAGTCTTAAAGACGATAGCAACACCCGAGCAGCGCATAGCCATCAAAGATGACCTTGTTTCTGGCCTTCTCACTACCAACGAACTCATCGCGTCGGCACTGCCAGCCGCAGATTGGCAGAGTCTGAGCGTCGAGCAACTGGTTGCGATTTTCGGGGCAACTCAGTCTGAGGGAAGCTACGGAGCAAGTCCTATGTCACGCACCCTGAAGGACGACATGCTCCCGGAGACGAACGCTGTGTCGGCGGAGGCGCTGTTACGAGCTGTACTTGAGGCACTACCGAAGCCTGAACAGGGAAAGCGATTCGCACGATTCCCGGATTCGGACCAGCCCGAACGGGCTTGGCTATTGGATGTGCTGCCGGACTGCTTCGAGCGCTTGCTCACACTACTGCCACGAACACACACCAACTATCCGGAGGCCTGTATGGAGGCGGCCGAGCGCCTTGAGGCGCTAAGGGACACCGGCTTCACCAACCGCGAGGAATTCAGCCGCATCCATTCCATTGTTGCGAATCATCCAGGACTGCGCTGGCAAATTGCACTTGAGATTGCACAGTCCGAGAACATCACCCATTCGACTAGCAGACTTGTCTGGGGCATGGACTGCCTCGTGAGCTTCGCAGCCGATGACGTGCCCCAACTGATCGTGCGAGCAAATGATGGCGTCACCAACATAGACTTGCGCAACATTTGGTTCACCGTTGGAATGGATGTGATCTTCCGAGGGCTCCGGGGACGTGAGCGCACAGATGCACTGGCGTCCCTTGTCTCAGGAACAGACAACGAAGCTCGAACAACATGTATAGCCACTCAACGCACAAACTGGATAGACGGTGCAAAGCATCGTCGGGAATGGAAAAGTAAAGAAATCGCTCGAAAACGCGGGCTACAGGCCCAACATGAAGTAAACAGGTTACAACTTCTGAGCAATGTCGAGCATATCCGCGACGCAAGTCATAAAGGGCGTCTCCACTGGCTGATTAACTATTCCTACAATCAATCAGGTCGAAATAGTCTCACGCACGTTGACTATGGGTTGATTGCGAGGGATTTCGATCAGACTGTGGCGGATGCGTTAGCTGCCGGGCTCAAGGTAGAATGGGCAACAACTGAAGTTCCAAATCCAGCGGACTACAGCGATGGTACAGTTCCTTGGGACGCGCTCGCTGCGTTGGCCGGTTTGCACACGCTGCTGGATGAAGGCATGGAAATCGCATCTTTGCCCGATGTCGATGCTGGCCGGGCAGCCAAACTTGCCGTATGGGAGCTGAACGGGCCAGACTGGTTCGAACCGTTGGTTACTGCTCACCCCCCCGCAGTTTCAGAGTCACTTAAGTCATGCATTGAAAGTGAAGCGCAACTGGCGACCGATACACATGGGTTGCGTCGTTGTCTCGAGATGGCGCTTCGCTGCTCCGCTGATGTTGGTGCTGCGTTACTGGCACCATTGACGCCAATGATTACAGATGGGCGTATCAGTCACCCAAAAACATTAAAGGATGTCGTCAAGGCACTTCGTGCCGGTGGACTCATCGCCTCCGATGTTCTGACAGACCTCTGTCGTGCCAAGGTTGTCGCCTCCATTTCGCCACAAGGACTGGTTGGCGAGATACATTGGCTCCGTACCTGGCTGGAAGAAGATCCTGCGTCCGCTTGGGCCTGGTTCGAGGATTACGTCGCCAACTCGCCCACTGTAGCGGGCGAGCTAGTCAATTCTTTTGCCAGAATGGCCAACGACTGTAGATGGTTCAAACAACCAGCCAATGTTGCTGCGATAGACGTCTTGCTTCGATTACATCGCCTTCTCACTCAACATCAACCATCTCCAGACACTCAAGTTAGCGAAGAGAACCAGGGCGTGTTTGAACATGTTGTGTTAGAGCTTCGCTCAAAAATTCCGAACCTTCTTACCCAGACAAGAGGTTTGGCGGCTCATCGCGCACTTATTGAACTTGAAACAGCAGAAATCTCACCCAACACGAAGCAATGGTTGGGTGATCGAATAATGGAACATGCGGCACTGGAAGCTTTGCAGACTTCACAGATTGATCCGCGTAACCTTTACAACATCAGCTCGCCCTTCGTTACAGATCCAGAAAGCGAAGCTCAACTCTTTAAACAGGTCATAGCTCGCTTAGAAGAAATACGCAAAGGCACTGAGGAGGGGCCCTTCAGCGACCGAGGCCTTTTCAGTCCAAACATACCCGAAAAGCATTTACAGAATTGGCTTGCAGCACGTTTTCGAGAAACTCAAAATCGGCGGTTTACTGTCACTCGCGAAGAAGAGGTAGACAAAAATAAGGAGCCGGATATCCAGCTTGGCTGCCCGCAAGGGAAAGTCTGCGTCGAGATAAAGCCGTTGTCCAGAGAACATAGCTACTCAGCGAATTCACTTACCGATACATTGCGAACGCAAATCGTAAGCCAATACTTGAAGGGTTTTAACAGTGCTCATGGAGTTCTAGTGCTTTTTAGGCTCGACGACAAAGCTTGGGACATCCCTGGGGGGGAGAAGAGCAAACCGTTCTCTGCACTTGTTGAATACATGCAGGCACAAGCCACCATTATTATGGCTGAGTCATCGGGAGTGAACGCTCTAACAGTCTTCGGTATTGATTGTGTGGCTTGACAATTCTTTTGTCCGACAATGTATGGTGAAACTTGAATTGTAATGGTGTGCTGATACATACAGCTCTATATAGGCGGGGCTTATTCAATGTTAAAATTGTCGTTATGCTTTCCATCATAAATCAAAGCCCGCCTTAAAATCCGGCTGACTTAAATCACCAAAACTGGAACTTAACACAGAATGGACATCCTCCAATACGAATCAAAAATCTGGGCAACGGCTGACTTGTTACGGGGCAGCGGCATTAAAGAATCCGAGTGGCCCTCTTTTATGATGCCGTTTTTTGCCTTGGCGATGATTGAAAGCCGCCTGATCCGCATGTTTGATGAGCTTAAAGCCGATATTGGTGAAGCCGCGTTTAACGGTATCGATAAAAACGACCTTTATGACATGATCCGCGACAAAGGTCAGGGCTATAACATTTTCATTTTTGAAAAAAACCAGTCATTAACCGACATCTGCAAAAACGACAAGTCCTTCGAGATTGACTTTGATGCTTACCTTAAAGGCTTTGACGGTGAAACCAAAGACCTGCTCGGCGTAGAGGCGTCCGAGGGCGAAAAATTCCTCGACATCAAAGGTGTGGTGACCAAGCTTAAAGCCAAAAAAGTCTTATTGGGCTATACCAAATTATGGGCGGAGATCGATCTTAAGCCCTTTAACAACTCCGAAATCACCACATTAGAAGAACACATCAAGCGAAAATGGGCGGATATTTCCGCCGAAACGGCTGGGGAACAATTCACCCCCGACGACGTGATCGCGTTGATTGCCGAAATCATCGCTTCCAAGATTGAAGAATCCGACACGCTGTTAAAAATTTACGACTGTACATGCGGTGGTGGCAACATGTTGTTTGGGGTTGAAGATCGCATCAACCAAAAATTCAAACGTCTCACGCAAACCTTCGGTCAAGACTGGAATGACGCGCTTTACGCGCTGGCCAAAATTGAAAGTCGCTTTCGCCCCGATTCCAAAATAGAACACGGCAACACCCTGGTAGACGATAAATTTTATAATGAAGAATTTGATGTCGTCATCGCCAATCCGCCTTATGGCGTCAGCTGGAAAGGCTACGAAAAAGACATCACCCACGACAAAACCGGCCGTTTTAAATTCTTGCCATCAATCTCAGACGGGCAGCTGTTGTTTATGCAGCACCTTATTTCCAAGCTGGATAGCGTCGGCATGGGCGTAGTGGTACACAACGGTTCCACGCTGTTTAGCGGCGATGCCGGTTCGGCTGAAAGCAATATTCGCAAATGGATGTTGGACAGCGACATCGTTGAAGCCGTTATCCAACTGCCGACCGACGAGTTTTTTAACACCGGCATTTACACCTATTTGTGGATACTCAATAAAAACAAACAGCCGCACCACAAAGACAAAGTGATGCTGATTAACGCCAGTGACAAATTCAAACCGCTGAAAAAGAGCAAAGGCTCCAAGCGCAAAGAAGTCGATGCCGCCAGTCGCCTAGAGATCGTCGACACCCTCACCACCTATCAAGATAATGACTACGCCCGCGTGTTTGATAAAGAGTATTTCTACTTCAACAAACAAGCAATCATGCTCACCAATGTCGATGAACACGGCAACAGTTTTGCCGCGCAATTACCGGCAACCAAAACCAGCGAAAAACTGACGCCCACAAAGTTGAGCAACGGCGAGCGTGACATCACCGAGTTTACGATCACCACGTTTGACCCACAGCAATACAGCTCGCTTGCCGACTACTTTGAACAAGACATCAAACCCTATATCGCCAGCCTGGATTACAAAGAACAGCCGGTGGTCGTGACCACCAGCGAAGCGCGCTATTGGTTTGATAACGAACAAGAAACCTTGATTAAGGAAACTCAAAAATCCCTTCGCCCTGAACCTGTCGAAAGGTTATCCCTATACAGCAGCATAGGGGTTAGGCCACGCAAAGATTTAGAAGCTCGCGGAAATAAGGCAAGTTCTACCGATGGCTATTGGATGGTTAAAAAGGGCGATATCGTAGTCAATAAGCTTTTAGCATGGATGGGGTCTGTAGGCTTGTCGGACTATGATGGAGTTACGAGTCCAGCTTACGATGTTTTGAGAAAAGTTAATTCAACGTTGTTGGATGAAAGATATTTTGCTTATTTATTTAGAACAGGGAATGCCCAGCAAATATTTAAAAGGCATTCACGAGGCATAATGGATATGAGGCTCCGATTATATTTCGATAAACTCGGTGCAATTACGGTTCCCGTACCACCATATTTAACACAAGAAGCAATCGCTGCTTACCTCGACACCAAAACCGCACAGATTGACAGAAAAATTGATCTGCTCAGCCAAAAGGCGGATCAGTACGGCAAACTCAAACAATCCCTCATCAACGAAACCGTCACCCGTGGACTGGATAAAACCGTGGCGATGAAAGACAGTGAGGTTGAGTGGCTTGGCGAAGTGCCTGAACATTGGAGCGTTGAGAGGTTGAAGAATCTTGCATACATAAAAACCGGTGGGAAGGATACTGTAGATAATGTTGAAGGCGGGAGTTATCCATTTTTTGTTCGATCTCAAACTATCGAGAGAATAAATTCTTACTCATTTGATGGTGAAGCAATTCTGACAGCCGGGGATGGAGTCGGAGTAGGTAAAGTATTTCACTATGTGAATGAAAAATTTGAATACCACCAGCGTGTTTACAAAATTAGCCACTTTAGACATGTTTTAGGTAAATTCGTTTTCTATTATATGAGAGAAAACTTCTATAAAGATGCACTTCGTCTCAACGCCAAATCTACCGTTGATTCTTTAAGAATGCCAATGTTTCAGAATTTTGTTATAGCTTTTGGCAGTATTGATGAGCAACATAGAATTGTGGATTACCTCGACGAAAAAACCGCGCACATCGACCGCATCGTCGCCACCATCAACAGCCAAATCGACAAGCTCAAAGAACTACGTAAAGCCCTGATTAACGATATAGTCACGGGAAAGATTCGTGTATTTAAACCGGAGCATCGCCATGAATAACACACACCAGACTGAAATACCCGATCAACTCTGGCAACAGGCGCAAACACTGGTGCAACAGGGATGGGCTGGTAACTTGCAGGAAATCGTCACAGAAGCCCTGCGTCGTTATCTGGAGTCTCATCAACAGGTATTAACTGAAACCTTTATCCAGGATGATGTTGAATGGGGATTGCATGGCGAAGACTACCGCCGCGCGTTTAGCCGCTAAAAGCCTGAATATTACCGCGCATGGCACTTTGGGTTTGTTAATTCGTGCTGTTCGCCAACAGTTACGCACACCGTCTGAAGTAGTGGCGCTGTTAGCCGCGATTCCCCAACAAACGACATTACACATCCGGCCCAGCTTATTACACGACGTTATCGCACGAGTTAAAGCGGAATGGGCCAGTGAGCTATGAACGAACTACACCTGCAAGATAAGTTTTTAGTCCCCTTTTTTCGGGATGGCTTGGGTTATAAGGAAGTTAAAGCCAACACCGTCACCCAATCGCTGATTATTGAAGAAGATTTGCAGGCGTTTATCTCGGATACCGAGCTGAACAAAAAGCCTTATGAGCAGCTGCTGAAAAAATACGGCGGTAATAAGCAAAAGTTACTGGCGGATTTGATCGAGCTAATTCAGGAACGCTGTGGCAGTAGCCGCAACAAAGCGCTATTTATCAACGCCAACAAGTCCATTACTTTGCAGGGCATTAAGCTGCATCTGTTTTACACCAGTGACAGCGTAATCCACGACAATGCGCTGTTTGAGGAAAACATCTTCTCCTTGGTGCAGGAGCTGCATTATAAATACAGTTACCAAGGCCAGCAGGTGTTTTCATTCCGCCCGGATATTGTGTTGTTTGTGAATGGCATTTATTTGGGATACAGCGAATTAAAATCCAACTACACCAGCCAAAATGCCACCAAGAATGGCCGTGGCAAAGTCATTAAAGATTATTTTGAGGCCGTGAAAGTCTATCATCAGCAGTTTGATAGCAATGCCATGCTCAGTGATAACGAAAAGCTGGCTTATCGCAAAGATTTCCTGAAGATATTCGAAAAAGCCATTCATATCACCACCACCGATATAGGCGAAACCTTTGTAATTCGCACCCTGGCGGATTATTTTGACGAAATGTTGGCCACCTGCCGTGAAGGCAAATTTGACCGGGAAGAGATTGAGAAAAAAGCGTCTGGGGTGTTTAAGCCTTATCCATTGTTAAAGCCCGATGCCGATAAAAAAGATAAGCTGAAAGAGTTGTTTACTGCACTGTATGGCAAGTTGTTCATCGAAAAGGAGATTTTGTATTACAACTTTATCGAGCGTGATGTCTATGTGAACAAAGGCGTTAAAGAAGTCAAAAATGAAGCAGGGCACTTGATTTCACCACGCCCCAAGCAGAAATTCGGCACCGATAAAATCATGGCCAAGATTGATGAGTTTTTGGCGCATGAAAAAGAACCCGATTACTTTGAACAGCTGTTAGAAAAGCAGTTGGCCGGTGTCGGCGAAGCCAAGAAAAAAGAGCTGCTGGAAAAACGCAAAGCCTATTCCAATAATAAAAACGTGTATTCCTTATTGATGCAATACGCGGCTGGGTTTGGCAAATCCAACATCATCGGTTGGTCGGCATTGCAATTGAAAGACTTGCGACGCCCAGATAGTTACGCTAAGAGCGAATACGTTTACGACAAAATCATGATTGTGGTGGATCGTTTGCAGCTGCGAAGCCAGATAGATTCATTGATGCTGAACATGAACATCGATAATCGTATGGTCAAGGAAGCCACCAATAAAAAGACCTTTCAAGAAGCGCTGGCATCGGATACCCGCTTGGTGATCGTCAACTTGCAAAAGTTCGGTTCGGTGCGGGAAATGCTGGATGCTGAGGTGCTGCAAAAACTGGCTAACATGCGCATCGTGTTTCTGATTGATGAGATCCACCGTTCTAACAGCGGCGACCAGCATGAAGAAATGATCAGCATCTTCGATGAGCTGCAAAGCCCGTTTGATAATTCAGCTTATGCCGGCGCCCGTACCAAAAAGAATTTGATTATCGGCTTTACCGCCACCCCCGATGATCATTCTCTGGCACGGTTTGGTGAATTCAGTGGTTATGCCGAAAGCGAAAAACTTTGGCGGCCTTTTGACAGCTACACCATGAAAGAAGCGATTGAGGATGGCTTTATTCTGAACCCGTTGAAAAACATTGTGCCGGTTGCCTCTAAGATGTTGTTTGATCTACCCAGTAATCCGCTGACCGGTTTCACTGAAAAAGACTACAAAGACGCCCAGAAAAAACAAATCTATGAAAATCGTGATCGCATTGATGCCATAGCCAAGTATGTGGCCGATCTATTGGTAAAAGACGTCTATCGCCAAATACGCGGTACCGGTAAGGCGATGTTGGCGGTACATTCCATCAAAGCGGCAATTGCTTACAAAGAAGCGGTAACCAAGCACTTCAACGCCTTGGTACAACAGCCAAAATTCGCCAAATATGCCGAGGCACCCATCCATGTGGTGTATTCCAGTAATCAGGACGAACAAAGTGCCACGGGTTTGAATGGCGGGTTGACCGAAGAAAAGGTCTTGGAAAGTTTTGCGCTGAGTAAAAACGGTTTGATGATTGTGGTCGCCAAGCTGCAAACCGGCTTTGACGATAAAAGACTGCATACCTTATTTTTGGATAAAGAAATTAATGGCATCAGTGCCATTCAAACTATTTCCCGCGTTAACCGTACCGCAAAATATAAGAACGATTGCAAGATTGTCGATTTCTCCTACAACAATGTGAATGTCCAAAACATTAAAGATGCCTTTGAACATTTTTCCGATGTGGTGGTGAGTGACTTTGATCCGTTCAGCGATAAAAAGGTATTGGATGTTCTGCTCAGTGAACTGAAAAAATCGGACACCTTCGATAAGTTTTTTACGGTGTTCATGGCGATTTACAAAGATTCGGTCAAACGCGATGACCCTGAAAACTACCTGGATTTTGAAAGCAGCTTAAAGAAATACATCGATGCCAATCCCCAGAGAACCGCCGATACAAAGGCCAAAGCGGCCCAGTATTTCACCATTCTTAATCGGATTGAATATGTGATTGAACTGGATGCCAAGTACAGCGAGCCAAGCTTTTTATTCTTCTGGCGTAAATTCAATACCCTCTACAACATGATGCACCGCAGCGAAGACATTAAAGACCCGATTGAGGTGTATTTTGATAATCAGATTGGCATGGTTGAAGTCATTCCCGAAGACTCAAAAAGGAAGAAAAAGAAGCCAACCGAAGTTGCCGTAGGGACACCACCTGGCACTGGTGGGCAGTTTGATATTCTAGCTATCATCGCCGCGCGTAATGAGCAAGAGGCCAAAACTGGCACACTGATACAGGATTTTGAAGCCAAGATTTTAGATTTCTTCCAGTATGTGCGCAACGACAAAGACGGTATGCGGCTAATCGTAAAGATTAAGTCGCATGTGTCGGAAACTGAAATTTATGATGATTTCGCGAAAATATATCGCCGCTACAAGGCACTCAATCGACAGATCGTTGGAGAATACTTCTTCAAAGAAACTGAAGACTTGGTTGATAAGCTTTGTGATGATTTTGAGGGTACAGTAGTAAATGCTGGTGAATAGATGCTTCAATAAGCATTTACTCTTACTTTTCGTCTGTGGAAATATCTTATTATGTATATACGATTACTATTATGCGAAATTGGTTAAAAACTCTATTGTTCATGTCAGCATTTTCACCAGTAATGTTGACTCTTGCTTATGTTCGCTTCGACCAGCATGGCTGGCAACAAGATGTTGCAGAACTTTTAGTCATCGGCAGTATTGGTTCCATTCTCCCAATTCTAATAATCAAGATGTTGTCGCGCTCAAGTGAATCGATTGCGTTTGATGCAAAGAAAGTTGAGTCAAATGATTTTATGTTGCTGATGTTTGTTGGTAGTTACTTGATACCAATCATAGCTCGCGCTTCGGAGTTGCAATTTGACATGATAGTTATATTGACATCGATCCTTGTTCTAATATTGTGGCTAATAAGTGCAATGCCATCTCACCCCCTACTTCGGCTATTACACTTTAGATTTTATAAAGTTGAATCATCTTCCGGAGTTGTTTACGTCTTGATCTCAAAGCGGGACATAAGGGACGCTAAAAGTGTGAAGTTTGTTAAAAAAATATCAGAAAATATGCTGATGGAGATATAGTAAAAATGCTTAATTTGTTTGCGTTGACCGATGATCCTGCTAGCAGGGTAGTAAGATTTTCTTTGTCTCAGGAAGTGCAAAGCGAACTGACTCCATTCCTACAAAATCAAGAAATGCAATTTACAAACTCAATTGATCAGGAAATTGCTTTTGATGGCAAGTATAAACCGGACTCCGGTCAGGCGCTCGTCATTGCGAACTTTGATGATATAGATGGATTATCCATAGTAATAAGAAACCCACTTTCAGTAGCAGAGGTTGTCGCATCACCAGAGGTTTTTCAAATTATTAAGGCTTTATTCACTGGTTATATAGATCAATCCGGAGGGGTAACAATCCTGATTCAACACTTTGATAAAAGAAAAATCATCTCTACGAATGGACTATCTATATTTCACTCAGCAAACGTCTATAAAAAAATAGAAGGTATTGGTTTAACAATTGATTCGAAGTTAACTGCCATACTCAAGGACGGGTCTTTAAAGTTTTTTAGCTTTCATTTACTCCGCCAAATATTCGATATGAGTGAATATTACAAAGAAGCAACAGACAGCGACATTGACGATTTTGCTTCATTGCAACTTATAACAGCAGATAGCCTTCCAAATTTAATTTCAATATCAGATACTTGGGTAAGAAGAAAGTTTTCACTAATTCAGCAAAGCCAAATTCTTGAAAATGTACCTTTAAATGACATAAAAGCAGTTGCAGCTGAATTCAATATTCCACTCGCAACAACAACTGCAGATGGGATTGAAAAAATTGTGTTGCCTGGCAACAAGGCTGACCTTAAAACTTTATTACGCTTTCTGGACGAGGACTATTACAAGTCGCCACTATCTAAAACTCAATACATAACTAACTCAAAGCGGGTTGCTTAAGCTTTAAAGCCTCATTAAATCTCATGGTCATATAAATCATCCATTGGCCCGTCCTTACTACTACCGAAGCCAGGGGGGCAGGAGCTACGCCATTGGATTGCAAGAGGGCCTTAGAGCCATTACCAGACCATATCGCCTGCAACCACAATGAACGAAGCGTTTCGAATCGAACTGCAAGCCTGTGATGCATCATGTAAACACCTTGCTGGACCCTCTCATCTGGTTGAGGCCCCCGCCGCCCACCTTGTGCTATTGCAACGCAAGCCCCTGAGACGGGGTACCGAATCCAAATTTCTTTTGGCCGAATTACGCTGCCTCGAAAACGGCTTCTGTGTGAATGGCCTCACCTTCAAAAAGATCAAGTTGGCGCACATGTGCTTCTGCCTGTTCAGGATCGGTCGTGAAGAGGACGACTGCTAAGTCTTTCAATGCCCTTGTGCAACTCACATAGAAAAGACGACGCGTTCGATCCAACACTTCAAGGGTTTCATAAGGAGATTGACCTTAGTAATATGTTTAGTGTACAAGATATGCAGACCTATATAATAACTTGTTATGTGTAAAAAATCAGTTCGGCGAGAATGGAAGAATAAAGCAGGGTTTAGAGTATGAAGCCAAGAGTATTTATCGGTTCATCCGTTGAAAGTTTGCCGTTTGCCCGAGCCATCCAATCTGAAGTTGCATATGACTTTGAGGTGACTATATGGAGCCAGGGAATTTTCAAGCTTTCAAATAGTTCATTAGAGGACTTGGAGAATGCTCTCAATGAATTTGATTGTGGAATATTCGTATTCAGTCCTGACGATGTCCTTAAAATAAGAAATAGACGTCATAAAGCTGTACGGGATAACGTAATCTTTGAGTTTGGGCTTTTTGTCGGAAAACTAGGTAAGGATCGAGTTTACTTTTTAATTCCCGAAGACAGTGGCGAGTTGCATCTTCCTTCTGATCTGCTTGGAATAAAGCCAGGCACATATTTCAATCGAAGCGATGGAAATCTACGTGCTGCTGTAGCACCGTTTTGCTATGAAGTGAGAGAAAAGATTCGTGATCTTGATCTACGGTCTACCGGGCTATCAAAAGCTGGAATGTTTCAAGATTTTATGGGGGCATTCCAAACTCTGCTTGCTATGTCCAGTGAACTGGCGCTTTTTTTCATCCACTCAAGGAGCTGGAGAGAAAACAACCATGATCTTATTTTGGGGTTTCTAGAGAGAAAAGAATCAAAAAGACTGTACATTTTCCTTCCAAACTTTCTAAATGACGCACTAATGAGGCAGCTTGCATATAATTTCGATGATGGGCGCTATATCCTGGGATTGGTAGAAGATGCTGTTAATTTCTTTCTAAACATCCAAAAGAAGTACCCAAGGAAAGTTGTATTGAGGCTTTATGACTTTTACCCCACATATTCTTTCTACAAATTCGACAATAGCGCAATAGTCGCTTTCTACCCAACTACCGATAAGAAAAAGAATGTTCCTACATTCGAATTTCAGAAGGAATCGAGTTTTTGGAACTTCCTGAATGATGATTTTGAAACGCTGGTATCCAAGACAATTCCACTCTCATCTGAGCACACTGAGAAATTACTGGAGAACAACAATGCCTGAACTCCCAGATTTACAAGTCATAAGTAAAAACCTAGAAAAGCGTCTTTTGGGTAAAAAAGTCCTGAAAGTGAACGCGTCAAAAACTAAGAAGCAAACCACAACTACAGAACATTTTATGGATGCCTTGTGTGGGGCTTCTGTCAGTGCTGTAAGCAGGGAAGGAAAAGAGCTGATTTTCTCTTTTGATAATGGGGTTAAGGTCAGCATGCATTTAATGCGAGAAGGGCAGTTATATATTAATGAAGAAGGAAATATTAAACACCAGATAATCAAATTAGAATTTGAAGATGGTGATTTTTTTGTCATGTCAGATTTTATGCAGCAAGCAATTGCGGTAATAAATCCAGAATATTCAGATGTACCAGATGCGCTTTCTGAGAACTTTACAATTGATTATCTTGCTTCATGCTTGGATAAAAAGAAAACCGCAACAGTCAAGGGTTTTCTCATAGATCAAAGCAATATGAGAGGCATTGGCAATGCTTATGCGGATGAAATACTTTGGGCTGCTCTAATATCACCAAAAACAAAATGTGGAAAACTACCGAGGGATGCAATAGAGGTTCTTCATCAGAAGATTGGGGATGTGCTTTTGAGGGCTGAAAATTCAATAGTCGAAAGAAAGCCTGATCTTATAAGTGGTGAAATACGAGATTTCTTATGCGTTCATAACAAAAATGCCACAGAATCACCAACAGGTCATTCGATTATTAACGAAAAAATTGGGGGGAAAAGCACATACTACACTCAAGAGCAGGTTTTGTATGAGTAGTTTACGTGTGTTTAAAAACACATATCAATCGAATAAGGAGCTTATCCGGTGAATAGTAGTCGTAAAGGCCATGCCCATCAATCGAATCAAGACAGACGCTGACCGCGTCTCCTTATTCTACCCGTTACATGAGCAATTTATGACATAAACCGGCCATTCAGAAATCAACCCCGAAGGTCGGCAATTGGCCGTTATGTTGATCTACACATAGCGGCCACTATGTGTAGATCCAAACTATGTGTATATGCAAATTTGTCTTATGGCTCAGCCCTTGGTATCCGTTGCATAAGGCCAAGTGCAACTACACATAATTTCAATGCTTGAAGATGCAGCATCCACTTGCCATCGGTTAGATTACATCGGCTCATTGTTGAGTCCAGCACTTTGATTCATTGTGATAGTCATGAAATCTCAAGTTAGGGTGTCAATTGGCTATCAAATAGCTTACTGGTTGAGTGGCGCAGGACGTGAGTCATTGAATCCCTGATGCCTATGAGTTTTTACTTCAGGACTACCGGCGAAACTATGTGAAGCTAAGAATTACTCATATTGGCTGTATCCCACGTGGAATCTACCTCTCATCCAGGTGATAGGAACGATCTACACATAATTTGGAACTACACATAGTGGCCGAAACTGTGAGTACGCAAATTTCTACAAACCAATAAATTCTGCCAATTTTAATTTCAGATCCATCGCAATAAAACGCTTTTAGTCTGATACAAAAATTAGCGGCCAAACCACGAACGCCCGATCAAAATCGTCATCCTTTACTGTGAAACAAGGACGAACTGATTGGCCATTACCCGTCCTATTACAAGCAAAGCTATTCTTTCAGCGCTATCATCTCGGCCCGGTCTAAGATACTCAGTGTGATTTTGCCTTCCTGGCCCAACCAGCCAATACCTCGCTGGATGACTTTTTCTTCTTCCGGCAGTTCTTTAATCAGTTTTGTAACCGAGGTAGCGCCGTTCTCGGATAAGTAATGCCAAATGCTGCCTGCGGTTAAACCGGTCCGTTCACTTGCCGATATTTCCGACGTTGCCACTACGGGTTCCGGGACTGCGGTTTCAGGCTTTTTCGGCGCTTTCTTTGCTGGACTGGATTTTTTAGCGGTGGTTTTGGTAGTTTTAGGTTGTTCGGTTTCGGCAGAGGGAGTTATAGCTGCTGTAGGCGTTTCCGTTAGTTTTTTAGTCACTTTGATCGTAGGTGTCTGTTCAGCCTTAGCGTTGGCTTCGACATCCGGGGTCTTTTTCGGGGTTTTCTGCGTGGTGCTGGTTTTTTTAGCGGTAGTTTTACTGGCTACCGGTGCTGCAGGTTGTTCCGCTTTGGCCTTTGTAGATATTGGCTTTTCGGGGGTGGTTTTAGGTTTCTTCGTCATGAAATACACCATAGTCAGGATGAACAAGAGTAGTAACGCTTCAGTCATGGAGGCTCTTCATACAGGCTGCTGAATATTACCCGACTTTGCGCTGATCTGACCAGTTCTGCCGGCTAGATGACTATGCAGGTGATCGCAGCGGTCGCTGAGTTTGAGCGTGATCTGCTGATTGAGCGAACCCAGGCTGGCCTTAGTCGCGCGAAGGCCGCGGGTAAGCAGTTTGGTCGGCCGCCGGCGATCAATGCGGAAGATCGTGCTGAAGTGGTGAAACGATTGGCCGCTGGCAGCAACGTTTCGGAGTTGGCTCGGGAATTCAAAACCACCTGGCAAACCATTATGCGGATTCGGGAAGCGGGGATGAAATCTACGCAAAGTGAAAAGTCCGTCAACCATTCTGGAGAGTAAGCGATGAATCATCTATATATGGAACGACACGATGACAAAGACAACATGCATCGTTTTTATCAGATGTTTGTAACGCCGGGTCTATTTGATGATTGGTCGCTGATCAAGGAGTGGGGCAGGGTAGGTTCTCCAGGCACGGTCAGGAAGGAGTGGTTCGACACCCAGGAAGAAGCCATCGTTGCCGAGAATAAGTTGTGCACGGCCAAATGTAAAAAAGGTTATCAAGCGATTCGCGTATAGGCCGCAATTGAAACAGCGCTCGCTATCAGTGTATTCTCCGCTCACTAGAGTTAACCTCACGACTTAAGGTTACAAGGATTTTATAATCACTCTACCCCCAAATTTCTACCGGTAGATAATAACAAACACACATGGCCATCAAAAAATCCGAGCTGTATAGCTCGCTATGGAAAAGCTGCGACGAACTGCGCGGCGGAATGGATGCATCTCAGTACAAGGATTATGTGCTGGTATTGTTGTTCATCAAATACGTCAGTGATAAATACGCCGGCATGCCTTATGCCCCGGTCACCATCCCGGAAGGGGCCAGTTTTCAAGACATGGTCGCCCTCAAGGGCATCCACGGCGAAATGGACCGCATCAGCCAGCAATTGACCCAGCGCGTCAAGCAACTGGCCGAACGCTACGAAACCCCGGTGCCACAAATCAATTTGCGAGTGGACGCATTGGAAGCCAAAGTCAACGGCCACCTGCAAAGGATGGGGTTTGCATGGAGTTGACCCAAAACACTGATTATCAAACCCTGCTGGAGCGCATCACCGACAGCTATACCCAAGGCCGGGTGCAGGCCATGCAGGCTGTCAATATCAGTCTGCTGGAAACCTACTGGCAAGTGGGTCGGCATATCATCGAGTTTGAGCAAGACGGCAAAATCCGCGCCGAGTATGGCAAAGCCTTGATCGGCACCTTGGCTACCGACTTAAGCCTGCGCCACGGCAAAGGCTTCAGTCGCAGCAATTTGGTCTACATGCGCCTGTTCTATTTGCGTTACCCAATAAGTCAGAAGCCTTCTCACCAATTGAGCTGGTCACACTATGTCGAATTATTAAAGCTCGATGACGAGTTGGAACGTAGTTTCTACGAAAAACAGGCCATCGCCGAACGCTGGTCGGTGCCGGAGCTGAAACGCCAAAAAGCCTCTTCCTTGTTTTTAAGACTGGCGGCCAGTAAAGATAAAGCCGGGGTATTGCAGTTGGCCGCACAAGGCCAAACGCTGGCCCAACCCACCGATCTGCTGCGCGAACCCTACATTTTTGAATTTCTGAAAATCCCGGAGCCGGCGCAGGTCTCGGAAACCCAACTCGAAACCTTGTTGTGCAATCATTTGCAGCAATTTTTACTGGAGCTGGGTAAAGGCTTCACCTTTGTCGGCAGGCAATACCGCATTACCCTCAACAACACCCATTACAAAGTAGACCTGGTGTTTTATCACCGTATTTTGCGTTGCTTTGTGCTGATCGACCTGAAAATGGGCGATGTGCAGCATCACGACATTGGCCAAATGAACATGTACCTGGGCTATTTTGCCAACGAGGAAAATATCGAAGGCGACAATCCGCCCATCGGCATCATCCTCAGTCGGCATAAAGACGAACTGCTGGTGGAATACGCCACCTACAACCTGAACAGCCAATTATTCGTGCAGAAATATCAGCTGTACCTGCCGGATAGGGAAGAGCTGCGGCGAGAGTTGGAAGATACCTTACGCGAGGCGGAGCAATGAGTGAGCCGCGAGATAGGGAAGCGGACAGGGGTGTAAAGGAAGCCAGCCGCCGCTATTTGCCTGTTGCCCAGTTGGGGCTCCACGCTCCCGGCGACAGGGCTTTCGGCGCGGCTGCGACTGTTCCGCCGGGTTATAAGCTGACCGAGGTCGGGGTGATTCCAGAAGATTGGGAGACATCTACCGTGGGAGCAGAGTTTTCAATCAAGCTTGGTAAAATGCTAGATGCAGGGAAAAACGTTGGGGTATTAAAGCCTTTTTTGGGTATCAGTTCCTGCGATTTATGTTATCGGGCCACTACACACATTGCTTCCGACTCCCGGGTAAATTAACGCGTGGTTAAGTTACTCCAGATAGGACATTTCAACTTTGCTAAAACAGGACGCAATTATATTGCGTTAACAGTGTGACTTCGCATAACGCTGATTATGTTAAAACGTCGAGATTTACCGCCATTATTTACAATAAAAACAAGCGTTTAGACCGGACTGGGTTTCACGCTTGGCAGACCTCTGATTAGACGACTATAAAGGCGTCACGTTTTCAGCTTGTGGGCCTTTGGCCCCAGCGGTCACTTCCATCGTCACGCGCTGGCCTTCTTTCAGGCTTTTCCGACCGCTGCCTTGGATCACACTAAAGTGGACAAAGACATCTTTGCCGCCGGCTTGCTCAATGAAACCAAAGCCTTTTTCATCGTTGAACCACTTTACTTTGCCTTCTACTAATGCTGCCATCACTTTCTCTGACTTTAAAAAAACCATTGCTGGTGTATTGTCCATACGGACGGAATGCCGATTATCGCTTAATTTAAGGTGAAATGCGCGATTGGTAAAACCCAAAAAAAATGACAGCTTTCCGGCGATGAATCTGAAGAGCGGGCGGTCAACACCCGACCCTTTGCTGCCTATCCCCACTAAACTGCTGCGGGTGTCTGGATATTGCACCTTAGCTGACTCTCACTATCTCCAAACACGGAAAAATGATACTAGCCTTGTAAGCCGGGTGATCAATCAGTGGAGGGATAAGTTGAGAACACCTGTATTTATCCTAATTGTGCAGTTGTAGAAATCATGGTATAAGAAAAAATCCAAAGAAGGAGTTCGATCTGAGGCTGTTGTCTGTTTTACGGCCATTGGCAGAGAAGCTATATCCATAGTGATTTAAATCCACTGTTCTAATCAATTCGTTAGGAGAAAACTCATGAAAGTATCCGCTCTATTCATAATTGCTTTGATAGCATTTGGCAGTCCCATTGCGTTTGCCGCTGAAGAGCAACAAAAGCCAATGTCCGAAAAGGAGATGCAGGAACAAATTAAGAAATTGGAAAAGGAACTAGCCGAAATACGCCAGACGAAGAACCCCCAAGAGCGCAAGCAGATGATGGATCAACATATGGAGCACATGCAGCACATGCACGACATGATGGGAAATGATGGGTGCTGCGGAGGTCACCAATGATGGATCATGAACCCAAACAATAATAAAGGGCTACATGGCCGGAATTTAATTGATCAGAGCTGTCCCATCGTTCTTCTGAGAAGAACGATGGGACACACGGTTGACAGACAGTATTTGATTTCCTGGGCTTCAAAGTAGGCAAGCTCAACCCTATTTAGTCTGTAGCAATCTCAATCCGTTTGCCACAACCAATAAAGAAGCTCCCATGTCGGCGGCAATGGCTTCCCATAAGGTCGCCACTCCTGCAAAGGCGAGCGTAGCGAAAACCGCCTTGATCGTCAGCGCAAAGGTAATATTCTGTCGAATGATCGATAACGTTCGTTTGGAATGTCCGATCAGCCAAGGCAGCTTTGAAAGGTCGTCGCCCATCAAGGCGATATCGGCTATTTCGATAGCCGCATCCGATCCTAATACGCCCATCGCAATCCCCAGACTGGCCCGCCCTAGCGCCGGTGCATCGTTGACACCATCGCCTATCATCGCCACCTGTCCGTATTGCTCGACCATTTGACCGACGATCTCCACTTTATCGGCGGGCAACAATTCAGCATGTACCTCATCGATGCCAATCTGGGCCGCGATGTTATTGGCGGTTACCTGGTTGTCACCGGTCAACATGACCAGGTGTTTAACACCCGTCTGTCTCAAGGCCTGCAAAATCGATTGAATGTCAGCGCGGGGTTGATCGGCAACCGCAATCAGGCCGCAGATGTGCCGGTCATTGCCAATCGCAATCACGGTTTGTCCGGTCTGTTCCAGGGCAATGGCTTTGTCGCTGATTTCGCGGATTTCCTGACTGCGTTCCAATAGATAACGACGCGATCCCAGCCAGTAATCCGTGCCGTTAAATAGTCCGGTAACGCCTTTGCCGGGCAACACCGTCACATTGTCGGCGCTGGCCACACGGATACCGAGTGTTTCTGTGTGACGTAATATGGCTTTCGCCAGCGGATGAGTGCTACGCGCTTCCAGCGCGGCAGCGCGGGACAATAGCTCTTCTTCGCTATGACTGTTGAACGGATAGACACCGGTCACAATCGGTTCACCGCGGGTCAGCGTGCCGGTCTTGTCAAAAGCAAAGGCCTGAATGGCTGCGGGGGCTTCAATATAAGTACCGCCTTTAATGAGAACGCCTTGCCGGGCGGCACAGGCCAGCGCCGCAACAATGCTCACCGGTGTCGAAATCACTAACGCACAGGGGCAAGCGATGACCAACAACACCAAGGCCTGGTAAAACCATTCATCCCAGACGCCTTCGAAAAACAACGGCGGAATGATGCACATCGCCAACGCTACCAGCATCACGACCGGTGTATAAATACGCGCAAATTTCTCCACCCATTGCTCGACTTCGGTGCGCTTGCCATGCGCTTCCCCGACCAGACGCGTGATCTGTGCGAGGGTGGTATCCGTCACGCGTTTGGTGGAGCGGATTTCCAGCGTTCCCTCGCCATTAATGCTACCGGCAAACACTTCATCGCCGACTTGTTTGGCCACGGGCATGCTTTCTCCGGTAATCGGTGCCTGATTGACCGAACTGGAACCTCGGGTGACTTCGCCATCGAGCGGGATTTTATCGCCTGGGGAGAGAATAAATTGTGCGCCTATACTGACTTCTGCGGCAGATACTATGCGTTCATGTCCACTTTCTTCCTTGACCCTAACCGTCGATGGCGCTAAATCCAGCAAGGCTTCAACGGCATGACGGGCGCGGCCTATACTCCAGCTTTCAATTGCCAGAGACAGGGCAAACAAGAAACTGACCGTTGCCGCTTCGAACCATTCGTCAATGAATAATGCGCCGATAACGGCAATCGTCATTAGCAAATTCATATCGGCCCGCAAGCGCTTCAAGGCATAAAACGCTTTCACAATCACATGCCGGGAACCGCAAGTGACGGCTAGGCCAAAGGCTATTTTTTCCGGCAGCGGTATCGCCTGCTGAGCGTGGGCATTCAATAAGCTATGCAGATAGCGAGTCACCACGTCCCATTGCAGTTCAACATTTTCTTGCAGGCTGAAAACGGTTTGCAGATTCGCTAAGCCTTCGGCCATGGCGATATGAATGATCATGCCGCCCACAATAAACAAACCGCTGAGCACGGTATAAACGGTCTTCGAACGGTGCAGTTGCTGGGCATCGGCCTCTGTCTGACCGGGTTGCCAAGGAACGGCTTTCATACCGGTTGCAGCGACCGCCTTTATGATAGTTTTTTCCGTCACAGGCTCCGCATCAGACAACAGCATCATGCGCCCGTTTAAAACATCGAAGGCCAGCTTGTCGCTGCCGCCCACCAGCGGACCGATTGCGCTTTTCAAGGTGGCGACTTCTTCGGCGCAATCCAGACCTTCGATCTTGAACGTCATGTCGCTCGGCGAGTTTGATGGCGTCGGCTGGGAGGCATCCGGTTTCTCGCCAGGGTAACAGCAGGATTTTTCTGTTTGATTGCAGTTACTCATGATTCAATTCCTCATTAAAAGCCATAGCCTCACCGTCAGGCGTCGCGGTTGTAATGTGTTCGTCCTGGCGATGGGCGAACCAATACAAAATCGGTAATACCAATAAGGTCAGCGCCGTTGACGACAGGATGCCGCCGATCACCACGGTAGCCAAGGGGCGCTGAACTTCAGCCCCGGTACCGGTGGCCAGCGCCATCGGCACAAAACCGAATGACGCCACCAAAGCTGTCATGAGTACCGGTCTAAGACGGGTCAGCGCCCCCTCGACAATCGCCTTATCCAGCGACATGCCTTCTTCACGCAGGCTGCGGATAAAGGCAATCATCACCAAACCGTTCAGTACCGCCACGCCCGACAAGGCGATGAAACCCACTGCCGCTGAAATCGACATCGGAATGTCGCGCAACCACAGCGCAACCAAGCCGCCGGTCAGCGCAAATGGGATGCCACTAAAAACCAACAGACCGTCCTTGATGTTGCCAAACATCATGAACAACAATGTAAAAACCAGTATCAATGCCACCGGCACCACAATTTCCAAGCGCTGCGTGGCCGATTGCAATTGCTCGAACTGTCCGCCCCATGTAGTCCAATAAGCGGGTGGTATTTTGATTTGTTGCTCAAGATGTCCTTGCGCGTCGGCAACAAATGAACCGATGTCGCGGCCTCGTACGTTGGCGCTGACCACGATCCGGCGTTTTCCATTCTCCCGGCTGATCTGATTAGGCCCTGGCGACAATTCCAGACTTGCCACTTCGGCCAGCGGAATATACGTCACCGAGCCGTTTGCGCCCGGCGCAAACGGCAATGCAATCGGTAAGCGCTTAATGGCCTCCATATTGCTGCGCAAGTTTTCCGGCAGACGCACGATGATGTCGAAGCGGCGGTCGCCTTGAAACAAAGTGCCGGCTTCTTTTCCGCCAATGGCTATAGCCACGGCATCCTGCACGTCACCCACATTCAGCCCATAACGCGAAGTTTTATCGCGATCAATGTTGACCATCAGCACGGGCAGGCCTGTGGTTTGCTCGACTTTTACCTCGGATGCGCCAGGAATATTCCTGATCACCGATGCAATTCTGTTTGCCGTGTCGTTCAGCACAACCATGTCATCGCCAAACACTTTGATGGCCACATCGCTACGCACGCCTGAAATCAGTTCATTCACGCGCAATTGAATGGGCTGGGAGAATTCGTACAGGTTACCGGGATGTTTGTTGACCGCTGCCTGTATGGCAGCCAGCAGTTCGTCCCTTGATTTTTTCGGCTCAGGCCACTGATCGGCTGGCTTGAGCATGATATAGCCATCCGAATTGTTGGGCGGCATCGGGTCTGAGGCAATCTCGGCGGTGCCGGTTCTGGAAAACACCCGTTCGATTTCCGGAAACTGCTGTTTCAGAGAGCTTTCAATCTGCTGCTGCATGGCGACCGATTGCGACAAACTGGTGCCGGGCGTACGTAACGCCCCAATAGAAAAATCGCCTTCATTCAAGCTCGGCACAAATTCGCTACCCATACGGGTCGCCAACAGGCCGGACAAAATCACCGCTACCACCGCGAAGGTTAATACCACGGGTTTGTTGGCCATCGCCCGATCCAGCACCGGCGCATAAAACCGCTTGGCCGATTGCATCAGGATATTGTCTTTCTCGGTCACTTTATCGCCGATGAAGATGGCCACTGCGGCTGGAATGAAGGTCACTGAAAGAATCATAGCGCCGACCAAGGCAATCACTACCGTAAAAGCCATTGGATGGAACATCTTGCCTTCCACGCCGGTCAGCGCAAAGATCGGCAAATAAACGACCATGATGATCAACTGGCCGAACAGCAGCGCTCGCCGGGCTTCTTTCGAGGCTGTAAATACTTCCTGAAAGCGCTCGCTACGGTTCAATGGCCGCCCTTGCAGCACTTGGGCGTGGGCGAGCCGTCGCGCACAGTTTTCGACAATGACCACCGCACCATCAATAATGATGCCAAAGTCGAGTGCGCCCAGGCTCATCAAATTGGCGCTGACCTGGTACGCCACCATGCCGGTAAAGGTAAACAGCATCGCCAGCGGTATCACCATCGCGGTAATGACGGCCGCGCGGATGTTGCCGAGGAACAGGAACAGAATGGCGATCACCAGGATTGCGCCTTCCATTAAATTCTTCTTGACCGTGTCGATGGCTTTATCGACCAATACCGTCCTGTCATAGACTGTGACAGCCTGCACGCCTTCAGGCAGGGTGCGATTGATGTCCGCCATCTTCTTGTCAACCGCCTGCGAAACGGCACGGCTGTTCTGTCCAATCAGCATGAACACCGTGCCCAGCACGACCTCTCGGCCATTTTCGGTGGCGGCACCGGTGCGCAATTCGCGGCCAAATTCGACTTGGCCGACATCGCGAATACGGATCGGCACGCCCTGCACGTTGCCAAGAATAATGTTGCCAATATCCTCTATCGAACTAACCTGACCCGGTGCGCGGATCAAATACTGTTCGCCGTGCTTCTCAATATACCCCGCACCGACATTATTGTTGTTACGATCCAGCGCGACCACGATGTCTTGTAAAGTCAAACCGTAGGACGCGAGCTTTTCCGGAATCGGCGCAACCTGGTATTGTTTCGCGTAACCGCCGATGGTATTGATCTCGGTCACCCCCGGCACGTTGCGCAACTGCGGCTTGATGATCCAGTCCTGGATTTCACGCAGGTCAGTTGCAGTGTAACTTGAGCCGTCCGGCTTTTTTGCGTCGTCTTTAGCTTCGACAGTCCATAGGTAAATTTCCCCTAGGCCTGTGGCAATAGGCCCCATCTTCGGGGTAATACCATTGGGCAATTTATCTTTCGCTTCCTGGATGCGTTGATTGACCAGTTGCCGTGCAAAATAAATATCGGTGCCGTCCTTGAAGATCACCGTTATCTGCGACAGACCATAGCGCGATAGCGACCGCGTCTGCTCCAGATGAGGCAAGCCCGCCATCACGGTTTCCATCGGGTAGGTGATGCGCTGCTCGGTTTCCAACGGCGAATAGCCGGGGGCCGTGGTGTTGATCTGCACCTGGACATTGGTGATGTCCGGGACGGCGTCAATGGGGAGTTTTTGAAAACTGTAGATGCCTAGCGCCGCCATACCGGTTACGAACAAAATAACCAGCCAGCGATGTTCTATGGCGATGCGGATGATACGCTCAAACATGTCAATTCCTCTGTATCAATCGGAGTCTTCGGCGCTACTTTTACTCAGCTCCGCTTTGATAATGAAGCTGCCATCGACAGCGTATTCGGTATTCGGTTCGAGCCCGGCCACGATCTCGGTGTGTGCGCCATCGGATAGCCCGGTTTTGACCGGTTGGGCGATAAAGCCACCGGGTGCCCGAACAAAAATCGTGGGCTTGTCGTTGATCGTCTGGATGGCTTCGGTCGATACGGCGACCGGCACTTCGGTTTCGTTGGCAACGACCTCGACATTAATGAACAATCCCGGTCGCCAAGCCATCTGCGGATTCGCCAGGGTCACACGAGCCTTGGCGGTTCGGGTTTGTTCGCCCATTAATGCGCTCACGTAGGACACCGTACCGGATGCCGTGGAATCGAACGCTGTCGCTTTGATCGTGACCTTTTCACCAACCCGAACCACATTGAGATCCTTTGCCGACACGATAATGTCGGCCCATACCGTTGATAAGTCGGAAATCGTGAAGATGTTGGCGTCTTCCTTGACCGCTTCGCCCAAAGCAATATGTTTCTCGACCACCATGCCGTCGAACGGTGCGCGAATTTCATAACGATTGATCGCACCGCTATTGGCTGATACCGTAGGGCTTGCGCCAAGTGCAAGCAATTTTTGTTGGGCGTTATGAACGGCAATTTCCATTTCCCGCATCGCCTGCCGGGCTTGCAAATAGTCTTGTTCAGCAGAGATTTTCGCTTCCCATAAATGCTTTTCCCGCGCGAAAGTGGCACGAGCTAATTCCAGACGCTTTTGCGCCGATAGCAATTCACTGCGCTGTTCGGACAACGCCGTACTGGCAATCACCGCCATGACCTGACCCTTTTTGACTTGTTGGCCCAAATTGGCGGGTACGCTTTCGACCACACCTGCCAGACGAGGGACGACATGCGAGGTCTTATCTTCATTAAAACGAATTTCACCTGGCAGGATTACGACGTTTTTGATGTGAGCTGTGCTTACTGCCTGTATCGATATGCCGTTTTCTACGATCTGCTGATCGGTCATTGCCACCAATGCACCTTCTTGCAAGACCTCGTCACGATCAGGCGTTTGTGATTGATTTTCTTTATCGGAACGCTCGCGTTTATCATCGTCCTGGGGCATCTGAGATTTAGCGGCTGTGGAGCCTTCTTCAACCAATTCATCGGCTTCCGTCATGGTCTTATCGGTGCGCAAAATGAATACGCTGAGCAATACGCCAACAACGATAATCGCGGCGATAGAGATCCCTTGTTTTTTATTAATCGTGTTCATGGTGATACCTCGGGTTGGCTGTCCGCCACTGTCTCGTTCATGCCGCTACCAATCAAACGTTCTACGTCAGCCACGGACTTATGATAATTGGCCAAGGCCACTAAATACTGATTTTGGGCACCAAACAGGGTGCGTTGCGCGTCCAGCACATCCAGAAAACCGAACTTGCCCAAGCGATAACCTTCACGGGCAGCATCGTAGGCACTTTGCGCACCGGGCAGAATCTCTTGCCGTAAAGTCAGAATTTCGGAATAGGCGCTATCCAAAGCCTGATAGGCGGTGTTCAATGCCGTGGTGATGCGTACTTCGGTATTGCGCATGTCCTGTTCCGCTTTGGTCAACCGATGTTCGGCTTCCTGAATGCGGCCTTGATTGCGATCAAACACCGGCAAGGGTACCGAGAAACCAACCACTAAGGCGTAATCATTGGGCATCAGATATTTACTGGCACCGACGGTCGCGGTCACATCCGGGATGGCTTTGGACTTTTCCATGGCGATGAGGGCCTGACGTTGGGTTATTTCGGTGACCCAACGGGCTAAATCAGGATTTTTAGACAGGCGTTGTTGCAATGAGTCCAGGGAAGCTGGCGTAGGTAGGCTGTTCAGATCACCGGCCACTGACTCAAAGCGCGCTGTGGTGCTGCCCCAACCCGCCGCCAAACGTTTGCGGGCGGCTTCCAGTTCTTTCTGGGCATGCATCAGCTCAATTTGTACCGAGGCACGCGCGACTTTGGCTTTGGTTTCTTCAACGGGCGATACTTTGCCGGCCTGAACCCGCGCGGCTGTCGTCACCGTCGTCTGATTCGCCAAGTCATGCGTTTGTTGGGTTAGCGCCAAGCGCTGCTGAGCCGCCAACACGTCAATAAAGGCTTGAGTCACCTGGGTAAGCACATCGGCACGTTTGGCTTCGTAATCCCAATCGGCGAGCTGTTTGGTCAGCGCGGCGGCTTCGATGCGTGCGCTACGCTTACCGCCCAACTCGATCAATTGACTGAGTTCCAAGGTAACTGAATCGCCATCGAAGCCCTGAAGAACCCGATTGCCGAAGTTCGAAGCATTGGCGTTGAAGGTGGGATTAGGTAGCAATCCGGCTTGTAGGGTAGCGGCTTCCTGGGCTCGGCTCTCCCAGGAAAAGGCCGACAGTTCCGGGTTTTGGGTTAACGCCAAGGCCAGGGCTTGAGATAAAACCAAGACGCCGGTCGATTCCTCGGCGATTGGCCGACTGGAATCACTCAGAACCTGATGGTCTGGTTGAGCCGACAACAGCGTGCCGTCAGCCGAATTGGCATCTACCGGCCCGGTAATAATGAAACAACACAATGCGATGCCAAATGACCGCATAGAATTCGAGAACATGGAAAACTTCTCCGTAGCATAGAGATAACGTCAGCAAAAAACACAGGTATTAAACCTGCGGTTTTGGCTGGTAGGTTGCAGCTAGGAGATGGGGCTAAATCAGTAAAACGATGCTGCGCAAGGCGAGCAGTCGGGGATCGGTGAACGGTGGATCGAAAAATGCCGGTTGCCGAATAAAAGATCGGGCATGAAACGCCAACAGTGAAAATAGGAAAAATACCGGCAGGAAACCAATATCAATCGTTAACTTAAGTAAATCAGTCACCAATAACTGCGTGTGATTATCGCCGTCTATAGGGATGTCGGTGCAGGGTGACGGACAGGGATTATCGCCATTGGCCGTATAGACGTTGGTTTCGTCATTGGACTGGATGGTTTTATTCACATTCGCTAATTGCTCTTGAGCAACGCGCTCTACAGCGACATGACCATCCATCCCAAAACACAGCACAAAGGCCGACGCATCGCGATGTCCCAGGCCGAAATGACCAAGGATCGCGAGGATCAGCACAAAAGAAAGCCAAATTTTGGAGCGACGTAGAGTAATCATTCGTTTAGATGATACTCACTATACGAAATAATTCAAGCCGTTCGTGAGTTACGGCATGAAGTTTGGCTGATTGTTGCACGTTAAGTAGGGGCACTGATAAGTCAGTTTAGGTCACTGCAAATGGCAGGTTAGAAGCTGAAACTGACCGTTGAGTGGCTTGGTTTTTTGATTCAATGACTGTCAGAAAATGGCCGATTGGTTGAGGTCACCAGTGACTGCTTTGTAGCCACCCCGTTCCAAAAATCAGGATTTGGCGGGCTGGCCGCTTGAGAAACACGGCTGGCAAAATGGATCGAGTTGTTTACTCAATGACGCAGCCACAAGGATCGCAGTAGATGACAACCTTTACCTTCAAATCCTGATCCGCTCGACTTCATCCAGCGTCACCTCATCGCGGCGACGGTCATAGAGCTGGGTGGTGCGGGTACTGGCGTGGTTGGCCATCACGGCCGCTTTCTCTAATGTACCGCCGTTTTTCAAATAAAGGGTGATGCCGGTCGCCCGAAAACTATGATTACCAATCTTGGTGGCAATGCCGGCGGCGGCAACCCGGCGCTGAATCATCGCATGTGCATTGGCTTGACCCAGAGAAGAGACGCTCAGCCGACCGGTGCCGCGACCCAGACTGCGAAACAATAAGCCCTTGGGATCATCGCTTAGCCCAGCCCCTTCGATATAGGCCAGGAGATAATCTTCAAGGTGATGGTGGCAGGGCATTTCATGGCGTTTACCGCCTTTCTCCCGCAACCGCACCCAGAGGCGGCGGTTTTGCGTGTAGACGTCCTCGATCTTCATACCCAAAGCCGCGCCGATGCGGGCGAAGGAATAGATCATCAACGCGATCAGGGCCCGGTCGCGTAGACCGATAAGTGTCCCGGTATCGATACTATTCAACAGGCGGCGGGCATCCTCGGCATCTAGCACCGGCGTCTTGCCGACTTTTACCCGATGCGCCGGACCGCGAACCGAGGCGGCGGGATTCAACGACACCACTTGCCCGGTCACCAGCCAGTCAAAACAATGGCGAACGGCGGCTAACTGTTGCTTGACCGTTGGGGCGGAGACCTGACGGGTTTTGCCCTCGATCCAGCTGGCAACATGCAACGGCTGCACCTCGAAGATCGATACGATACCCGCCGTTACCTCGCACCAATCGAGAAATTCCATCACGGCGCGAGCATAGGCCCGCCGCGTGTGCCGGTTGCGGATATTGGCCGCGAAAAACTCCAGAAAGCGGCGATGCGCCCGCTCGCTGGCGGGTTATCAAGCGGGGACAGGTCGTAAGCGATGATGCGTTAACGGGTTGATTCAACATGGGCGTTACCTATTGTGATTTGAATTAGGATTCGAGATCCCATCAAAATCAGTAGCTCTCATCCTTTAATAGGGTAAGCACGCGAGTCCTTGGTTTTATGGGGTTTGCATGTTGTCTAAAAAGCCTTTGTTTATTAGACAAACGGGTCTTTTCGAACCAGGTTTTGCAGCGACCAGGGCCTAAAAACACAAATTAACATTTTTACATTTTTGTGCCATAGTGAGATTTTAAGCCACCGAACGGATGGGACCATGAGCCGCCTGACGATAGAGATCACCGATCAACAGCATCAAAGCATTAAGGCAATGGCTGCCTTACAGGGTAAAAGCATCAAGGAATATGCCATGCAGCGTTTGTTGCCGCTGACCGCCGATGAAGAAAAAGCCATGCAGGAACTGGAAGCGTTCTTAAAACCCCGCATTGAAGCCGCCGAACGTGGCGAAGTCGTGAGTGCGTCCGTTCATACCATCTTTGAGGAAACCCTGGTCAACACCGATTCATGAGCCTGCCCGTTGATTTTACGGCGGAGGCTATCCAGGATTTGTCCGCTATCGCCCGCTATACCGATGACACATGGGGGCGTGAGCAAGCGTTTCGTTATGCCGAATTGTTAAACAAACGCTTCCTGGCTATTGCGGAAGGGCGACTATTCTCCAAGGTGCTTTTCCCCAAGTATCCCCAGGTCCGGGTGTGTCGCTGTGAACATCACTATATTTTCTTCATGTCCTCACCAGAAGGCCGGAAGCCCGTGATCTTGGCCGTGCTGCATGAACGTATGAACCTGTTGGCGAGGCTCAAGGACAGGCTTTGAGACGGGACATACTGACCGATGATAAACCGCATTATCACTGATTGATTACCCAATTACGTTATGAGTTAAAGCGAAGGACCTTAATAAAATCGACGCGAAAATGGTTCAAGACCTGCTTAGGCCGAAAGCGACAAAACGCTTCGGCGACGTGGAAGGACGCTAAAGTATTTTCAAGAACTGAATTAGACATACCCAAGAGTTACATGAGCAACTAAGGTTATCCCTTCAATTGACACAAACTGCCCTGGAATGTTGGAAAAACAATTAATAATGGAATTCATTCATGACGGATCGGTTTAATTCAAAATTGGGTTATTTGTAATGCGATGGCAATGAACCTAAATGTATCGTTTAGTGGACTGGCAGTGAATTAGGAACAAAATTATCACCAGATCCATTTGAAGTACTATCATGGATCACGCCAATAGTCCTATCACTCCAATTGCTATGCCATAATCATAAATATCAAGATTTTGCTCGGCATAACACTTGCGGTTAATCAACTCTTTATATTGCTATTTAATTTTTAAACAACTCTTTTAGGACCAAAATGAATAAATCCGACCTAATAGCAGCAATTGCAGGCCATGCCGAAATCAGCAAAGCCGATGCCTCCCGCGCATTGGATAGTATTACCCAATCCATCCAAACTGCACTGAAAGCGGGTGATTCCGTGGCTTTGGTAGGCTTCGGTACGTTTGAAGTGAAAGAACGTGCGGAGCGCGCCGGCCGCAATCCGCAAACCGGCGAAGCGATTACCATTGCAGCGGCTAAACTGCCATCGTTCAAAGCCGGCAAAGGTTTGAAAGACGCGGTTCAGTGAATTTGAGGTAACTGATTTTCAAATTAGGATGACGCCGCCACTTCCCTCTTTTCCCTGAATGGACTGGTCGATGTTGGATAGTTCGTTTGAGAGGTAATCAAGGAAACTTGTATAGTCAAAAAGGTAACGGATGGGAAGTTTTGCATTAATTCGGCTGATTTTGATCGACTCCTATAAACCGGGCACGTTACAAGAAGTTCGGTTGGAGGGGCACACCAACCTGAACGGTGTCAACGGTGCTGGTAAAACCACCTTGCTGCGATTGATCCCGTTGTTTTTTGGCGAACGACCTGGGCGATTGGTGCCGAGAAGTAAAGTCACCGACAGCTTTGCCAAGCATTATTTGCCCAATGAGTCGTCTTACATCATTTTCGAGTATCGCCGGGATCAGCAAGTTTGCCTGGTAGTGATCTATGCCTCACTCAATGAAGAAGGTCTTTGCTATCGCTTCGTCGATAAGGGCTTTGATCGTGACGATTTTCTGGAAACTCGGCTGGATGGCTCTTGCTATCCGATTTCCTGCCGCGATCTGAAACGGCATTTGGACAAACGTCAAATTAATTCCAGCAATCAGCTGACGTCCTGTAGCGACTATCGCACGGTGATTCAAAACCTGCCGCATAGCAAGGGTCAGGAATTGCGCAATTTGATTGCCCGTTTTAGCTTTTGTCAGGGTAGTGCCGGGCGGCGACTGAAGGACATCGAAAAAATCGTCTCCGGCATGCTCCAACGTTCGACTGATTTTGCCGACTTGCGGGAAATGCTGGTCAACTGTATCGACGAGAACCGCGATTCCATTGCCTTGGATGTCTCTATGGATAAATTAGAGGATTGGCACAAGGAATACCGGGCCTACCAACACAGCGAAGCCGAGCGGGAACAGGCCACAGAACTCAGTGAGCTTGCGGCTGAACAGGAACAATTTAAAAGCCGATTCGGTGAACTTTACAAGCGCCTATTGCTGTTGAAGGAGCGTTATCGCCAGCAACAGCAAGGGCAACAAGAACAGCTTTCACAAGCCGAACAATCACTGAAAACCCTGAAGACTGCTTGGGAAATCGAGGAGCTTCAGATGCAATCGGCTATTGCCCAACAAAGAGCCGAGCTCAGCAGCCAGGAAAAGCAGAAAACCCAACTGGAGAAAGAAAAAGCCGAATGGGACGCCAAAGAAATACAGCTGAGTATTCGTCAGGCCGAGCAACAGTCTGTCCTCTCCGACAATCTGGCCAGGGAACAACAGCACTATGAGCAACTGACCTCTGAAGTGCAGGACATTAATGCTCAATTCGCCGCGATCAAGGCTGACACCGAGAAAGCTTACGCCGAGCAGCGGTACCAACATGAACGGCAGATGGGTGAGGTCAAGGCACAGGTAAGCCAAGATGAAGCCAAACATCGTGCGGAACATAACCAGGCCCGAGAACAACTGAGAGCCGCGAATAATGGCGAACAGGAAAAGCTACATGGATCGGCCGGTGAGGTTCAGGGAAAGCTGGGGGCGCTGAATGCACAGATTGCCCAAATCCAACCTGATCCGGAATTACTCCAAACCCGAGAAGCCAAGCTGGAACTTCAGCAAAGCCTGCAACAACAATTGGAACAGGCGAAAAATGACGTTGCTGGCATCAACAAGCGAATCAAAGCCAATCAGGCCGAAGTCGAGTCTGTTTTGGACCAAAAGCGTCATTATCAGTCAGAGAAACAAGCGATTGATGAGACGATCAGTCGTTTAAAGAGACAACTGGATACCGAAGCCGATACCTTGCTGCGTTTTTTACGTGAGCATCAACCCGGCTGGGCGCAGAACATTGCCAAAGTGGTTAATCCGGAACTATTACTGCGAGAAGACCTTGAGCCGACGTTAGTGGAAAAGCCAACCGGATTGTACGGGGTGTCACTGAATCTGGAGGTACTGCCGGCGGATTTGGCAGCCGACGAACAGCAAATCCGCGCCGTGCTGGCTGACCATGAACATCGCTTACGCGAGTTGGCCGGCTTGGACGAACAGGTCGAGCAACAATTGACGGCTTTGAAAAAGATTGATAACCAACTGCACAAGCAATCCCAACAAGCCGAAACCGAGCAGGGTCGCCTGCTCACCGGTTTGAAGGGAATTCACAGCGAACTAGGCTCTTTGAAGCTGCAAATTGAAAGCAGCAAACGTCAGCGCAGACAACAGTTGGAGACTGAAAAAGTAGCAGTCGAGCATGCTTTGGCAGATACCAAACAACAATTAGAGGGCTTAAAACGGCAACTGCAACACGAGGAAAAGCAGCTGGCTGTCGAACTCGACACGGTTATCGCCCGAATCAAACAGGTTGCCGGCCAACAAGTCGAGCATATCCGGCAAGACATTTCAGTGCTAAAAAGCCAAGAGCAACAGGCCCTTCAAGAACTCGATCAGCAACGACTGAACAGTCTGAAAACCCGAAAAATCGATGTCGATGCCTTGCAACAGCTTGAGACCCGAATTGATACTTTGAAAAAGCAGTTGCAAGCCGCCAAAGCCGCAGCTGAAACAGTCAGCGAATATCGGCGTTGGGAGCAACTGCATTGGTCTGGCTACCCTCAGCTGAGCATTGCGATTCGCCAACTAACTGCAGAACTCCGGCTAACCGAGGCACAGTACGAAGCCGCCAAGCACCATTATCAACAGCACAGCAGAGCATTAAAAGCCGAGATGGATCAGCTGGCCGCATCGCTTGAGAAATTGACGCAGGAATTGAAGACTCTCGAACAATTACTAGACGACTGCACGCCCTATGCACGTTATGCCGCCAATGTCATCAGTTTTGACGAATCGCATACCTTGGCCTTATTACAAAACGAATATCGTAGCTTGAACGAGGCTTATAAAAGCCAGCGTCGCCTGCTGCTGGCCAAGCTGAGGCATTTGAAACAGACCTTAGCCCGATATCCCGGCACCGGTCCGGCCCAGTATTATGCTAGTCAGGAGAATGAACTGGGCCTGGACAGCGATGAAACGGCCTGGCTATCGCCAATCTTGAATTGGTACGACAGTGCTTACCAGGATCTTCGCAGTCTATTAGTTAATCAGGCCAATCTGTTCGGCGCGGTAATCCGGAATTATCAACAAGCGTTGGAACATTTCGACCGCGGCATCGATTCACTGTCCAGACGTTTGGCAAAACATATTGATAGCAATATCCGTTTCGATAAAATCGAAAGCATCCAGGGGCGCTTGACCTCAAAAGTGCAGACTTTGGGCTATTGGCCTCAAATCGTCGCCTTTACCAAGCAATACGATGACTGGAACCGCAACGGCGATGGCCGGTTGCCCGGCGAGGCCTTTGCGGACATGGTGCGTTTGGTAGCGGAACAGATGCCAGGCAAGGGTCGGGTGGAAATGAAACTGGTCAACTTGTTGGAACTGGAGATCATAGTCAGCGAAAACGGCCGTAGCAAACGCGCCACCCATGCCGAGGAGTTACAGCAAATCTCCAGTCATGGCTTGTCCTATCTGATTTTGTGCGTCTTCTTTATCGCCTTGGTCAACATGATCCGCAAGGACCAACCCTTAAACATCATCTGGCCGATGGATGAATTAAAGGAACTACACCAGGTCAATATCGAGCTGTTGTTGGAATTACTCAGTAATAACGGCATCACCTTGCTGTCGGCATTTCCCGACCCAGACCCCGATGTTCTGCGATTGTTCAAAAACCGATATCAGGTCGTTGGCCAGCGTGAATTGGTGGAGATGGAAATCGATGACGCTTATCTCGCGGAATTGGCGCCCATGGTCAGAGAGCTAGCTGATGTTTGATGTGATACTAAAGCGCTTGCTGCAAGGCGAGTTCATTTGCGAAATCAGCGACGAAACCGGCTTTCGTTTTTTACAGCTGACTGAAAACGCACAACAAGTCGACGAATTCTTGAGCCGATTGCAATACCGTCTGAGCAAGACTCAGAACGGTCTAGCGTATTATGCCGCCTATCGGCAAATCGACGCCGGCGCCCGTCGCGATATTCAACGGATCTTTCAACAATTTCGGGTGGAATTGCAGCCGGTCGTGGAATGGCTGGAGATGATGATGGCCTGTTTGCATCGCGATACGGCTTTGTCGCCCGGCGATACACTGAGTTTTGGGGCATTATTACAGGTCATCGAGAGTAATCAGGCTTTGGCGGATCGCTTGCAAACCTTCAGCCGCTTCAAAGATTTTGTTTGTACTGACGATGCCGTGAAAAGCCGTCTGGAAAAACTGCTGAAGACGTTGGATCAATGGGGCTATTTGCATCTGTCCAACCGCGATACGCTGATCTATCAGGTGACCGGCAAGCTGGATTATTTCTATCAAGCGCTGCAATTCATCAAAGAGCATGAGCAATTGCCAATTGCCCAGGACGAAGATGACGTGGCCCAGGAGAGCCTGTTTTGAGTCAGGCCGAACAAAGCCTGGAACGGCTGTTCAAGGCACTGGCTAATCATAGCGACTTAATCGCCAAAGCCTATTTCAACGGTACTATCTATTCAGATAGCCAAAACCAACGCACCCTCAATCAACTCAAGCAATTCAAAGTACTGGTCGATCATGGCGACGATGGCTTTCGTATCGCCGGCCGCTTGAGCCAGTTCCTCGATAGTGCCTTGAGTAGCGACCGGATCCGCCGGCTAGATACCGATCTGTCGAGCTGGATAGACACCCTGGAGCAGCAAATTGGTTTGTATCAGGATGCCTGGCGGGAAAATAGGCTGGATGATGTCGACCATTACCTGCTGGAAATCCAACGGCTGGTATTCGATTTGGCCGACAATCTGGAGGAGAACACCAGTTACTTGTTAATGCTGGTCAACAGCCGTTTTGCGAATGTTCGTACCTTGGCTGAGAAGCAAAAGCAAAACAGCTTTTACATTGCCCGCCTAGAAAAACTGGTCAATGCCATCAGCGCCTTGCAGCCTGAATTTTTACTGGAATATGTCGAAGAGCAGCCGGAGTTACATCAACTGCTGGAACGGCAATTACTCAGGCTCTTGCCGAAGTACCAACAGCGACTGCAAGACATTCTCGATAAACTCAAAATCTTTCTGTTCGAACTACGTCAAATCGAAGTAAGAGCGCAACTGGTGCAGGGCTTTGCGTTTTATCTACGGCAAAACCCCGATTACCAGCCGCTGGACTGGAGCGAGCACGATCAGATTCCGGAACACTGGAATCGTATCCAGCCTTTAGCACTATCCGCACATGCCGATCCCTTGGATCATGCCGTGGAGCAGGAACTGGTCGAGATTGCCCAGAAGATCCGTATCGATAGCGACGCCTTGTTAGCCAAACAAAAGCAAAGGCCTTTGAATTCGATTAACCTCACGCCAACAGAAAAACAGACCTTAGAGGTTCCTAGATACCGGCAGCAACTGGCGGCCTATATGGCCAAAGTCAGGCAGCAAGCCGGTCGACCCTTATCGGCGCTGGCATTTCAACAAGTGTTTGCTACCGATATCGAACCCACCATCTGGTTAGCGTGTGTGATGAATGAATGCTTGAAACAGCAGCATAAAGCGTTGCAAATCGAATGGAAGGAGGCAAGTCAGGGTAGCGGCTTAACCGGCAATAAGAAGATTTGTGACATCATATTGTGCTGCCAAACGGGTGAACAATGAATAAAACCCAGCTGACCGTGATTGCCCGCGCAATTTCTTGCGAGCAAGAGATTTTTCCGCTCAATCAATCCTGGCAGGCCATTCACCGCGAATACAATATTGGCCTCACCCAAGCCAAAAAGCTGCATCTGACCAGCGCAGATAAACAGGAATTGCGTGAGTTGGTTAATAAAATTACCGGTATTGATCTGCAGCAAGTCGGAATGGGTGAATTTTCCACCATGCAGCGCGAGCAGGTTTTAACGCTTGCCATCGATGAAAAACTAGCGGGGCAATCGGTGAAGAAAAGCCGATTAGCCATGAAACCCGTACCGGGCAGGATGCTCAAGTTAAACGGTGAACACTATCGACTGCCGGACCACAGTCATTGTGATATAGCCCTAGACAACATTACCAGCATTGAACATCAAAGCATCTGGGTCGTTGAAAATTACCGGTGTTTCGATCAGTTGAGTGCGATGAAGCTGGATGAATTGGCAGCGTCGACCGAACCGTTAGTGGTGTTTCGGGGCGATCAGGTGTATCAGGCCGGCACGGTATTGAGTCTGATCGAGAAATACCCCTTGCCAGTCTGGGTAATGGGCGACATGGATCCGAAAGGTCTGAGCATCGCGCAGTCTTTTCCAAACTTTGCCGGACTGATTGGGCCAGGCTTGGCAGCATTGGAGTTTTATTTTAAAAACTCCGGCAAAGCCAATCATAAAATCTATGAAAAACAACTCGCTGGTTGCCGTATGGCTTTATCCGATACCCGCTATCCCATCATCCAAGCGTGTTGGCAGCTGATGAAATTGCATCAGGCAGGCATCGTTCAGGAGCATTGGCTGGTCGATAACACGTCGCTAAAAATGCACCCTGCCTAATTCAGATCAGTAATAACCTGATGATGACAGAGCCCGTCCCCAACCTTTATCAAGAGCGTTTTCTACGCTTAACCGAAACTAGTGAGTCCGCGACTGACGCGATTATCAAATTGACTCACCGATACCTGGATGGAAAACCGGCCAAAGCCGGTAAGCGAAATTTGAGCGCAGCTGATCGAGATCATGATTTTTGGACGGCCGCTTTTTGGGATGAAGCTTCGGAGGATATTTTTGCAGAGGAAGCCTTCGCCCTGGCTTTGGCTCGTTATCTTCAGCAAAACAAAGTAACCAGACCTAATTGGTTGCAACACTTAGTTGTCACGGCACCCGTAACACTCCGGCGAGCTATTCGCTATTCTCAGGTGTTTTTGTCACCAAAGTCATTGCGTTGGCAGGAAATCGATGCGCTTGATCTGGGCGACGCAGTGTACCTATCTGATTTTATTAAAGCGTGCGAAATTCTCGAAGCAGTGTACCTATCTGATTTTATTAAAGCGTGCGAAATTCTCGAAGAAGAAAACGGCAGATTTAAGGACGCGATAAAGTTGATTGAAGCCGACTTGAAACGCTTAACGCCCTTAGAAACACTGGTCTATGCAAGCTTGTTCGCATTTAAACATATTGTTTACAACCAGGGACAACATGAATTGAGACCTCATCAATTTGAAAAGGATCATGCCGAGGCTAGTCGGGATGCCTTTCAGGAAATGTCTGATGCCCTCAATCAAATACTCGTTTCAAAGCTAAAAGCCAGTGGACAAAATGATTTTTTTATATCGGAGCGAATCATCGGCGAATCGCTTCGAAAACATATGGCTTCGTTACTGTTTCCATCTCATTCCACGGCTAGGGTAGCCGAAAAATGTCTGTTCTATCTAGAGACATTTGAACGCCTCATTGACGCCTATCTGCAATTTAATAAATCTGTAGGTAAAACCATCGAGAATTTTTGTTTCGATGATGATTACGACATTCGCTTTGAAAATGAAAGGCTGATTTTATATCCAAGGGTAAATCAGGAAGGGTATGAATGGGGGCGGAACGGTAAGAAGCTTGAGCGATTATCTCAGTATTGGCAATTCCGTGCTATTGATGAATTTTTTAGATTAGGTTTTTGTTTTGAACGTTTCGGTAGACCAGAAAACGAACAAAACAATCGGTTTGCATTTATTTCAGCTATTCGAACCAAACTTGAACTAACTGAAATTTATGGTTTTGTTGATGACTTCACAACCAAGAGTGGTCTCAAAGTCGATTTATTGCTGACACTGTTGACAATTGAATTGATGCACGCATTTTATAAATACGATTATATTCTTCCCTACTGCCGAGAATACGAAAGGGCAGGGGACTGGTTGACTGCATTGACTGTATTTTCCTTTGCAGGGCAGGTTGAAGGCGAAATTAGATTTCCAATTACCTTTGCAGAGCGTAAAGCAAAGATTGCCAGAATTTGTAACTGGACTGTGAGCGAGGAATATCCAAAGGGCAACAAGCAAATAACCGAAGCCATTCTCGACTTTTGGTCAAACGATATTAAAGAATTATCACGGCAATTACGTGAGCATGAACATGCCCTGAAACCCGAATTACATGAAAGGCCAATTTTGAAGATTGGCAATTATCTGTTCCAGCTTCCTTGGATGTTTGCGTTTCAAAATAATGTAACTGCCGCTGTTAATAACTTACGGCGATTGGGACGAAATCGAGAGGAACTGAATCTGGAAACCAATCGCATCGAGAAAAGGCTGGCAGAAACATTTACAGAATTTGGTTTTAAAGTGGTTGGAAACCTTAACCCACCACGTGACTCCAGTGAAGAAGTCGGCGAAATCGATTTAATTTGCTTACGTGATGATCATTTATTTGTTTTTGAAATAAAGTCTGGCTACATTCGCAAGACACATCACGATGCCTGGCTGCATAGAACGAATACTCTCCGTAAAGCGGCTCTTCAATTAAAACGTAAAAGTGCATGGGTGACCAAGGAGTTAACGACTGATCCGACATTGTCAGCGCTGGTACTTGGGCGAGATTCCAGTCAGATCCAAACACATTTCTGGATTATCGATACTTCAATAGAGCATGATCATGAATATTTCGAGGGATTTTTAAAAGTCTCGCTTCAGGAAGTTATCATTGCGCTTAGAAATGAACGTCATTTATTGCGGGATTTGCACCAAGCTATCGATACCGAAAAAACTAAACATGGTTCTAGCACTGTCATAAAAGGTGACTTTGCAAAGATTTGTGGAGATGCACTATCCTCAGTTTTTGAACAGATTGACGAAGATAATCTCTATCCTGATGGATTTAATGCAGGACAGTTTGCGACAATCATCGAAGCTGGGACTATTTGGGATGTCCTCGAAACTTGAAATACCCAATATGAAGCTTTGTGGCTATGGTCCCATTCCCCAGCCCTCCAGTTCCGACTGCCGTTTGACCGTAGGTACATCCAGATCGGTCATTCGGCCTTGAGTGCGGGTTAAGGTGTCCTGTCGGCCGCTGGAGACAGCACCGTATTTCTGCGGATTGAGTCGGCTGCCGGTACCGGTGAGTTGATCCAGATTGAGCATGGACGCGGCATTGGCGGCGGACGGCAAATGTCCGGTCTGCGCCAGAATTGCCAACCATTCATCCAGATTGACCTGAGTCCAATCTACCCGATCCAGGTCCACAACTCTGATGCCGGTACAGCTGGGACTTTCCGGCGTACCGAAATCCATGCCCAGCTGCGGTTTTATTTGTTCGTTGAGGATTTTGGCCAGTGGCGAGTTGTAGCAGCAGTAACTTTCCTTACGGACCATGCAGACACCTAATACTTTGCTTTCGCAAAAAGTCCCCAGATCCTTGCAGACTTTCAGTTGTTTCTTGGCCGCCAGTTCGTATTCCGGTTCCTCACAGGAATAGACCATTTGGATAATCATGATGATGATCATCACGGCGGTATAAGCCGCCATCAAGGTACTCAGTAATTGCCCAGCCACTGCCGCGCCGCCGCCTAATTGCACACCACCCGATTGCGCCGCTGGCGTCAGATTGCCCGCAGCATCAAAGGCTGCCTGGCCGCCAGCGCTAAACAAGGCATTACCGGCGGCTTCGCCAAAGGTCTGGCCTATCCATTCCGCTACCGACTTCATTAATTCGCTCTTCAGTGAATCCAGTAAACCTTGCGAAGCAATATCGCTGGTACTGAGCATGTCGGTGCCGACCAAGTCATTCACCGTCGAGGCAAAATCCGCCTGAAAACTGTTCCAGGCATCTCCGGCCAGCGTAAACGGGGTGCGCATGGTTTCCCATGCGCCTCGAATCGCCGAAGCGCTATCCATGGCCATCACCGCGCTGTCCATCTGACTGGTGGCGATCAGCAAATCAATGTAACGTCCCAGCCCCATCGCACCCGAGGGCGTTTCGCAGCAATCCACCAGACTGAGGGCGCCGCCGACCATTTTGCAACTGGCGGGTTTACCCTGGAATACCTGGCAGGTAGTAGGATCCTGTTGCTGGAGATCGGCATTGGCATAGTCACAATGTAAGTCCATCGCCATTTGCTGGGCGCTATTGAGTAAGGCGACCGCCTTACTGAAATCCTGGCTCTGTGTGCGATTCACGGTAATGCACTCTTCGCCCATGCAGCGGATCGGCCCGGCACATTGCTGCTGGGTATTACTTTGAATGCCGGGAATGCCCACTGTTTGGCCGCAGTCGTAAGTATCGACGCTGTCCCAGCAAGTGCCTGAGGCCAGTACACTGGTACATTGGCTTTTGATGAAAGAGCAACCTTGGGTTTCCAACGACGCGCAGGTTGTGTTGGGTATTCCGTTCGCTGGCGGCTCCAAACAATGTGTGCCGGCGGTATCGGTCCAGCATTGGCCGTACTGATTCAGATCGCAGTGCCCAGCCGCATGGATATTCATACAGGTATTGCGAATCCCCGTCGAATTGGCCACCGGGGCTTGCGCCAAGTCGGAACCGCAGACCATCACTTGCGACGTGGGATCGACGTAACAGCCCGAGGCATTGGCGGGATCGTTCGAGCAACTCAATTGGCTGCCAGTCTGGCAAATACCATCGGTAATCGCATTGGCCAAGTTTTGGCAATTGGGTCCGCTCCAGCTCCATTCATCCTGGGTAATCAGTTTCGACAGGTCATAGCGTAGCCGAATCCGCGAATAGCCTTCGCCACGTCCGGAAACCCGGGTTTCTTCCTTAAACACTTTGATGCCACTGCTATTGAAGGCATACAGTACATTGGTGTTGGGATATTCGTTCCAGCTGGTATAAAGCTCGCAATCCCCGAACCAGCCGCTGGCACCGGTATAGATCAACTGATTGTCGTAATAGACACGGGTGTGGTCATCGTATTTGACGTACTCTAGCGTGGCGCTGGTGATGGCTTCCGGATGCAAGACTTCGTATTTGACCTGCCAGGTAAACAAGCCGCAATCCGATTCCCAGTAATCATCACCGACTCGGCCGACATACAAATCCATACAGCCCGGCCCGCAACTGGAAAAACCGCCATCCTCACTGACAAAACGGATCAAGGGCTGTACATTGACTTGGTGGGTAGCGGTGCAGCTTTGCGGTACCGTCGGTTGCCGCAGACACAGCTGATAATCAGGCACTCGCACTGATTGCAGAGTGTCGGTTTGGGTCGTGGTGGTCGTGCAGTCCGAGAACGACTGTGCCCATGGGGTAAAATCGGCAAGCAATTGGTCGCCGGCTTGCCAGATCGGATCGGCTTGCAAGTCCGGGTGCGACTGGTGAGCATTGTCGATCAAAGTGCGATATGCTTCGCCGGTAAAGCTGGTTTCGCTGTTCAATGCAGTCTGTGCGTCCAACCCGGCTGCGATCGTTCCAGGGTTGTTGCCATAAAGATCGGCAAAATCTTGGGTCGTAGTCGTGGTGCTATGGGTATCCGGAAACAGCGTACCGATTGACATGGCGCTCTCCTGAGCCGTTCCAGGATTCAAGGTCAGCGTGCCATTGCCGGTATCGACCGGAAACGCAAAACCGCCGAGGACTTGCTGGCCCAGTTGTTGACCCTCTCGCCCGGCTTCCTGAATCGCATCCGCCCAGGAAACACCATACGGTGTCCAGGCCATGGTTACGCACAGCACCGCAGACAGGCTTTGTGTGGCGATTGCTTGGGGATCAAAGAATTGTTTCATCGCCTCATAAACCCACGCAGCAGTCTTGCCAACGAAATTGGATATATATGTGATCTTCCCCCGGCCCCGGATAAGTCCGCCCCGCACCCCACTTGAAGGTAGTCTCGCCAATGGCGTGATTGGATTCGGTTTCCGCGACCGGATAAAACATCGATAGCCGGTATTGCGATTTGGGAATGAAGGGATAGATGTAGCCGCCACATAAGGCATCGTTACCTGAAGTTTTCCAGGCCAACCCGCGTCGATGTAAAGCTGCCGTCGCCCGCGTGGCCAACAAACTGGTGATGCGCGGATCGGTACCGTAACTGGTCGGCGAAATCCCGGATAAGGGATACATATGCCCCCAAGCACCGGCACACCAGAACAATGCGTCCAAAGGATTACCGGTAGCCGCCGCTACGGCATCGGCAACACATGCGGAAATGGCCACCGGATTGGCAAACAGGGCCGTTTCCGGACTGGTGAAGAACGCCAGCAAGTCGCTGTTCCAGGTGGGATCGAGTTCCGAGACATACAGCAAATCAAAGTCCCCATAGCCATCACTGTTGCAACGGCCATCCCAGAACAGGTCCAGCAGGATAGTCAGCGGAAAAGCAAAATAGTGATAATTGAAGAACGACATTTCGCTGGCATCGAAGTCCGCCTTGCCAGTGGTGGCAATCAGACGCACGTTCGAGGCACTGAATTTATGCCCGCCCAGCGCAGGCGAACACCAGGGATTGCGGACGATCTCGATCAATCGAGCAGGATTCCATAGACCCATGGTCATGCCTAATTCCGGAATGTTCATGCTATCGGTACAGAAACAGAACTTCTCATCAGTCGCGATGCTCGGTACGTTGCCACCACCCAGCGACGCCCCGGCCGCACGAATCGGAAACAAACAGCTCCAGCAAATATCAGTGATCAGCTTGCCGGACCACAGTTCGGCGTCCGAGCACAACGGGTCGACGCTATTCGTAGTGGTTTCGGCCGCTGTTACACCCGAGATCAACAGCCATAAAAATCCCAAGGCCATGATAGCCGTCCGCTGTAATCGCTTCATGATTTAGCTCCCGCTGTTGAAACAGGCAGCTTGCGTTCACGAACCACTAACTGGTTGCCGACTTGTTCGACAATCGCCGGTACTTGCTGTAATTGAAAACGACTGCGCACATCCGGCGTCAGTAAATACACCGGTGCCTGAAGCGCAGTTTCCAAACGCTGCAAGCTGTCCCACCCGGACTGACGCTGCAACGACGTGGCCAGATACATCACGCGGGCCTGTTTGTCGTGGCAGGACTGATGCTGAATCAGCTCAACTTGAGCCGGCACCGTGGCATCGAACACCTTCAGGCATAAGCCAAACGGCATTTTGTCCAGAGGATTGACGGTTTGTCCTGTTCGGATGATCAGTTGACCATTCGGTGCCGTCAGATCGCGCGGGGCGGTGATGGTCAGATCCACGGTTCGGTCACGATCTGCCTGCGCGACTGGCAGCACTTCAAATTTTTGCTGATCCCAGAACCGAGCGATAGCTTGTTGCTGCTTTTGCTTCCAGTCGATGCCAGCCATCCGGCGTTTTATCTCTTCGAGTAAGTCGATCTCGGTAATTTCGCCAACATCGCCCAAAGTGCCCAAATCACCCTGTTTGCCGGCTTTTAGCTGCTCGTCCAGCCAGGACAGACTGCTGACACCACGAACGTGTAAACGGGTTTTACCGTCCTGTTCGACGACGATGTCAGGCACCGATGAAACCGACCAGCGCTGAAAACGGGTGGGATCGATCACGATGTTGGGCAGTGGATCAATACCTTTCAGCAAGCGTTTGAGGTCGGCCATCAATGCCGGCAGTTTTTGGCCGGGCTTGGGGCCGCGAAACACCAGCAATACATCATCCCGGCCTGCCGCCTCTTCAAAGATGCCTTTCAGCAGGGACTCACCCAGTGAAAACGAGACGAACAACAATGTGAGTGGCTTGTTCGAAGGTGTTGTCGGCAGACCGCTTGCCACCGTTGTCGATCGTGTCGATAGTGCCTCTGCTTGGATCGCTTTCGAGGCGTCCAACACTTGTTGCGCATGGCGTTTCACGTCCAACTGTTCAGATTGGCCATTCAACCAGTCTGGGCGAGGCTGGCTATCCAAGGCCTGCAAAATAGCCTGAGAACGTTGCAGCCAGGCTTCCTCTGCCTGAACTGCTTGCACACTGACCCAACAGAACAAACAGACTGCCGATTGCCGCCAAGAATGCTGTGGTCGATCAAAACAACGCATAGGCCCGTCCAATCACTTGATGATCGTAGACATAGCCCCAGTAACGCGAATCGAAGCTTTTGTCGGTTTGCCCTGTCACCCAATAGGCTGCAGGTGGAATGGTTTCATGACGTATGAATTGTGTCGCCGGCTTTTTGAGTTTCTCCGTCAAAGGCAGCCCGTCGATGATCCGTTCACCGTTTATTGTGGTGTGCTGCGGATCGACGTGGATGGTGTCACCTGTAACACCGGCGGCGATTTTGACGATGATCTGCCCATCCTTGAAAAAGGGCGCCATGCGCTCTGCTCGAAAGGCAATCAAATCGCCGCGCCAGATGTCTTTGTTGTGGGTATCGATCAGATACACCCATTTATCCGGCAGACAACGGTCGACCTGGTCGTCGCCACCGATTAAAAATCGTTGACCGATATAGCGTTCAGCGGCCAACACCAGCAATAAAATCGGTATCGCCTTGAGTAGGAAGCGGCCTAAAGTCAATCGAGTGACACGGTACGACGATGGCGAATGGGGTCTTGGTTTCTTCATACCCTTAGCGTCCGGCGTGTCGAACATAGACATCCTCCGGAGCAGCCACCACCGCCGTTGAATCGATCACCAGATAGCCCGCATCACTGAGCTTTTTGGCCTGACCTTGCCAGTCATCGACGATCTTGGCCATGTGTTCCTGGCTGGCATTGGGCGGTATCGATTGAATCAGCTTGGCCCGGTCAAGTACAAACACCGGTGTGACCATATTTAATCGAGCGATGGGCTGTTGTAATTGCTGTTGCGCAGCCAGCCAACCGCCGATGCAGCCCAGACAGGCTGCGATGAAAACGGTGCTGAGCCATTGCGATTTAGGATCCATAACTATTTTCCCTGGGTTTGCTGCTGCGGTTGTCGATGAGTTGTTGAATGGCATCACCCAAACTCAAGCCTTGGCGACGCAACTGCTTCAGGGCGTTGACGTCTTCAGGTTTGGTGGAGAACAGAATGCGTTTGTAAGGATCGACGATCAGGCGGCCAATACCGGAACCCATCTCGGTAATGAAAAAGATTTCCGAATACGCACCGGGTAAGGTATGTACGGTTTTTAGTAACTCGTAGCCGCCATCCGATAGTGGCAGACGCCGATCCTGTTTCATGCCTTCGATGACTTCGGCTTTTTGACCGAGCAAATACATATTGGCCGAGTTCTCGACAATGGCGCGGCCGGCGGCATTGCGGTATAAGTCGTTCACCGACTGGGTGATGGTTACCGCCGCGCCACCGTATTTACGAAACCGCCGATAACCGTGTTCCATAAACTTGGCGACATCGCCTTCAGTGAGCAAATCCCAGGCTTCGTCGATAATGACGATCTTGGGCCGGTTGCGTTCACCGAGATACATTTCCTGTTGGATTTGGTAAATCAGCTGCAAAAGTACGACTTGTTGCAGATGTTTGCGGCCTTTGAGTTCTTCCAGTTCCAGCACGGTAAAGTCATTGGTGAATTTGGCGTTGTTGCGGCCATTGAAGTAGCGACCGTATTCACCTCGGGTAGTAAAGGGAAACAACTGTTCGCCGACATCTTTTAAACGTTGATCGGTTTCAGCGCACAGACATTTTGCAATGTTGTCCACGGACATTGCCTGTGCTTTTTCGGTCCACAGTTGCTTGAGAATACGTTTCAGACCGGCGGTTTGAAAATCGGTCAGTTTCTCGGTTGGTGCCGCCATCTGACTGACCAAGCCGGCTAACATATCGGCTTCTTCCTCGAAGTTTTGCACGATCTCGAATGGGTTCATGCAAATGCTCGAACCGTGAGTGAATTTGACGAAATCGCCTTCCAGTACCTCGCAGAGGTTTTCATAGGAACGGCCAACATCGATCGCCCAGATTTGTGCGCCTTCGGTCAGGTAGCTGACTATGATTTCGTTGGTCAGAAATGATTTGCCTTTACCCGATTCGGCGGCAATGCACAGGTTGTAATTGCCGGTGGTATCAAATAGCGATACCGCCATGTGCTCACCGTTCCTTGAGACGAAATTCAAGGTCGGCGTACCGGTGCCCGCCCAATCACCAAATAGCGGCAATAACGGAATCGCATGCCGGGTAGCCAGGGTGCGGTAGCGTTTCAAGTCAGCAATCGCCGAACGCTCGGGACCAAATGGCAAACAGTTCAGGAAAAACGGCAGGCAGAAATACTTGTCTTCCAACAGCTGAAAACCCAGCTCCCGGAAATACACCCGCGCATTGGACACGGCTGCGGCTTCTTCTTGTTCGTCGCAAAACAGTAACACCCCGAAATAGGCCCTGATTGGCCGGTCGCCGTCCCGGTAGGCATCGAACAACACGTCGAAATGGTGTTTACGCTGCACCAACACCGGCAAAAACCGGGCAATTGGCGTATTAACCTGGTTGGTGATGAATTGCCGTACACCTTCCTGACGGGTGCGGGTTGATTCGGCATCCGGGTAATGCAGGGTCAGACTGAGCAAAGCATTCTGGCGAATGCCGCGAGTACCGGACAAAATGTCGCCCAGATAGCTTTTGGCGCTGCCAAAGTAAAAATGATCGGGGGTGCGTTTGGCGGACAGCGTCTTTACTCTTTTACTTCCGAGCCACAGGCCTTTTTCATCGAGTTCGAGGGTGTTGTCGTAATCCAGCAATTGGTCGCGGATCAGTTGGGTCGGATCGCACTCGGGTACCACCCGATCTTTCCAACCGGCATCGGGTTGCCAGTTTAGAATCGTGTTCAGAATACGCACATACTGATCGGCGCCCAATAGTTCCGGATACATGCCGATGGTCGACAGCGATTGCTGGGTAGCCATTTGCAATTCGCTGGCACGACGGATGTCTTGTTCACTGGGTCTGGGATAGGCCATCGGCAATTTGACCGTGACCAGAATATGACTGCGCCGCAGGCGTGCTCCGGAAATCGCTTCAGGCGGTTTGGTGGTGCCTTGCCGCAAGAACTCGATACTAGCCTGGGTCATGGTTTTATAGGTCGGTTTTTGCTGTTTCAAACGCCGCGTTTGCATGATCGCCAGCGATTCTTCGATGTCGGGCGAGGTCCATATGCTCACCTGCAACAGAGTGTCGGTGGGCCAGTCCTGGTTCAGCAACACGTTGACGCGCGCAGAAACGCTGGCATCGGCGCCGGTCATCGGCCGGCACAAAAAGCCAAAACCAAGGCTGCTATCGGCCATCAAAAACAGATGATGGTCGTACTCATAAGCCAGTACCGGGAACAGTTGGTCGGCACGGGGGCGTTGTGCGGTGGTCATAGGAAGATATCCTCTTCAAAAAACTGCAGCAGGTCTTCGGCTGGACATTCCGGATCGAGACGAATCGTAAAAGGATGCCGGCACACCAGCGATACGCGGTGCTTGCGTTTCAACTGCCTGGCTCTGGCCGGATGGCAGGGGTTGATTGGCTGGCCGTTGACGTCTTGGACCCTAACGGTCCGCTTATCGTGTGCCAATGAAGCAAGGCGGCGGTTGCCCGCCGCAGTCTCGGTATCAATCGTTGAACCGGTCATCGTGGTGAGGCCTAAATCGTGGCAGTCACGATGTTGGTGATAATGGTCGGTGCCGCAAACAGGCCGACACCACTGGCAATGCCCAGCACAAAGCCCATGATGCTGCCGCGCACGACACCGGCGACCAGGCCGACGATGACGAACACGATAGCGATAATGCGGCCGAGCAAGCCTTCCACCCAGCCGGTCAGCAAGCTCCAGACGGTGCTGAACTCGGTACCAGCGGTACCGGCCATGGCATCATTGGCCATCAACATAAACAATAACGATGCCAGGGCCATCAAGACCCCGCTTCGATATGACGTTTTCATCAAAAATATCCTCATTTCAGGTTAAAAGACGGTTGCCCGTCGAATCTCGGACGGTTAGTCCGGCAGGTTTTTAAGCGGTTGCCCGCTCAGTCTCGCAGGGTGTGTGGGACCTGCGGTTAAATGGGTTGCCCCATCAAGGCAATGATTTGCTCAATCCATTGACTGGACGCTCGTCGTCCCCGGTATCGACATTGGCGCGTCTCTCCGGTGGACGTTGTTCGACTTGCAGCGGGATCAACGAAGAACTGGCTGTCGAAGCCGCCTTGCCGATCATCCAACGCCTGGGTTCCAGTTCGGTGTAGACATAGTTGGACACCATCAAATCGCCGTCTGCATCTTCCCAAGGCGCGATCCAAATGCGCATGACCTGCGATGGGGTACGAATCGGCGTGGGATCTTCGATCTTGGGTACGGGTTGCTGTAACGGCGGTACGAGTGCCGTTGATGAGTTTGTCTCCGAATTGGGGTTATTTTCCGGAGGCGCTTCCGTTATCGCCGTATTAGTGACTTGGTAAGCCTGTGTCGTCGACAGACAGCTGGGTTCGTCCGGCATGCCTTTACAGCCGTAGTCGGTGGCGCAGCCGGTGGTGATGGCGATCAGCAGTACACTGAGGCTATAAATAGAAAACTGATGAAAGCGTTTCATGGCTTTTTCTCCGTGGCGTTTGTGTTTTGTGCGTTTGTATCGGGCGTTGTTGCCAGGCTGGGTGACGGTTTCGGTTTGTCCGCTAACCAATCGGCTAACGATTCCGGCGCGCCACTGTGGGTGCGTCCGTCAGGCGCAATCAGAAACGGCACACCCTTCAAATCGAATAACTTGGCAGTGACGATAGCTTTTTGCAGTGACTCTTTGTTACATGACTGAGGCGCTTCATTGGGCAGGCCCGCGTAATCCTGTTTCAACAAGCGTTCGCGGACGGAGTCTTTGACTTTGGGTTCGCTTGAGCCCCATTGACAGGCCAGTTGCACGACAATGTTTTGCGATTCGGGACCGAGAATGGGGACCATCACCAGCTTGAAGGTGTACTGGTCCTGCAAGGCTTGCAGGTCTTTCATGACCTTGCCGCAGTAAGGGCAGCGCGGATCGATGAACACTAGGACTTGGGCTTTGCCATGGCCGACCGTTACCGCACCCAGATCGTCAGCCTTGAGTTTCATTCGTGACAGGTCGATACGGTTGGCGATTTTGTCGATATCCGCCAGTTCCTTGATCTCTTGCTGAGTCCAGATGTCCATCAATTTGCCGCCGTAAAAGGCAAAGCGGCCGTTGCTGGAAATAAACACTGTCTGCTCGCCGGACTTAACCATCTTCAGGCCTGAGATCGGCAAGTCTTGCATGCCGTCGATTTTGATCGAGAGCAAACCGGCGGCAATATCCGAGACCGCAGGCTTTTGCGGATTGGCGGCCATGGCAATCGATGTACCGAATAGTGAGACTAGAAATAAAAAAATGTGGCGTAGCGTCATAACGACCTTTGGGTTTTAGTTAATGAATCAGCTCGGTGACTTCAGCTTTAATGCCGTGCCTTTTTGCACGATGAAGTTGACCTGGCGGGTGGCATCGACTTCGATGACCGGGTAAATCTCCTCGGCCATGTCCATGTAAAAATGCGACAGACGTTCCATCGCGTAGCCCGCGCCTTTCAGCGCACCGCCTTCCATCGACTGCGAGGAAAAGGCATTTTGGAACGGTGTGGTACCGGATAGCGCACCGATGCCGCCGGTCATCAACACCGGAATCTGGTTACGACCGAAGGCATCGGAAAAGCCGCGCAGGAAACCGGCCATCATTGACTGGGCGAGTAACGCACCCTGTTTGGAGACCACCCGGCCACGCACCCCGTTTTTGCCATCTTCGCCAGTGGCATAAGCATTCATCGGCACTTCGATCACGCCACCGTCCTGACGGACACAGGAAAAGGTCTCGCCGCGAAAGTAGGCGCGCTCGGCACTTAGGTCGCCGAAGCCCGCGGCCAGCAGAAAGCACTCGCGCACATCGGCATGGAAACGATTGGGCAAGATGGCTTCCTTCTTGATCCGGAACAGCACCGGCATCGGTTCTTTCTTGGCCTTCTTGCCGGTTGGCGCATCCAGACCGTTTAATAAAACGCCGGTCAAAATACTGCCGGCGGGGATGAAGACATCGCTGCTGACGTGATCACGGTTCGAGCGGCCTCGACCCTCGCTAGGGGCTGCGTCTTTGTCTTTACCATTGGACTGCTCAGCGCTTTCCTGGATGACGCGAATCTGCATTGCCGCCGGCGCAGGGCTATTTGCTCGACCTCCCGAGACGCCGGTATTGCCCGGTGTCGGTCCAGGAATGGCCGCTTGCTCAAAGACGCGGTTGAGATCGTCTTGGCTGTTATCGAACGGCGCGTTGCTCAGGCGACGGTTTGATGGTCTTCCGGGTGCCGGCTGATCCAGTAGTGGTTGGTTGATGTCGCCTGGGGTGCCGGTCGTTGACGGTGTGGACGCTTTGTTCTTCAACGACTCGACTTCACCGGTGACGGCTTGAAGTTTGGCTTCATAGGCTTCGCGTTCGGCGGTGGTCCATTGTTTGAAGCGGATTTCGTCGGATAGCTGTTCTCGCTTTTGTTGTTCTTCGATCGCTGCCAGCCGGCGGGCTTGCTCGTCATTTTTCTGCAGAAGATCGCGTAATTGCGAAGAAATGCCGTCGATGCCTAGTGAACGTGGATCGCTATCGGTCAGGATGTGTTGGATGGTCGCCTGTTTACTCAACGGTTTACTGACGTCCGGGGTGACAGTGGCTAACGCGATGATGACGGCCAACAGCACGGTACCAATGCTGCCGACGGCCAGATTGCGTTTGGCAGCCGGACTCAATCGTGTCCACCAGGACTCGACGACCGCCATTACCGTTGCCCTCCGTTCAATAATGAGGGACGCAAACTGACTGACGCCTCAGGCACTTGTCGGACAACGACATACAGCTCGGTGGCTTCCTGCGGCTTCAACACCACGTTGGGCCAAACTGAAATGGCCAGCACGTCCTGTTGGGTGGTAGCGCAACTGCGTTCGTCGAACTCGAGCATGCCGCCGCCAGTATTTGTGGCTAGTCCCACCAGAATCAGCCTGTCCTGGCCTTCCAGAACTTGGCCGGTTTTGATCTGCACGCGGTCCTGCAGGCAGTGAATCTGTTCCTGCGGCTTCGGTTCGCGGAGTGAATAACCGGCTGGGGTCTTTTGCAAACCCAAATCCCGAAACAAGGTTTTCAGCTGGCTAATGTAGGCTTGTTCCTTTTGGCCAGAATTTCGATCACCGGCATCCGAGCGCTGCCATTGGTTTAGCAATTGGTAACTGTCCTTATCCAAATCGAGATGGATTTCCCTCGCCGGAATGCGTTTGGGGATCAAAGTCAGTGATAGCGCGATGTCCTGGTTGTCGCCAGGGGTAATGTATAACGTCACCGGTGTTTCGTCGGCGGTGGCGACATAGACGATTTTGCCTTTGGTGCTAGTAGTCGCCTGGCTGGTGGTCGTGACCACTGGATGTTCGAACGGCGTGACCAGCCGATTCAAATGGCCGACGGCAATCGGCATCAGTTCGTTGATGCCGGGTTTAACAGCAATGTGCTGTGGACCGATGGAAGTGGCTGAAACTGAGTTTGACGCTGCCGCTTGTTGTTTGGCGGCTTTCAATATGCTGGCATCGACCGGTGGTAACTCGATGCCTAAGTCTGGCTGCGACGAGGCAACCGGCTGTGATGGCGATGAGGATGACTCTTCGGCCACGGTAGTGACCGGTGGTAACACCGTCACCGGTAACTCATCGTTGGCCCACGCCGGACCGGCAATGGTGAGTAACAGCCAAGAACACAGTACTGGTTTCATGGTTTAGCCTCTTGGGGTTGGCCTTGGGTGGCTTTCAAACGGGCCAGGGTTCTGGGGGAATCTGGATACACGTCGATGTATTCCAGCCGGGGCCGATAATTTTTGATGTCGATGATGAATTCGTAGGTACGGAGCTTAACGTCCGGTTTGGAACTGGGGCCCTGGCTTTTCAGTTCGCCGCTGACAAAAACCTTGTTGGTCTCGGCTTCGTAATCAACGTGACGCGGGGTGAAACTGATCGCGACCCGATCCATTTTGATGGCCTTGATTTGATCACTCATGGCATCCAGGACACTGCGGTAAATATCCGGCGCCAATAACGGCTCGACCGCGGTTTTCAGAAAGTCGGCATTGGCCGGGGTGGTATTACCGAGCAATTCAGCCAGGAACAAGCCCCAGGACTCTTTGAACTCACTGGACGCCTGACTGCGGGTGACTTCGACCTCCTGCGTCAAGCTCGGTGGCACCAGAATGATGCTGCGTTCGGTGCGCCAGGCGGCTAGCGAAGTAATCACGCAAATCACCAGCAAGGCAATAATGATGACGCGGCTAAACCGATTCTCGGTCTCGTGCCCATCCCAGGTTTGCAGAAAATCCGACCATCTCATGGCAGGAACCGGCGGATGTAAGGATTGGGGATGGTCTTAGCGCGACTGGGCAACAAACCCAACCAATACAGCGCATGCAATGTGTAGCCGTCAGGCCGATTATCGCGGAAACGCCGGTAAAATTTGACTGCAATCAACCCGAGCGCTAAGCCAGGAATGAACTGATCGATCAACATGCCGGTCAGCATGCTCACCATGAAGGGTACGATCTCGTCCGCACTCCACAATAAAATGTGGATCGGATCGTCGATCGATTGGGGGATGGCAACGGGTTCCATAATGACCTCCGGTTGGGATGGTCATTATTGTGAGGAGGATTAAGGGCGAGTTGCGTACAATAAAAGTCAAATACGACTTTTATTGTACGAGTGAAGATTTTTTTTAAAAAAACGGGGCGAAAGCAATCTAAGTCACTGGGTAATATGCCTTTAACTGCAAATCACCATGATTGCTTTTAGATATCACAGAAGGTGTTATGTCTAATCATCCGTGATGGGAATCGCGGTTCTCGACTGTTCAACACGCTCACGTAAATCCAGTCCTGGTTTGAAGTGAGTGGAATGCCGAATGGGCAAACTCACTTGTTCGCCTGTCTTAGGGTTACGCCCTATCCGCGCGGCTCGCTGAATAAACGAGAACCCACCAAATCCACGAATCTCAATGCGTTCACCTTGGGCCAAATGGTGGGTCATCGCATCGATGGTGATGTTAATGGCCATTTCAACGTCACGTTGCAGTAGATGAGGCAATCTAAGGCTGATGTTTTCGATGAGTTGGGATTTCGTCATTCTCTTACCGGGTCGGGGTTATAAATGAGTCGTTGTGTCCATGAATGTCGCTAGCCATGGCTTGCGGGTAGTGTCTTGCCACCTTGTTCAATAATCACGGCTTGTTTAAGTAAATCGCTTGCCGCGGGGTATGTTTCGTAAAGACTGCCAATGGCACGATAATACGCCATGGTATCAAACGGCTCTGAGGCTTGTGTTCGAATCAATTCGGCCAATCTTGACCTGAAATCCGGTGAAACCGTCACTATGCGTAGACCTTTGACAATTTTGGTGTCGGGATCCACCAATACCAGATTAATGGGCAAATAAGCACCACCCTCATCAATCGTCTCATCACCGGCTAGATGAATGGTAAACGCCAAATCTGACCAATCCAGAAAACCCTCGATTTTGAATAAAAACAAAATGAGTTCGGCTTTTGCGAATAACGCAAACGAAGAATTCCCATTCAGAAAGGCTTGGATTTCTCGAGAGGACGCCGAAAAATTAAACGTCAGCAAAGGCGTGCCATTCGCTAGGATTATGCTCATGCCTTCCGCGGGCATGTCATGATCAAAGCGTTCACCCACGCATAATTTCAAATATCCCATTTCGTTTATGTTCATGAGGCAGAGAGAGGCATGAGTCTAGTAATAAGGGAGAGGTAATGGCTCACCTAATAGCCGCACGTTTTCATCAATATCAACGGCAACACAACGATTCGCTTGGATCGCCTCGGCTAAAGTGTATTCGTCCTGGCACAAGTAAACATTCTGTTCACAGGCTGAACAATAGCGAACGTCCTGATTGTCTGTTTGAGTCAACTCGGCCCATTTTTTATCGCATTGTTTGCCAAAAATGCAGTTTCTGATTACGCCCACTTCGAATTCCTTGAAGCAAAAAATTGGTATGTCGGTTTATTCAGCCAGTTCAGGTTTTTAGCTTGACTGAAAAATCCGCAATCCCCAGTTTGAATAATTGTTTGGCTGCCGCGTCCAAGGTTTTAAATTCCTTGGTTTCACGTTTGGTCGTTTCCAATGGTTGTCCGTTGATGACCACCATGTAACCTTGTGCCATCACGGCATAATGAACTTGGACTTGCTTCACCGCATTGGCATCAAGCAAAACCTTCACCTCGCGCTCAATCATACGCCTCCCTTGATTTTCGGTTCGCTGGGCTGAATGGGCTGTTCCCACGATTCAAATAGATCTTGTTGGTCGACCAATACCAGTAGATCCCCCGGCTTTACCTGCAAATAGCGACACAATTTGGCAAGGACCTCGCGATCAAAGCTTTTTACCTGATCGTAGTAATAGCGATCTACCGTCGCCCGCGCGATGCCTGTTGCGTGACAAACATCGGCGACTTTAAGGCGTTTGGATCCAAGGATCGTTGACAGTCGACAGGTGATCATATGCCATATTGAGTGAATAATTAATCGATCTCGATGAATTTTTATAATGATAAAGCGAAGGAAAACTTATGGCAAGGGTTGCTTATCAATGGCAATTCACTGAGTGCTCATGACTAGTAGCCTAGCTGGTCACTCTATGCCAGGATTAACTTTTGTTACAGCCGTATGGAATTAACCAGCTGGTGGCTGGCTTGTCATGTTTTGCATAATCCGCAACTGGAAATTGGTCCCCAGTAAGTTTTTCCAGTTCGTCAATCGATACCAGAAAGTAATCCAGATTGCGTTTCGTGGCCTCAGTGGAATTCGGCACTACCCAGGCAATTGCCCGTTCATCGGCGCCAGTGCCCCGTACGATCACTTTGTAAAAGTAGTCGGGGGTGCGTACGCCATGACTGGAAGCAAAAATATCGTTGCTGGTATCCTGACCCCAGATTATGCCGCCTAGGACTAAGAGATCATCAATATCTCGGTAACACTCGATGATTTCCTCCGTAAGCAACCAGGCACCTCGATTCATCTGCGAGGTTTGAGGCAAGATGTTCGCCATATAGTTCGATTGATGGATCGCATTGACCGAGTCATCAAGATGATTTGCGGGCACTTGGTGACCACGGTCATAGCCATTGCCGTAGGCCTGGCTACTGAACTGTTGGCACGCTGCTGGTGCACCTGGCCCCAACTCGAAATGATCGTAGCGCTTTACATTGCCATTGTCTCGCTGGGCGGTATAGCGAAATCGGATAGCGGCTCGTTCTTTGCAATCAATCCAAAGGGTGAATCCTTCGTAATCAAGCTTAAAAAGCTCTTTCGACTCCATACTGGCTTGCACTTGAGCAAGAGGCTGCGCTGTTTGACTGGGTGGCACGACCGGTTCCAATTTTGCCTTGATGCGATCTTGATGGCAGTGGTATTCACTCGTCTTTCGATGGGTATGGCAACCTTCGGTATTAACCTTACCGGGGTGAGCATGCGCACCGCTCCAGCATAGAACGATAAAAAATCCAAAGGTAAGGCGTAACGCAGGCAATCTGTTGATCCGTAAAGTGGTTGTTTACTGTAGCCGTTGCCACAGAGCATGAATGATGAAAAGTGCAGCGTCATCAGGATGGGACGTGGCACATTCAAGTAGTAACGGATTATCCGGATTATGGAGGTCGTAGGCATTTCGAATCGCCAGTCCAAGCCCGAAATGCAGGTCTATCAGGTTGTTCGGTTCCATTGCCGCTATTGTCAGCTGGTCCTTCTTTTCCAGAACCAGTAACAACCGAGCGACAGCTTCCGCCACAGTAACTGGTGGATGTAAAACGTCACGGTGTATTGATGACCAATTATTGCCCAATTTGATAAGCCTTTAAGTAGAACAGCGGGTTAGATGAACTAACCCTATATTTTAAACAATGTTATCCACAGAATTTGGGGATAACGATTCAGCGGCAGTAAGATTAAGGCTATTGCGCTGCAGTGTTTTAATCTGCTTTGAACAAACCAAGGACTTCTGAACCCCATGTCATCATCGATTAGTTCTAATTTTTATGCTTACCTTTCGCGCTTAAGATGGATTAAACGCTGGGGACTAAAACGCAACGCCCATGAAGAAAATGTCATGGAGCACAGCTGGGAAGTGGCTGTCATTGCCCATACCTTGGCGCTCATCAAAAATCGCTATTTTGAAGGTCAAGTCGATGCCAATGCCGTGGCAACCGCAGCCCTTTACCATGACATCACTGAAGTCATTACCGGTGATATGCCCACACCCATCAAATACCATTCATCAGCAATTCTCGGTGCCTACAAGCAAATCGAGCAGCAAGCGGAACAAGAGTTATTGAATCTTCTGCCTGAAGCATTACAACCCGATTTCCGGGTTTTGATCGATCACCAGCAAATGTCTGAAGCCCATCAGAAAATCATCAAAGCAGCTGACAAGATATCCGCCTACCTGAAATGCCAGGCCGAATTGAAAGCCGGCAATGCTGAATTTGAAATAGCTGCCGAACAACTCGAACGGGATATTGAAGCAATGGATCAGCCTGAGGTCAGATTTTTTATGCTGTCCTTCGCGCCCAACTGCGGACTGACGCTCGATGACTTGATGAAAAAACGCTAGAGATAGCTTATTGAGTATGGATTTCCAACCCAGCCCGTCACATTCTGCCGACAACCCAGTTGAAATACTGCACGGCTCTATCGAACGCGTGACGTTTCATAGCGAGGCCTCGGGATTTTGCGTGTTGCGGGTCAAGGTCAAAGGTTATCGGGAATTGATTACGGTGATCGGCTCGGCCGCCAGTGTCACAGCGGGTGAATACATCGAATGCCTGGGTTGCTGGGTTAATGATCGCCAACATGGCCAACAATTCAAAACCATCTCGTTAAAAATCGTGCCCCCGACCACGTTGGACGGTATCGAAAAATACCTGGGTTCAGGGATGGTCAAAGGTATCGGTCCCCATTTTGCCAAGAAACTGGTCAAAGCCTTCGGTGAGCTGGTGTTCGATGTGATTGAGCAAACACCCGAGCGTCTGTTGGAATTACCAGGAATTGGTAAGAAACGCCAGGAGCGTGTGACCAGTGCCTGGGCTGAACAGAAAGTGATTCGGGAGATCATGGTTTTTCTGCAATCCCATGGCGTCGGTACCTCGCGTTCGGTGCGCATTTACAAAACCTACGGTGATCAGGCCATCGAGAAAGTGCGCGAAAATCCCTATCGCCTGGCACTGGATATTCACGGCATCGGCTTTAAGACGGCTGACACGCTGGCCCAGAAGCTAGGCATCGGCCCGCAATCCCTGCTGCGAGCGCAAGCGGGTGTCCGGCATGTCTTGCAGGAATGGTCCGGCGAAGGCCACTGCGCTGCGATTCGCAGCAATCTGTGCGAAATGGCGGCGAAGCTACTGGAAATTCCATTGCCGATTATCGATCAAGCGATCGCGGCAGAATTAACCGAAGGCAATTTGATCGCCGAAATCGACGGCAGCGACGAATTCATTTTTCTGACGCCTTTACACCGTGCTGAAATAGGTTGTGCCGTCCATCTGAACCGATTAAATCAAGGTGATGCGACATGGGGTGTGATTGACGCGGATAAAGCCATTCCTTGGGTTGAAGGGCAAACTGGCATGACCTTGTCGCAGTCGCAAGCTGCAGCAGTTCGGCTGGTACTCCAGCATAAAGTCTCGGTGATCACTGGCGGCCCCGGTGTCGGTAAAACCACGCTGGTCAACAGTCTGCTCAAGATTCTCAAAGCGAAACGGGTGCGAATCGGTTTGTGCGCCCCGACGGGTCGAGCGGCAAAACGTTTAACTGAATCGACTGGCATGGAAGCGAAAACCGTTCATCGTCTACTGGAGTTCGATCCGACTCAGTTTGCCTTCAAGCATAACGACGAAAACCCGCTAGACCTCGATTGCTTGGTGATCGATGAGTCGTCGATGATGGACGTGGTGTTGATGAATCAGTTGCTAAAAGCCATACCGACGGAGGCTGCGGTTTTAATTGTTGGTGATGTTGATCAATTACCCTCCGTCGGCCCCGGATCGGTGCTGGCCGACATCATCGATTCCGGTCAAATTGCCACCGTGCGTCTGACAGAGATATTCCGCCAAGCCAGTACCTCAAAAATCATCACGAATGCGCACCGGATTAACCACGGGCAAATACCTGTGGTGGATAAAACTGAAAGCCTCAGCGACTTTTATTGCCTCTACGCCGAAACACCTGAGGAGATTTTCGCAAAATTGATGCACGTCGTCCTCGAACGGATTCCGCAGCGTTTTAAATTTCATCCGGTCAACGACGTGCAGATTCTGACGCCTATGAATCGCGGTGGCCTGGGAGCGCGGTCGTTGAACGTCGAATTGCAAGCGCGGTTAAACGGACACAGCGAACCCAAGATTACCCGTTTCGGCAATACCTATGCGCCGGGTGATAAGGTGATTCAGCGGATCAACAACTACGACAAGGAAGTCTTCAACGGCGACATTGGAGTGATCAAAGCCATCGATCTTGAAGAAAGCCAGGTCAAGATCTTATTCGACGATCGGGAGGTCGACTACGAATTCAGCGATTTGGACGAAATTACGCTGGCATATGCAACCAGCGTGCACAAATCGCAAGGCTCGGAATATCCGGTGGTGGTGATTCCAATGGCCATGCAGCATTTTATGCTGCTGGAACGCAATCTGCTGTATACCGGCGTCACGCGTGGCAAACAATTAGTCGTCGTGATTGCCCAGCCCAAAGCGCTGGCGATGGCTGTGAAAAATCAAAAATCACAGCGCAGAATTACTCATCTGGCGGCTAGACTGAATAAAAATCCATGACGTCTATTAGCTAAAACTGTCTTGAATGAAGTCAATTACAGGGCTGTCGGCCATACTTTCCAACTTCAAGAGTTCATGTATTCGTTGAATCAGCTGAATGTCAGGTATTAGGCGAGCAAACTTACATTTTCACAGAATAACAACGGCCAAAACCAGTCACTAACAACTCTTTAAACTCCCTTCTTTGGAGGTCCGCACGTCACCCGTTTTCTGACACTGAAAATCCTGTAACTTCCTTTAATTTTTATGCTGTAGCGTTGCCATACCTGCAATACAGGGAAGGCATTAAAAACAGATTCAACAACGTCGAGGTAATCAAGCCACCGAGTATCACTACCGCCATGGGGTATTCGATTTCGTGGCCGGGCACGTTGCCTTTGAGGATTAGCGGTAACAGGGCCAGACCGGCACAGGCAGCGGTCATTAGTATCGGTGCCAGACGTTCTTCGGCGCCACGCATCGCCAATCCTGCTCCAAATACCTGGCCTTCTTGTTGTTCCAGATGTCGATAGTGGCTTAACAGCATGATGCCGTTTCGGGCAGCAATACCCAGTACGGTGATGAAACCGACCAGCGAGCCGAGCGACAGTACCCCGCCACTTAAAAACGCTCCCACAACGCCGCCGATCAACGCAAACGGCAAGGTTAACGCCACTAAAAGCACCAAGCGCAGCGAGCGAAAATCGACATGCAGTAACACCAGGATGCCCAGCAATGAAGCCAAGCTCAACCACGCCAGCCGTTCGCTGGACGCTTGTCGTGCTGCGTATTCGCCCAGAAATTCCGGGTGATAGCCTTGCGCAAACGTCAGGTTTTTCACGCGCCTTTCAATTTCTCTCGCCACGCCACCTAAATCGTTGCCACTGACATTGCAGGTAACGTCGATTCGGCGCGAGGCGTTTTCTCGTTTGATTTCGTTCGACGTGGGTGCAATGTAGATGTCCGCCACATCGCCCAACGGCACGCGTGCCCCGGATGGCGTATCGATAGTGAGTTGTCTGAGTGCAGCGAGATCATGACGGACCCGCTCAGCACCCCAAACCGTCACGTCGATGACTTTTTGGTCACGGTAAATTTCGCCAACCTTACTACCTTTGATTAGTGTGGCTGCGGCCCGGCGCACTTGACCGGCTGTCAAACCAAAGTTGGCCGCCACGTCAGGCTTAAGCCGTATCTGTATCTGCGGTACCAATATTTGCGGCTCCACCTTGAGGTTGGCGATGCCGGGCACATCATTGATAGCTCTACTGACTTCGGACGCCTTATCTCGTAGCACATCCAAGTCAGGTCCGTACAAGCGCACCACCACGGTCGCACTGGCGCCGGTCAGCACTTCCTTGATCCGTTCGCGCAGATAGGTCAACACATCGCGGTACAGACCCGGATAACCTTCGACGACGGCCTGGATTTTCGCCACGGTACTGTCGTATTCGACCGCCGTATCTAAACTAATCCATAGCTCGGTAAAGTTCGGGCCCACCACTTCGTCGGCGACTTCAGCTCGGCCAATGTGCGAACCGAAATTGCGTACACCGGGAATCGCCCTTAGTTCCTTGCTGACCTGTATCGTAATGCGGCGCATGGCTTCCAGCGATGTGCCAGGCTTTTCGACCCAGTGCATCAAAAAATCGGTTTCCTTGAAGTTGGGCAGAAACGATTCACCGAGTCGCGGTAAAGCGATGGCTGTCGATATAAAAGCCACCATCAGGAAACCCGTCGCCCATTGCGGACGGCTGACGATAGCCGGCAAGAGCTGCCGATAATGCCGTTTTAAAACCTGCGTCAGCGGCGCTTCGCTTTGGCGTGGCTTGGCATTCGGTAATAGCATCAGGCACAAGGCCGGCGTCACGGTCAGCGCCACCAGCAGCGAAGCCAGAATCGCCAACAAATAGGAAAACGCCAGTGGCCTAAAAAAGGTGCCGGCCAAGCCGTCCAGGAAAAACACCGGCACGAACACCAGCGCGACGATCAAACTGGCAAACACCACCGCGCTACGCACTTCCAGCGAGGCCTTCAAGACCACCCGGAAAGTTGACAGCGGATGAACTGCCTCTCGGTTCAACCGCAACCTGCGCATGATGTTTTCGACGTCGATAATGGCGTCATCCACCACTTCACCAACCGCAATCACCAGGCCGGCCAGTACCATGGTGTTAAGCGTGCCGCCGCGCAAATAAAGCACCACCGCAGCCGTTAGCAGCGACAGCGGAATCGCCGACAGGCTGATCACGGCGGTTCGCCACTCGAACAAAAAGACGATCAGAATGACCGCGACTAGAATGCAACCCAATATCAGTGCATCACTTAAATTATCTAACGAACGTTCAATGAAGGTTGCCGGACGAAAGATAGTCGGATCGATGTCGACCTCGTGGAGACCGGGTTGCAAAGCCGCCAAGGTCGCTTCGACCTTGCGAGTCACATCCAAGGTATTGCCCCAGGGTTGTTTTTCGACGATCAGGAGCAAACCCGGCCCATCGTTGATCACCGCATCGCCAATCGGCGGCGGGTGACTTTCAACGATTTCAGTCACATCGCCCAAGCGCAATGGCGCACCGCCAGTGAACTGCACCACGGTGCGGGCCATATCGTCCGGTGTTTGCAGCGAAGACACATGTGTCACCGGCAGGCGTTGATTGGGTAGATCGACAAAACCCCCAGCCGATACGGTGGCCGCATCGCCCGCCGCACGCACCACCGCATCCAGCGTCACGCCGTTGGCGGCCAGGCGATCAGGATCAACCAGTACCTGTAACTGCCGATCACGTTGCCCCCAAATGGCTACGTTGGCCACACCCGGCACCGCCATCAAGCGTGGGCGAATGGTCCACAAAGCCAATTCGGACAATTCCATCTGCGATAGTTTTTTCGATGAAACGCCAATCTTCAGCGCCCGACTGGTGGACGATAACGGCGATAACATCACCGGTGCGCGAGCCACGGCCGGCAGGCGTGGTGTGATGGTGGCGACGCGCTCCTGCACCAACTGTCTGGCCCGCATCAAATCCGAGCCCTCCTGAAAGATACAGACCACTGACGACAGACCCAACACCGACTTGGAACGTAGGGTTTTTAGCCAGGCCGTGCCGTTGACCGCGTTTTCCAAGGGCACGGTGATCAGGCTCTCCACTTCCTCTGTGGACAATCCGGGTGCTTCAGTCTGTATTTCCACCAGCGGCGGCGCGAATTCCGGGAACACGTCCAACGGCATTTGCCGGGCGGCTTGCACACCCAATATCACCAGTACCACAGCCAAGGCCAACACTAATAGACGTTGGCGTAAGGCAACAGTAATCAACCAGCGCATCATTTGCCGACTCCAAATTCGGTGCCGAACAATTCGGCCACACCGGAAGTAACCACTTCGATACCCGCCACGATGTCGCCCGTTATGGCGGCTTGATCGTCAACCACCTGCAGTACCTGTACCCGTCGGCGCATATACCTATTGGTTTCCAACACTTCATATATCCAGCTGCCACCACTTACGTCATGCACAATCGCCGACCAGGGTACGACGAGATTTTCGTCATCCGTACGCAACGGGATTGAAACACCGACCCGCTGACCGGGGCGGAATGCGGCATCCGAATTTTTCACTGCGTAGAACAGATCGACCGTGGCGGCCACCGGATTGGCGGAAGGCGGCGCTGCAACCGGCACGGCAGGACGAGAGACATTTTCAGGCGAATCTTTTAGCCCGCCAACACGGGCTTGGGCGGCGGTGTTCAATCCCGATAAATCATCAACATAGACAGGCACCCGCACCCAAAACGTGCTGCGGTTGTTGACGTCTAACAGCGCGGGACCAAGCAAATCGCGGCGTTCGTGCGCGGTTTTCAGATTGGCCTCGGCCAAGCCTAGCTGTATTCGTGCATCATCGACCGAGCGTTCGGTGCCCACCTTGTCGCGGCGCATCTGTTCGGTGCGATTCAAGGCTATCTGCGCGGCTTGCACTTGCACCTTGGCCTGCTCCACCTGACCGTCGGCGTCGATTTGCGATTGCGCCAAACGCACGAGCTCTGCCGGTGCCAGCGATGGCAGGATGGTATAAACCGATTGGCTGTTACTGTTTGCTGAAGCATTCAGCGCCGGCAGTGTGATCTCGCCGCCGAACAAGCGCGTTCGCGTTAGTGGTCGCTTTACAACCTTTGTGGTGACGATGCCGAGCCGGTTGGCTGCTTCAGCTGTCAAGACAACTTTGGTCAGATCACTTTCCTTAACGGGATGCTCGATTTTGGCAGGCGGCGGCGATGTGGATTCGGCGGCCGATAGGTTGCTGGCTAATAGTAGTAAGGCTGATAGCAGAAGCCGATACGTCAATGGCGTGTGGTTTGGATACGCGGGTTTCATAGAGGCCCAACCGTGGAGTCTAATAATTAGTGAATTAAGCGGGCTTCAGATGCTGGCCGACGCTGCGTTCCAGTTCTGCGCGGGCGCGGCGTAAATCAGCGGCGGCTTGCGCGGTTTTCAATTGCGCGTCCAGCCAACGGCGTTGGGTTTCGAGCACGAAGAGGTAGGTGACATTACCGGCCGCATAGGCGTTTTCAGCATCCTGTATGGCAGTTTGCAGCGGCGGCAGGATAGTCTGTTGCCACTGTTTCAGGCTTTCACTGGCCTGTTGCAATCGGGCATGGGCTTCTCTGACATCCAAGGCAATCCGTTGTCGGGTGGCGACATATTGCCTTGCAGCTTTATCAAAACGGGCCTGCGCTTGCGCGATACCACCTTGGTTTTGATTAACGATAGGCAATGTCACGTCTAAGCCTGGTCCTGCCAATAAGGGCCCGTTCACTTGCTTGGCGTTGAGGCTGGCGGTGAAATTAAATACCTCGGCGCGCGCCAAGCCGATACGTTCGCCAGCGGCTTCTACATTAATTTCTGCGGCACGTAGATCGGGGCGAGCCAGTAACGCCTCCGCGACCAGTTTTTCCGACTCAAATTTTTCGCCATTAGCTAAGGCTTCCGTACTGATGGCATTGGGCCACTGTTCCAGACTCAGGCCGACCAGATGCCGTAAACGCTCATTCGCTATCTCGCAATCGTGTTGCAGGCGGCTGTGTTGTTCCTGGGCTTGCAGGGCATCGACTTGAGCATTGGTGACTTCCAGCTCGCTGGCGTCGCCAGCGCGCAACCTAGCTTGTGTGAGTTCGGCGATATTGTGACTCAGGCTTACAGCGGCTTGAGCCAGTTGCAGGCGTTCTTTGGCTAACGTTAGCTCGGCATGCGCCAATCTGACGTCGCGAATCAAGTCCAATCCAGTCTGCACCAGGCGTTGCGCGGTTTGTTCAACATCCAATTTAGCCAACTCGACCCGTTGCGGGCGCAACCAGAAAATTTCCAACGGATAGCGTATCGTCAGTTCCAAAGGTTTTGCCCCCCAAGGTACCAACATCGAAAAAGTGGGGTTGGGCAGCATCCCAGCTTGCACAAGATCGGCGCGAGACAGGCCTAAATCCGCCAAGGTCGCGCGAAAGGCCGCATTGTTCCATAGCGCCAAACTGATCAACTCGTCATCGGATAAGCCGTCATTTAAAGCGATATTGGCGGGCCATGCGGTTTCGTCGGCACCGGTTTCGGCAAAATGCTGACCGGTACGTCGCTCCAGATCGTCGGCAACGTCATTCAAATCCATGCCTTGTGGAGTACAGGCCGTCAACGACAAAGCGAGAATCGTTATTGGAAAACGACTGGAAGCAAAAGGCGTCATGCGCTCGCCTCCGGGAATGTCACAATCACCTTGAGGCCAATGCCGCCATCCCCATCGACCAGCCTAATATCAGCCTGATGCTGCTCGGCTATTCGCCGCACAATGGATAAGCCAAGACCACTGCCGGATTCAGCGCTATTCAATACGCGGTAGAATCGGTCGAACACGCGAGCCCGCTCATCCAAGGCAATGCCTGGGCCGGTGTCGTTGACTTCCAGACGAATCGCAGTGGCTTCGGAGGTGACACTGACGTCAATCCGTGCATCTGCTGGTGAATAGCGGATGGCGTTATCGAGCAGATTGCCGAGCAGAATGCGCAGCGCCTCTTCGGTACAGGCAACCCTGACATGATCCGCGCGCGACAGGCCGAGATCGATGTGGCGATGGGCGGCTTGCGGGGCAAAATCGGCTACCACGTTCCGCGCCAAATCATCCAAAAATAGCGGGGTGAGCGGATAATCGCCAGCCTCCGGATCGAGGCGAGCCAAAATCAGCAATTGCTGAACCAGATGACTGGCACGGGCTATACCTTGCCGTAAGGTTTGCATAGCTAGATCACGCTGAGCGGGTTCAGTGGCACGCTCGGCCAGTTGTGCCTGCAAGGACAGTGCAGTGAGCGGACTGCGCAGTTCGTGCGCCGCATCGGCAGTAAACTGGCGCTGTGCCGCCAGTGCCTGATCCAATTGACTCAGCAGCGTGTTTATTGCGCTGACTAAGATGCTAACTTCTTCCGGTAAGCCCTTATTCGGAATCGGAACTAATGAATGAGGATTGCGACACGCCACCGCTTCAGCGACTTGAGCCAATGGCGCTAAACCGCGACCAATCGCCCAGCCAACCCATAAAGCTAATCCCGGCAGTAAAATCAGTAACGGCGTCAATACATGCAAGGCAACTTCGTTGGCGGTTTCACGGCGTTCTTGCGTCGTTTGAGCGACCTGGACAAATCCACTATCGGTTTTTAAATTAAATACTCGCCAGTCTTGGTTCTGCCAGTTAAGCGTGTCGTATCCCAGTTTTCCGCCTTGCGGTAATGGCGAAAACGAATGGGATCGAAACAGAATTCGACCATCCGGGCCACGGGTCTGACTGACTAGGTCAATCCCATCGCTGTTTAAACCAGAGCTGTTTGTGTTGGGTTTAACATCTTGCAAGCTGTTTGAATGGGACAAGGAATAAGCTGCTTCACGCAACACCTTGTCGAATAGTTCGTCAATTTCTTCGTGAACGTTCAGCCAAGTCGGCACGGCAAACGTGATACCGGCAACCAGCAAGACGGGTATTAACCAAAGGGTTAGCCGGTTGCGAATAGAAGTAGTCATGGCTTCACCACTTTAAAACCGACGCCACGGACATTAAAAATAATGTCGACACCGAGTTTGCGGCGCAGATTGTGCAGGTGGACATCGACCGCATTACTCGCCACTTCCTGGCCCCATCCATAGAGGCGCTCTTCCAATTGCGGACGAGACAGTACAGCACCCGGCTGTTCCATCAAAGCATGTAGCAATGCGAACTCGCGGGCGGATAAGTCAACTAAGGTTTCGCGTAACCAGGCCTCGTGACTCAGCGGGTTAATGCGCAAGGCGCCGTATTCAATGTCTGAAGTGCCGCGTCCAGCACTTCTGCGTACCAGCGCATGAATACGGGCAACGAGCTCTTCCAAGGCAAACGGTTTGACTAGATAATCGTCGGCGCCGTTATTAAGACCGGCGACTCGATCACTTAGCCCATCGCGTGCTGTTAGGATTAACACCGGGATGGCGTTGCCGGATTTACGAAGTTCGACCAGTAGCTCTTGGCCCGATAGGCGTGGAAGCCCTAAGTCGAGCAACAATAAAGCGTACTCGCTCGCCGCATGTGATAGGGCTTGTTTGGCTTGCTCCCCGTCTTGTACCCAATCGACCACGAAGCCATCCAGCTGCAATCCATCCCGGATCGACTGGCCGATCATCGGATCGTCTTCCGCTAATAACAATCGCATGTTGACCTTTAAAGTTTCTTCATCTGGACAACAGTGTAAATGATCAAGATTTAAGTAATAGTTAAGGCGCTTCGAATGTTCGGGAAGGTATCTATAGCGGTCGTTCGTTATTGGAGTTGATCAATGGCGGCTTGGGGTCGGTTGGGTACAGTGACGAACGGCAGCTTTCGGGAATCGCAATTCAATGTCAGCTTTCCGGCGATGAATCTAAAGAGTGGACGGTCAAGACCCGACCCTTTGCGGTCTATCGCCTGACGTGATTCAATGGCGGCATTTGGATCATTACTAGACATAACTAACTCTACCAAATGATATACAGAAAGGAAAATGTCCAAGGGGGCTTATGCTGAATCGCGGATCGGAATGGCGCAGGTGGGAACCACATATCCATGCGCCCGGCACCGTCATGAACAATCAATTTAGCGGGCCGAATGCATGGGACGACTATCTCACGGCGCTTGAACAGGCGACCCCGATCATCGAGGCGATTGCCGTCACCGACTATTATGTCACCGACACCTACCAAGAAGTCCTGCGACACAAGGCGGCGGGGAGACTCCCTAATATGGGACTCATCTTCCCCAATGTGGAAGTGAGGCTTGATGCCGCGACCTCAAAAGGCGGTTTCGTCAACTTACACCTGTTCGTGAGTCCTGAAGATCCACAGCACATTGATGAGCTACAACGGCTGCTATCACGCCTGCATTTCAACGTGATGCAGGATAGGTTCGACTGCACACGCGACGATCTGATCAGGTTGGGCAAGAGAGCAGACCCGAATATTACCAACGATGGAGCGGCGCTTACCTACGGTGCCAGCCAATTCAAGGTCAGGTTCCAACAGCTTCGGGAAGTGTTCACGGAGTACAGTTGGGCCAAGAAAAACATCCTAATCGGCGTGGCTGGCGGTTCGACCGATGGAACATCCGGCATCAGAGAGGCGGCTGACCAGGTACTTCGACGAGAGATCGAAGGGTTTGCTCATGTAATATTAGCTAGCAGCGAGACACAGAGGGAATTCTGGCTTGGGAAAAAGCCTTCGATGTCTGCTGCTGACGTTCGCGGGGTGTACGGTGGACTCAAGCCTTGTCTTCATGGAAGCGATGCCCATGACCTAGCAAGTGTTGCCTCGCCGTTCGGAGATCGTTTCTCCTGGATCAAGGGCGGACTTGAGTTCGACTCACTGAGGCAAGCATGTATCGATCCAGCGGATCGGGCACATATTGGCTCTGAACCGCCGACGTCTGCAACACCCTCTCAGGTGATCTCCGGGATAGATATTCTTGATGCACCCTGGATGACGACGCCAAGCATACCTCTCAATCCTGGGCTCGTAGCAATTATCGGGGCTCGTGGTTCTGGCAAAACAGCGCTGGCGGATATGATCGCGGCAGGTTGCGACTCTATTCCGTACGAGGCATGGAGGGCTGGAGAGTGGGCAAATCCATCGTTTCTTGCACGGGCGAGACCATTAGTCGGTGACGCAAAGGTCAAGGTAAGTTGGGCTGCGGGAGATCCTGAAACGCGAGCACTCGATGGCTCTGATGCCAACGGCCCACTTAGTTATGAACGCGTACGGTATCTATCGCAGCAGTTTGTCGAAGAGCTCTGCTCTTCAAACGGGCTGGCAGACGGTCTTCTTGGCGAGATCGAACGTGTAATCTTCGAGGCGCATCCCGATGATGCCCGAGACGGTGCGTTGGAATTTTCTGAACTACTGGAACAACGCGCATCACGGCATCGCTTAGCACGCGCTAGAGAAGCCGAGGCAGTTTCCCAGATTTCAGACCGCATCAGCACGGAACTGGAGAAGGAGAAGCTCGTCGCTAGCTACGAGGCGGAGGTGGCGAAGAAGAAGAAACTGGTCGATGCCTATACATCCGATCGCGCTAAACTGGTGTCGAAAGGGAGCGAGAAGAGAGCCCAACGACATACGGAATTAGCTGGTGTCACTCATGAGATTCAGGCAAACCTCCGTCGGTTCACGAATCAACGGCAGGTTTTTCTCGCTATGCAGGATGAAGTAAATGACATGCGTCGTAATCAGGCTCCTGAGGCTCTGCGGCAAGCACAGTCGCGCCATACCCATAGCGGCATTTCCGAACAGGATTGGGCTGCCTTTTTGTTGGACTATTCCGGGCCGGTCGATGAAAATCTCACAGGATACGTGAAGTGGGTCGATAGCGAGATTAGCAAACTCAAGGGAACAGTGCCGCCACTTGGCGATCCCAATGCTCCGTATTTCCCAGACGACACTGATCTCAGTAAGCTTACGCAGGCAATATTATTAGCTGAGATGGAGCGGCTAGAGAAGTTGGTCAACGCCGATAAGGAGGCACAACGCCGCTACGCAGCTCTATCTAAGAACATTGCGACGGAGTCAGCGGCACTGCAAACACTAACTGACAAGTTGGAAGATGCCAAAGGTGCAAGAGACCGCGCCCTCGGATTGCAGACTGACCGTGAGGCAGCCTATGGCAGGGCATTTGAAGCGCTCATCGCTGAGCAATCGGTACTGGAGGAGCTCTACTCACCTTTAATGAAGAGACTGGCGTCGTCGTCAGGGACACTAAAGAAGCTTTCGTTCTCCGTCGCACGAATTGCAGATGTGGAACTATGGGCAGGGGCGGCAGAGGAAGGTCTTATTGACCTAAGAAAGCTGGGGGCCTTCCGGGGAAAAGGAACACTTCAGCAAAAGGCAAATGAGGTGCTGAAAGCTGCTTGGGAAACAGGGGATTCTACTGGGGTGGTCGCGGCAATGGCGAAATTTCGGCAGCTTTACCAGAAAGACCTATTAGACCATTCCCCTGTAGCGCGAGCGGACCAGGCAGAGTTCCGCAAATGGTCGAAAAGCTTTGCCCAGTGGCTATTCAGCACCGACCATATTCAGATACGCTATGGAATCGACTACGATGGAGTCGACATCCGCAAGCTGTCACCGGGTACGCGCGGTATAGTTCTCTTGTAAGCGATCTTCGAACGACGTACTTGAACTGAATTGGATAATGTCCTGGCAATTAGAAAGTGATTAAGCCGTTTGATCGGCGAGCCTCCAAGGCAACAATGCTTCGAAGTCCTCAGCGGTTTTCGCCGTGGGGAGCTTTCGGAACAGATCGACCAGATAGGTGTATGGGTCGATACGATTAGCCTTGCAGGTTTCGATCAGCGAATAGAGATTGGCGCTGGCACGGGCGCCGGCCACTGTGTCACAAAACAGCCAGTTGCGGCGTCCTACGACAAACGGGCGTATGGCGTTTTCACAGAGGTTGTTATCAATAGGCCAAGCACCGTTATCGATGAAACGAATCAGTTTGGGCCATTGCGACGATAGGTAATGTAAGGCTTTGCCTAGCAAACTGCCGGGGGTGACCGCATGCAGATGCTCTACCAGCAAGCCTTCGATCTTAGCCAATACCGGTTGACTTAACCGTTGTCGTTGTTGCCCACGTTGTTCGACGCTCAGGTCTTTGGCCTTGGCTTCAATGGCATACAACTCGCTGATCGCGGCAATAAATTGTGTCGCCAGTGATTCCGGACCACGCGCGGCTTTGGGGATGGCCGCTTCGGCTTCGACAAAATAGCGGCGTGCATGCGCCCAACAGCCGAGGTGAATGACACCGCGCACCGCCGCAATGGCGTTATACACTTCATAGCCGTCGCTCATCAGTACCGCGTCGGGTTTGATGCCTTCATACAGCGGCTGCGCATGCGTTCCGCCGCGACCCGGCGTGTAGCTGAACAAGCGGATCGGCGGCCCGGAACCGGTCATTTGTGCCCACAAGTAACTTTTGCTTTGCGCGGCGCGCCCGGATTCCTTGAGTACTTGAACCACGGTTTCGTCGCCCAGGATCAGAGCGGCATCGAGTAGATGGTCGCGCAACAAGTTGATGACAGGTTGCACGGCATGGCCAACCCGCACCATGCTCGCCGCCAGGGTGTTACGCGACAGATCGCCGCCGAACCGGCTCAACAGCGCAGCTTGCCGATACAGCGGCAGACTATCCTGGTATTTGGCGGTTGCCACCCAGGCCAATGCGGTTTCGGTCAGCAAGCCTTTGGGAATAATGCGCGCCGGTGCCGGCGTGACCCGAAGGCTGTTGTCGCAGCAGGGGCAGGCATATTTGATACGGTGATGCTGAATCACCCGCACCTGTTGCGGCACGATGTCGAGTTGTTCACTGATTTCCGCACCGATTTCCACCAAGAGCGCGCCGTCATAGCCGCAGATGCGTTCGGCTTCCGGCAGTTCATGGCGCACGATCTCGCGCGGCAGATGCGGGTCGAGTGGTTTGCGGCCGCGCTTTTTGCGGTTGTGACCAGCCACCTCAACCGTTTCGGGAGTGCTTTCCTCGGCCGCCGGCGTACCGTTAGGGGCTAAGGCTTCGGCTTCGTTCAGGAATAGATCGTGTTGGGCAGGATTGGCCCGCGCTTCGGACTTGGCGGCATATAGCTTATGCAAAAACGCATCTACGCGTTCTTTCAATAAATCACGCTCAATGATCACTAACCGCAATTGCTGAGTCAGTCGTTGTTGTTCGGCCAGCAAGGTTTGGTGGTCGGACAACAACGCTTGGTATTCGTCAGCGGACAGCGTGATTGTGGTCGTCATGCCGCTATTTTACGCGATTTAAGTCATTGTTTCAGCTGGTTTTTGTATAGATTCGCGCCGGATGCGGTCGCATCGCCGCCAGATCAATACCGGCTAATAGCCAGTGCAGTTGTTCGACCGTTAAAGTCACCACGGGGGCCTCTTTCGGCCAACAAAACCGATCCGTCTCCAGCCGCTTGATCATCAACCAAAATCCGGTGCGATCCCACAACAGCAGTTTGATCCGATCTCGGCGCCGATTGCTGAATACGTAAATGGCAGGTTCGAACGGATTCAAGCCTAAGGCTTGTTCTACCAGCAATGCCAAACCATTGATCGCCTTGCGGCCATCGACCGGCTCGCGGTGCAGGTAGACCTTCAATCCGGCGTCGAAACGGAACATGGTAGTTCGGCCAACGCCCTCAAAATCAACGGCAGATCGCTGAGTGCGACAGACTGCATCGCAAGTTTAACGCCGTTGGGTAGCTCCGCACTGAATATCGACTCAACCGATTGTTCAACGTTTAGCGACTGAACGGGTACAAAAGCCGGCAATGCTAATGAACTGTTCCGACCAGCATGGCCAGTTTCACGGTAATGCCCCATCCACTTGCGGAGCAGATTGGCATTGATACCGTATTCCAGCGCGACCTTGGCTACCGATATACCCGGTTGCAAGCAAACTTCTACCAACTCCCGCTTGGCTTCCGGATCATAAAGACAACGGCCGTCTCGCCCGTGCCCCACGATTAATGGCCGCGATATTCGCGTGCTGTGCTCCTTCATAGGTGTCCACCTTGTGATAAGTGGACACTATCTTCACTCCTTTCGGTCTGCTTATACAGACGCGGTCAAAAGATCGCTTACGTTCTCTTGCTTCTCTATCTCGGTTTGGATGACAAAGACGACCGACCTCTTCTCATAGACCAGCCAGAAGAGAACCTCGATCCGAAATCGGTCTTTGACGAATTAGTGCAGTTGTTCATCGAAGCTAAGTCGCACCGTCAGGTGATCATTGTTACGCATAATGCGAACCTCGTAATCAACACAAATGCCGATCAAATTATTATTGCGGAGGCGGGGCCTCACCCTCACAAAGCCTTGCCGCAGATTTCTTATTGGTCGGGGGGGCTTGAGAACGCCGAGATTAGGAGTGTCGTTTGTGAAATTCTCGAAGGAGGCGAAGCGGCGTTTCGGGAACGGGCGCGACGTCTGAGAGTTCGATTGGAGCGGTAACACAATTAGTGCGTATTCCGACCAAAAACAGCCAGCCATTCCTATTGAAAACAGCCACCGATTCCGGTCGCAAAACCGCCACCAATTCCGATATGATTGCGCCAGTAGCGAATGAGGGCTTTTGGAAGCTGCGAATTGTCGCAATCGATCCATAAGAGACGATCAGAATACCCTTTTTTACTCACCGAAAAAGGCTAAGAGACTTTTTATTAAGAAATTGCTTTTTGTGGATGTAGCTTCGATTTTATATAAATAAGTGCCTTATTTAATTCTGATTCAGATATTTCATTCCAATATCTATCCAATAAGTCTCTAAGAAAATCTAGCAGCTCATTTTCAGCACTATTTCTATTTTGAATATTCATTCCATTATTGAAGTCTTTTAAGTCACAGCCTTCAATGAGTTTTACAATCAACAATTCAAGGTTATTATAGTCCTTATCATCACTTTTAAATAGTAATCGTAATTTTGATGCGGATGAAACAACATGTGCTTGATAATGTTCGCATTGTTTTAATATTTCAAGACGCACCTCGTTAGTAACCGTTCCTACTGGGGGAATATGAAGCTGATTGTACCTTGTGTCATTTGCATAATATAGTTTTTGACACGCTTCAATAAGATCGCAAGATGCATTACGAATCTCGGTTACTCTTTTCTCGCCCAAAACTTTCAAATTATTTCTATGACTTAAAAAATAAGTTGCGAATACTGCTGTTATACTAATAGTCAAATACGCTAATGGGTTCATTTTGTTTGAAATTCCTTGATATGTGTGTTTTACAAACAAAGTGTAGACTATTCGTTAAAATCCGCTGTATTAATGGCGGCTTTTTGGCCGGCTGCCGCCAATGGCCAACGACATATGTCAGTTGCAAATAATCTTGGTTTACGGCGGATGATTGCAGGTCGGAGCGAATGATTGCAGGTTCAGTTGCAAATAATTCCGGTCTGAAATTGCGCTGATTGCAGGTTTGCGGGTTTTCGATTGCAAGCGGCTAGTCTTAGTCCCCCCTTACTTATAAACTATTTTTGAAATCTGATAATCAATATGAGTGACCTCGAACAACAAGAAAAATTTAAGCAATGTTTTATTGAACTTATGAAAGGCGTAGTTCCAGAGCGAAAAGATGAAGTCTTGAAGCTTTGGGAGCATTACAATCCAAAGATTGTCATAAAAAATAATAATAAACTAACACTAGAAGCCACGCGCAGCGAGATTAGAGTTGACTTAAAAATTATTGATGTATTTTGGTTGATTGGCTTTTCAGGTTGGAAAGCGATTGAAACTTATATCCCATCAGTCATAACAGCCGCTTCGTTTAATTATCGTATATTTGATGAACTAATAAAAGACGAGGGACTAGATGATGTAGAGCGAACTTATAAAGAAAGAATAAAAGCTGCGGAATTGTTTATTGAAGGCAATAGTTCTATAGAAGATATTTGGCCACCAGACATTCCAAAAATATCATCACCTGGTGACGATATTGATGACGTTGAATATGAAGCTGCATATGATTTAACAACTTCAGCTCTAGGATTTGCATTATTCCACGAATTCCGTCATGTAATGCTTGATCAAAATGGAGAACGGCATGATGTGCGAGCAGAAGAAGAGCTGGCCTGCGATGTATGGGCTAGAGAGTTTTTAACGGCCAAGATTGCAACCTACGCAAGCTCTAAATCATTTGATTATCAAACTGTCTTACAAAGACGGTCGATGTCATTCGTCTTAGCGGTTCTCATACTACATGAAATAACCCCGGTATGGGATCGTGGTGGTAACTGTGATTATTTCTCCGTGGCTGAACGCATAAAGTCTATTATTTTTAATACGCAACTTGAAGATAACAGCCACTTTTGGAGTTTTTCGGCGGCAGTTCTGATTGGCATATGCAGAATGAAACACATTTCATTTAATCCTGAGCCAATGAGTGCCAAGGAATTGACCATGTTTTTAGTAGAATTGGTTTAAATAGTCGGTCTTGAATACCATCCATTTTCAGCCATTTACAGATTATTTCCAATCTCAGCTTTGTCTTAAATTTTGAATTTTATACATAGGCGGCTGTCATTATGGAGTTGGCCGCAACCAATGAACAGGCAGTTTGTTGGCCTCCGTATCGTCATCTTTCATCACGATTGCAGAATTATTTGGTATTGGTTCAAGACCAAACTGATCAATTCTATTAAAGAAATACACTGTTTCATCGATAATCCAACAGTCAGATGGAGGAGCATAAGACTGAAATAAATGGCAATATACCCAACGGAGGTCTTTACCCCGTGCATCGAACTCACAAACAGATTTAAATATTCGTTTATAGCGTTCAATTTCAACAAGGCCACCGTCAAGCGTTTCTAGGCCTATATGCACGACTCCAGGTTTATTTGCTGGAAGCTGCTTAACAGCTTCGGCAAGGTGTCCCCGAATATCTCTCGCCTTCCGTTCTACTGCTCGTTCGGCGTCGCAGCTCCAGTAAGCAGCTACAGCAAAAGACACCTCATCAAGAAAACGGTTATTCCCGATTTCATCACCTAATCGTTTGAACCGTCCTTTGACTAGATGTGTGAACCCTCGGTTCGGTTCACGTCTTCCCCCAATCAGTTCGATTATTTGATCCGATGGGTATTTAACCAAGAAACGCGATAAATGTTCTCTAATTGAATCATAGTCAATTGGAGCAATTGAAACGTCCCAGATTTCGTTTGAAATAATAGTGCATGGTGGATTAACCAATGCAAGTTTTCCGCATAACTCCTTGACAAGAAAATCATCTGGAAGCGAACTAAGTTCAACATGAAAGACAACATCTAAAACTACATCGTATTGTCTGTCGTATAGGATGTCCCTCGCTATCGACCACATTCTCAACCATTTTTGCCTTTCATTTTGACTGTATTCAGAGCTTTTATTTAGTCGTTTACACTCAATATACCAGGTGTTTTTCCCTATTGACGCTTTAAGGTCGGGTTGCTTTTCGGGTGGGGCTTCGTTAAGAAATTCAACATCATTTGCTCCGTTTCGTTTCCAGATCAAACCAACTAGAAGCTCAAATAATGCTCCATCAGGTTGTTGTTTCTCCTTTGTCAACATCCGTTCGACTCGATCATCGACGTGTTTGATGTCCTTAAGTTGATCAAGGTCGGCTCCAAGTCGTTTAAATATGGGAACTATCCGAGCCCCTTGAGTTGGCTCATATTTCACTGGATTATGAAGTACAGTATCAATCAAATATAAATACCAGCCGATACGATCATCAATTACTGAATTGGATTTGTATGGGGTGGCTGTTTCTCGTGATGTATGAGGAGTTAGATTTACCTCTAGCTGGGCTTCAATTTGTTCAGTCCTTCGCCGCCATTCGGCGTTATCCAAAAAACTTATCATCCATTTGAACGCACGTTTAACATCAGGATCATCGTAACCACCAAATGGTGGAAAATTCTTTTTCACTATAAGGGCCTAACGAATAAGGAATACGGAAGCATTTTGTAATTTGAGCAAACAACGAGTGACGAAGTAAATATCCCCCGGCAAAGCCGGGGGCTTTATGTAGTGAACCGCTCAAAGCGGTAAAGAGGGTCGCTAACGCGGCCCTAATTTAATAGCCCCCTAAAGGGGGCGTCAGTTCCAAAGAGTCATTTGTTCAATTCGCTGGTCTTCTTGTTCTTGGTGGCGAATATACTCCCGGATCATCGTTTCATCCCAACCAACCGTCGACACAAAGTAACCTCGCGCCCAAAAATGTTGCCCAACAAAATTACGCTTCTTCTCTCCATAGACACGCGCCAAATGAATAGCACTTTTCCCTTTGATGTAGCCAATGACTTGTGAAACCGCATACTTCGGCGGTATCGCAATCAACATATGCACATGATCCGGCATCAAATGACCTTCTATAATTCGACTTTCTTTCTGACTCGCTAGTCGTCGAAAGACTTCACCCAAATGTTTACGCAATTCCTTATACAAGGTTCGTCGCCTACATTTGGGGATAAATACAACATGATATTTGCACTCCCATCTTGAGTGACTTAAGCTTTCTTTCTCGTCCATCAGGTTCTCCTCTGTCGTGTACTTGGCGGTTCACGATCACGAGTGTCTTGATGGACTCCTCTAAATGTCAAACTTTTGCTGTCTCCCCGGCAAAGCCGGGGGATTTCTCATTATTTGTTAACTTTATCTTGCTGCCATTCAATCAAATGTGTCAAATGGAGCGATAGACTGAAAAGGGTCGGTTTTTGCCGGTCAACCAACTATCATTTTACTCATTGTCTGTGCCTGCTTTTGATAATTTCAATGAGTGCGCAAGTCAGTGATTTCGGTGTGCAACAAGAAAAACAGCTAGTGTGCAATTCCTGTGATCTCAGGTGTGCAAGTAGCATGCAATTTCGCAAGTAGCAAAATAGAATGATCTTGCCGATTTCAATGAATGGTTGCCATCCACAGGCTGCTATGCAAACTAAACCGGGCAGAATCGATTTAATTGCGGTAGTCGGCTTTTGGCCGATAGGTTGAGATCGCCAACGGCGGCTTTGTGGCTCTGCGGCTCACAGAGTCTAACTTCGCCGACTGGCTGCCTTGGAGAGGTGCGAGAGGCAAAAATGGGCTGCTGCTGCCGACCATAATGCGGAGAACTACATTTCGGCTAGCAAAGTCCGGAGTGGGCTTTCGCTACTACCCGCATTAGCACTGCAAGCTTTCAATGGCTAGCTTCCTCGCAATTTCCTCAGCCTTACAAGCAGCCTCTAGTCTAGCCAGTTCACCGCTTTTCTCCATTAGCTCGTAAGAATATGCATCAACTGGTCCGTTATACTTCATCTCGCGATGGGCTGCTAAACCGTCTTCTTTTGACCACAGCGCACCTTCAGTGTTGATCCCCCGGTCTTGGCTCATTTGCAAAATTGCCAGCAATTCTTTTGGCGACTTGTAAAAATAAGAACACTTGTCTTGCACCCATTCCAACGTATAAAAATCGGCATCTTCCGGGTCATGCCGTTTATAAATATCAGCTATCGCCTGTAAAATTTCACGGGACACAATATTTACTCCAACTTATTTTGATCGGTTTTTTTCAAAGGCATAAATAAGGATAGCGTAACCCAACTCAGGCTATGTTTACGTGCTATCGGAGAATCGCAGCTGATCAAAGGTTCGAACATAGGTACCGATAGCGACGACCATGGGCAGCGTCACCAATACAATGATTGTTCGATGCCTCATGTCCGTGTGTGACGCCCAACGTAAAGCTAACCTGTTAACTGTCACCACATCCCTAAGTCAGGCGTTCGAGTCATCTTAATCTTACGTAATATTCCGTACATAACGCTTGGGCTTTCAATAATAGATTAGATTTTTGACCCAACACCAAGCCAAATCATTGGTGCCAATGAGCTAGTTTGCAGTCAAAGATCATAGATTATTCTTCGGCAACTCTTGGCCTGCTGCCGGAGGCCTAGATAGATAGTCGTCTTCGAAGAAGCAAGACTCTTAGATGCTTGGGCTTGCGTCTGCATTGGCGAAAAACGTATGTCGGGTGAGGATCGAAATAGCGCTTACAAATGCATAAGATTTTCTTCAAATTTGAACCGTCAGCAGTTCCTTGATATTGGTGGTGTAGGACGGCGATTTGAATTCCTGCCGCATCTGCCAGCGCTTGCTAAGCATTTCACTCGCATAGCAAACACTACGCTTACCATGTTTGCGGTTAATGTCGTCCAGTGCGGTCATCAGCTGATCAGATCGCAGGTTGTTTTCACCGCTGTCAAATAACGACAGCTGCGCGACATTTGCTGACCATAAGTCAGGCAATAGAATACCGGCACGTTGATAAGAAAAGCCGCGTCTAAAAATCCGCTTCAAACCTTGTTGAGCGGCTGCAATCAATTGCGAGGTATCATTGGTTGGACGATCAAACGCTATGGTCGCACTGTTGGAGTATTGCGGATTGCGGGTATCAAACGGACTGGTATGAATAAACACCGTCAATACGTGCGTGGTCAATCGCTGTTGTCGGCATTTTTCCGCAGACCGTGTGGCAAAGTGCGTGACCGCTGCGCGTAAATCATCATAATCAGTCAACCGTTCACCAAAACTGCGCGAGGTCAGAATCTGTTTTTTCGGTGCGGGCATTTCTTCTAAGGCAATACAGGAAATACCGTTCAACTCGGTCACAATCCGTTCCATCACTACACCAAAATGTTGACGTAGCTGTTTTGGATCAGATTGTTTCAGTGTTAGCGCATGATGAATACCGATTTGATTGAGCTTATCTTTCCAGCGCCTGGAAATACCCCAAAGGTCATCCAGCGCAATGGTTTTTAACACTGCATCGGGATCAGCAATATCGCGCCAGTCCAGAGCGGGCCCATGTTTGGAATGACCTTTTTTCGCTAACCGATTGGCTAACTTCGCTAAGGTCTTAGTTGGCGCAACGCCAATGGAAATCGGTATACCTGTCCATTGCTTTACAATCGCACAAATATCTAAGCTATATTCCGTCAGGTTTTGTGGCAGTCCGGTAAAATCCAAAAAGCATTCGTCAATGGAATACACTTCAGATCGCGGTGCAAAGCTAGATAAAATCTGCATCACACGCTGACTCATGTCGCCGTATAACGCATAGTTGCTAGAAAATACCGCAATGCCTTCTTGCTTGGCATACTGCTCAATCTTGAAATAAGCGGCACCCATTTTGATGCCCAAAGCCTTGGCTTCATTACTTCTGGCAATCACGCAGCCATCGTTATTAGACAGCACGACCACTGGTTTGCCGTTCAGTTTTGGCTGAAAGACTCTTTCACAGCTGGCGTAAAAATTGTTGCAATCCGCAATCGCGAATATGGGTGCTGAAGTCATCTATACCGGTAGCGAACGAATCACGTTTTTGACCACACCCCAAATATGTAACTCCATGCCTTCTTTAATCTGGAAATCAGGATAGTCGGGATTTTTTGATCGCAACCAAATTTCATCGGTAGTCGTATCTAGCGCTTTAACGGTGACTTCACCGTCGATCACCGCAACCACGATACTATTGTTGTTTGGACGTAAAGAACGATCTACCACCAACATATCACCATCATTGATGCCTGCACCGGTCATGGAATGACCTTTTACTTTAACGAAGAAGGTGGCTGGTGGATTGCTGATGCAATGTTGATTGAGGTCTATCGTCGATTCCAAATGATCATCAGCCGGTGATGGAAAACCCGCAGGCACTTTAGACGTGAATAACGGCAATTCAATCGTACTCAATTGCTGTTGAGGTTCCAGAATCGGCAGTTCCAGATCGTCAGACCATAGTGCAGCACTAATCAATGGCTTCGTATTGCGTGGTTGATAGCTTGATATAGAAATGACGCTCATGCTTATATCCCAAATTCGTGGTTCTGATGAGGGCAAGCAGTGTACCTCAAAAACGGAATTGTTTTGTATTTGTTCTTATTGCTCAATGAGTTTGGTTGTTACGCATTTCTGACGTTTAATAACGTCAGTCATTTATCACGGAGGCATGGGCAATGTGCGGTCGTTATCAGCTCACAGCAACCCCTGAAAGCATTGCTGAACATTTTGAGTTGCCACGCTTGCCTCGCTTTCAAGCTAGCTACAACATTACCCCTGCGCAAAAAATCCTGTGCATCGTTGAGCTAGACGATAAATCGCTAAAATCGGTAAACCTGTTTTGGGGGTTAGTGCCGTCATGGTCAAAAGATGATAAACACAGCCATCACCTCATCAACGCACGAGCAGAAACCATTAGAGAGAAACCCAGTTTTCGTGCTGCCTTCCATAAGCGACGCAGCTTAGTCGTCGCAAGAGGTTTTTATGAGTGGCAGAAATTGGAAACGCATAAACAAGCGTTTCATATCCACCGGCAAGACAATCAGTTATTTGCCTTTGCTGGACTTTGGGAACATTGGGAGCACGAAGCGCAAACACTCTATTCCTGTACCATCATCACGACCGCTGCAACGCAACTGATGCAACCGATTCATGAACGTATGCCGGTGATCATGCCTGTAAACCATTACCGGGATTGGTTGGATAAATCCGCCACTGACAATGACGTGTTTCAATTACTGGATAATCAGGCGTACGCTGATATGACTACAACACCGATCAGCGATTATGTAAACAATCCAAGGCATGATGATGAGCGGTGTATTGAATAACTTCTGGTCATGTAGTTTGGCCGTTCAAAGCTGAATCTTATTCATTCTGCTCTACTGAAATTAACGGAGGTGTTATCGGTAGACAAGGCTAATAAAACACGCCTTTTTATTTCTTAGGAGCCATTTAGATGCTGAAAAGATGCTGGTTTGGTATTTATGTTGTATTGCTACCCAGTCTTGGATGGTCGAATGATTTCTCGACTATCCAGGACAATATCAAACCCGGCAACATTGTCATCATCGGCGAAAGCCACCAAAGACCGGAATCAACACAGCTTTTCGCGCGTCTGGTTGATGCGACCCTGGAAAGACATCAATGCTTGACTGTCGGACTCGAAATTAACCGCAATCAACAACCCGTCATCGATGCTGTAACCCAGGGTGAAACACAGGTAGCGGAGATTAAAATACCGTATGCCATCGATCATCCTGGACTGCGAAAACTGATTGATTATCTGGTCACGCTCAAATCGAAATTTCCATGCTTGGGCATCGAGGCCATTGACGCCGATCAAGACCGCGACGTAAATATGGCCAATCGGTTGTCCGAGTTCTCGCGCGAAAAGCCGATATTGGTTTTGCTGGGTGGACTGCACACATTGAAAAAGGTTAAGTGGACGGTCAAAAGCGGAGAACCCTTTGTTGCCGAGATACTGGCTAGCCATGGCTATCAAGTTAATTCCTATCCGCAAAATTGGCAGCCTGAGAGGTGCAAGAACGGACAGGGAAGATCAAGCCGATACGTTAATGCCGACGATCCGGAAGCATTGCAGATTCTGAATGAGTCCTTCATGTCGCTGATCAACGCCCAACGTCACCGATCAACGCAGGATGTTGTCGATGGGTTTTTGCTTTGGGAATGCGATCTTTAGTTGTTTTTCCGACGAGTCAATCATGATGCTTGTGGCTGCAGCTCTCGAAGGCGCACTAATCGCACCACTGAGTGACTTTTTAACAAGCAATAATCCTCGCAGCCCGGCTTTTGACCATGACCGCGAGGGTATGCCAGCTGATTCAAGCCATTTCATGTAAATTCTGGGCGCTACATCTGACCCTCTTCAAAGGCCATCAGGCTGCCATCATCATGTTCAACCCAAATCACTCAGCATATAAAGAATGTTTGAGGCTCCTCTGGTTCCAATTGCCTGGACATCGATTCACAATAGTGATCGAAATGTCCCGTGAACTCGATGGCAGGAAGAAGATTGTTGTCAATCACGTGAGGAATATTGAGATTGGTCAGTAGCCCGTTGATGTCTTCGAATACTGACTTAGCGTCATCGGTTGTCAAGAGCGGCCAAACGTAAACGGTTGACAATTCTTTTTCACGATCAAAAAAAGCCGCCCGTATTTCGGTGGGTATGTCATCGACACCGTGTTTACTGAGCACGACTTTTGACACGGGGTATTCTTGGGCTTTCATATTTAGCTTATAGAAGATATCAAGCTCATTGAGTAAATGAATCCCGCGCGAGGCGGCAATACTGAGTGGATTGGGTTTTTCAATCTCCCAGACGTTGTGACCGGTTTGTTCATCCATCTCCTCTTTAAAGGCCTCTGACCATTCTTCGGCAAATTCCCCAAAGTCATCCGATTTGGGCTGTTCACAAAAAAGAGGCGTTAATGCCTGATCGCTAATCACCACACCCACCAGGAATCGCAAAATGAGGTCCCCCTCCGGATTCTCCGAGGGCTTCATAACAAAAGAACGGCGTGATTCCGATGTTGGAATTTCGCCTTCGGCTTGCTCGATCAACTGCTGGTTGATCTGGCGAATTTGGCTAGGTAACCAGTTGATGTCTTCAAGGGTGAATAATTCGTCGTGAATGGCGAGGGCTTGTCTATCGTTGATCAGCCCATGGCTTTGAAGCAATTGTCTAATGCGTTCGGGGTCTTCAATACGCTTAGGTAAAGCCTTTTCAGGATGGGACTCGATGACCATCGGGATGGCGAATACGATCGACTCTGCATTCGGCATAGACGGCAATCTCACCCGAATCCGTTCGGCGAGCGAAACAATGCGCTCATTTAATAGCGAAAATACGTGCAAACCTTCCGATTGTCGTAAAGCGCTTACCAAAATATCGTCCTGGCTATTTGCAATACAGGACTCAATAAACGCTCGAAAAAGTGAATCGAGCTCAGGCGACGTTGGGTACAGAGCGACTTTCTTAGCGGTTAACGTAATGTATTTAACCAAAGGATCCGACGTAGCGGTGTCGTTAATAGAACGGTTTAACATGATAATGCTCCTGGGTTGTGTTGAGGTTGAGGGGTAAAACACGTTTGGGGTTATGCGCCGGATGTGTGTTGATCATGCCGTGCAGAAAACAGATGACATTCATGGAACACCTACACCCGCTTTTGCGTGTTGGCCAACAGTACGTTGACGGCGTAGGTGACGACAAAGACACCTACTGGCACAGCTTGCGGTGGAATCGGAAACGGCAGTGTCAAACTGACCAGCAGCAGATACAGCGCACCCAGAATCAGATAAAGGCTGTAGCGATGCGCCATGGGGCTGGGGTAATCGAAGTTGGTCTGGCTGATCTTGCGCCGCACCAGTCCGTCGACGACAAACGGCAGCAAGGCAGCTGCCAAGTACGGTAACCAGATGCAGGCGGTGGTCAGGCGCTTGATCATTTGATAGATCGTGTCCCACAGTACGTTGAGCCGGCTTTCGATAAAGGGAAACAAATCGTTACGCCCCACATCCTCGAAGCCTTTGGACATCTGCCGTTCGCGCTCGGTGGGGATGAAGTAGCGGAACACGCTGTCGCGGATGCCGGTGGTGACGAACAAGCGATCAAACCAGCGCTGCGCGGTGTGGCTGATCTGTGATTCTTTATCGGCGCCAAAATAACCGATCATCATCTGATCTTCGGCACGCTGCAGTTCGCGCGTCCAGCGGTCGGACACAAAACTGGCCACCAGGATCACTTCCAGTAGCCAAAGCATCAGGCTGAACAACAGATTGCGGGTCATGAGCTCGCACCTTGGCGATTCTGTTGTCGGTCCAGTTCCGATTGCAGTATCGGCAAGCGACCTTTGACGATGCGGCCGCCGGATAACTTGGCGATGTAATGCAAGTCCGGCAGTTGTCCGAGTAACTGCGGTGCGAACAAATCACCTTCTTCCTCCATCAGGCGTTCACCAACATTGCCGGAAAACACTGTGGGATTGGTCGCGCTAGTCGCTACGCCTTGGGTGCGCATGATGTATTTCAAGCGGGTTTTTGGCAGGTTGTCGGTGATGTACTGCTGTGTTTCGCTATCCATGATGCGCAGGGCAATCAGGTTGTTGACGTTACCCAGCACTTGCCGGGCTTTGTCCTGAGAACCGGTGCGGGCGGCAAAGTCGGCAAAAGTCTGGGTGGCGATGAACAAGCGAATCTTGGCACCGCGGCCTTTGTTCAACACCTGAATGAAGGGATCGTTGATGACTTCGGCGGCTTCGTCGACAAACACATTCACGGGTCTATCCGAGACGCCGTAGTTGTAGCGATCGCCGGCGACAGCGGCCAAGTCGGCTAACAGAATCGATCCAATGGCGCTACCCACCATGCCGTCCGATAACGAATCCAGGCCGATGTAAGCAACCTGGGCCTTTTCGATGATATGGCCGGTATTGGTGATGGGACGCAAATCATCCACGTCGTGGGGATTGGGTGACAGCAAAGGCCCCAAAGAACCCGAGGTCAGCATGTTCATGATCGGAATCAAGGAGGCGACCATCTTGCTGAAGTGCGCTCGGTCGTGTTCGAACAAGGACAACAAGCCTTCCAAATCCAGATTCGGCAATTGATATTGCACGACCTCTCGGTAAAACCGCACCAATCCCAACGCTTTGGAATCGATGTCCTTGGCATTCTTCAGGTAAGGTCGCGCCTCGTGTCGCCAATGGCCCAGGTTGTTGTCGAAATAGCGTTCCAAGGCTTGAATCACCAGTGTCGAAGGACCGCCTTCCAGGTAACGGCGCAGTTTGACCAGGGTTGGCCGTTCCTCGATCACCATCAAACCCTGAATCACGTTATCCAGGGATTTTTGACCAAAGGCCTTGAAGGGATCGTTACTGCTTTCGCTAGGCGAAATGGCGCTGATGCGACTGGCGATTTCCGAAGGCCGGTTGAAATTGTGTAAGGGATCCAGACGCACGCTGTCTTCCGGAAACGCCGGGTGGAAATACACGAAGCGATCCGGGCGCTTGGCCAAGGCACAAGCCCGTTTGGCACAGGCCATCAAATCCTTGTCGCCTTTGGGATCGATGATGATCACCGCTTCGCCCCGCAATACCGCTTGGGTCACCAACACATCAAAGGCGCGCGTTTTACCGGCACCGGTGGTACCGACTAGTAGCGTATGGCCGGCGGTATGCTGCAAGGGCTGACGAATGTCGCCTTCGGACACTTCCAGGCCATGTATCCAGGCCGAGCCCATCCGTTGATGATCGCTGGGAATCAGCGTCGAGACATCGCGTTTCAAAATCTCATAGGCCAATTGCGCATGCTTTTGCACCCAATCGAATCCCCAACCGAACCACAAGGCCTCGGGGTTGCGATTCACCAGGGTGACAAGCTTTTCGGCATCCAGGTATTGGAACCGAAACTGTCGCAACCGGCGTTTGCGGTACCAAAGACTCAAGGCCGGCGACAATCGCCAACACGCCATGACCCCGCACGCCGTCATCAACCAGTCGAAGGGTTCGCGTGGCAAGCCCGACCAGCGACTCGTGAAATGCGCCAAACCGGCACCGCCTAGCCAGCCCGAGATGGCATACACCTCGAAGATGGGCCGCCAGGGAAATTGGTAGTCGTAATCGGATTTCATGGTTTGATCCGTACTTTGATGCCTTGCCCACGTCCCAGCACTTGGCAGTCAGGATGCTGACTGATTTCGCGTAGGAACTCGTAGCGTTTCAAGTCGGGATGTCCGTCCAGGTAGACCCCAAGTTCGTCATCAGAAACAGTGATCCAGGCGTCTTGCTGATCGGGATGGGTGCGCAGTGTCGAGATCCACACGCCCACTGCCGGAAAATCTTGCCCAGGTTGCACACTCGGAATGCCGTCGTTAATGCTTGGTTTGACTGAATCCATGACTGTTGTCGACGTTACTGGGGGTTCTGCTGGTTGCTTGTGACTGCGTGGTTTGGCTTTTGTGTTTCGCTGCTGGGTGGGCTTTTGAAGGGTCGATGGATTGACGGGATCGATACGCTTGTCTGGTTTGACTTCGACATTTTCAGCAGGCAATGCAGTTGGTGTGGCATTCGATGCTTGAACCGGTAAAGCGCCTATCATGCGCAATAGCCTCTGCGCAGGTTCCTCAGCCAGTTGTACGACGCGTTGCTGCCCTAAGGTTTGCACTTTCCGCATCGGAGACAGAACATCGGTCACTAACCAGTTTTGATCGACCAATCCTTGAATGAACACATCGCTTTCAACTTGAAGCTTTAGCGGAACATCTGGAAATAGGCATAACCATTTTCCTTGTTTTTCGAAGATGTCGCCGTTCCATGACCACTGCCCCTGACTAATCCGGTTCGCGATTTCGATAAGCCACGCGCCGGCCTGTCCATGATTGCGGAGCCATAAGACTTCTGGGTCTTGGATGGATTGGGATTGGGTATGCTCAGTCACGATGTCCGCTTGAGGGTCGGCTAAAGACTTGGTATCGCCATCCACGCTCGGCGTGCATCCGTCATCGACAAGGGGGGTGGGTTTGTCGGTATCACCGGTATCCGATTCAACCTGCAAGACTGGGGATAACGGGACCTGCTCTTGGCTAGTGCCATCGGGAATGGCCGCCAAGGTTGGCATCTCGTGGTCGGTTGATGGTGCCTGCGAAACCGGCTTAGGCTTGGTCGGTTTGCGAGATTTGACTGCTTCAGTCTTTTCCGGCAATGCCTGGTCTTTGGTTCCTGGTTGGGTTGGTGTAGTAGATTCCTCGTCCTCAACTTCAAATCCTTCGATCGCGGCCGGCGGCTCATTGCTGAATATCGACTCCAACGATGCCAAACGCAGCATGTAAAACACGGCGTCCAAGCCATCCGGTCTCATACGCCAATAGCGGTACTGGCGGCCTGCGGCATCGCGTTTGGGAATCGCCAAACCGCGTTCGATCAAAATATCCGCCAAGGTATCTTCATCGCGCGGAATACCGGGCACCTTGTCTTTGGCCAGCAAACCGACGATGTCTTGCGCGCCAGTCCGCCAAACAATATGCACACCGGATTGAAATCGCCATACTCTGGCGCCTTTGTCGTTGACCAGCCACTGGCCTGATTTAATCAAGCGCCGCATCGCATCGAACAGATACCGCTCGACCGGCATCCCCAACGCCGCATCGACCGAATGCGCATGGGTTTTCAAATCGCGTTCCACGCTTTTGCAGTCTGCGGTAACCACTAACTCATAGAGCTTGCTACCGCGATCCAGACCATGCAAGGTTTCCAGTAGCGCTTGCATGATTTCTGGTCCCGGTTCCAGCAGGTAAGCACGCGACTCACGCGTTAACACCCGCTCGATAACCAGTGCCGAAAACTGTTGGTGGCGTTTATGACGGTTCTCTCGCCAGCGCAAAAAATAACGATCGATACGGTGTTGTGCCGCCCAGTCGATCAAATTTTCGTCACAGGGATTCCAGGTGTGCAGCCCCTGACTGTCGGTAACAGCGATATCGGAGACAGGTTTACCAATATCGTGCAATAAGCCGGCAAAACACACGGCCAATCGCCAGCGCGGCTCCAAGGTTTTACGGGATTTGGGTGTGGCGTCGCTTGCAAATAGGCAGCCGTGCGATGCCAGGGACGCCCAATGTGCGACTTCAAGGCCATGCCTAAACAAACCACCGGCGCCGCGATGGTGATGTGATTCGGAGGCCGGCAACAAGTGACTGAATGCGGCATAGCGTGTAATGACCGGTAGTGCAATCGCCTGATATAACGCATCGGGCAATGCCAATGCCTGCTCTATCGATTGAATCAGCTCGCTTTGGGTGGCCAGAACACGCTCTACCGATGCCGCCGGCAGCCCCTTCATGAATGGTGGATAACGTGGAATCTCCTCGCCAGACGATGCCGGTGGTGCACTGACCAAAGCCGGTTTATCGCCCCAAAGACGCTGACTGATACGTTGGATGAAAGATGACGTGGCGTTTTCCATGGCGCCGCATCGTGACATAAAAATTTTGGACCCTTCGTACAATAAAGGTCAAATTCGACCTTTATTGTACGAAGAGCAGAAAAGTTTGTGATTAATGTACTGCGCTTTCTGATTCGTCTGGAGGCAGCATGAACATTGACACCATCCCCCCTCATATTCGCTCGTTTATCCCGATTGTAGGCTTGGCGCTGTGCACGGCTTGCGCATCGCCGAGTGCAGTGGATGAACACATTCACGAAATCGTCATCGGATCGATGATGCTTGATTCCAAAAAGCCCTGGCACCTGGATAGTGCCTGGCAGACTGGCGGAATAGGCGGTTCGGCGCTACGGACCGCGTCGATAGAGCATGTTGTCAGGCAAGTGGATCAGCCCTGGCGGGCCGTAAACGATGCCGATACCGTTGCAAAGCCCAAACACCCTGACAACAGCTTTGCGGATTCAATCGAATTCACGCAGATCGACGACCCATCCCAGTTGGAACGCGCCTGGCGAAAATACTGCCATCATCAGCTCGACCTGTCGCTTGAGGAACGCGCGCTGATCGACTCGACAGACATGCGGGCTGCCTTACAGCATGCCTGCAACCCCAGTAGTCTGCTGAAATAAGGGGGCGTCATGACTATCACAAGCAACGACGCGTTAGGCAATCTCGACAACCGCTTTCAAAAACTGGTGGCCCTTAAAAAATCCAAACCCACAAAAGTCGAACCCTTGGCGACTTTACCGCATTGGCCTGCCGGTATGCGCGGCACGCCGAATGCCTGTTTGCGCAGCGCCTTGTTTGCCGGGGTGCAGGGCAATGAGCGGATAGCGTACAAAAAACGTACCCTATTGGCCGCAGTCGAGGGGATCGAAGTCCGTTATCTCGGCGTTCAGCTCAATCAGTCCGATCTGGACGTCTGGATGCAGATCGTGCATCTATCCAGAACGCAATTGCCGGGCTTTAGCGTGACCTTCAGTGCGCATGCGTTGCTGATGGCTTTAGGCCGATCGACCGGCAAAAGTCAGCACGAATGGTTGAAGGAATCCATGGCGCGTTTAGGCGGCGCCTTTGTGGAAATCACCTTTCAAGGCCGCGACACCTTTGGCGAAAAAGGGTTCTTACGGTATCACCGTGATGAAGTGACCCATCGCTACGTGGTGGAAGTGACCGAATCCATGCTGCGCTTGTTTGAAGACGGCTACACCTACATCGAGTTCGAGCAACGTCGTAAATTACGTAAACACCCCTTGGCACTCTGGTTACAGGGATTTATGTCGTCACATGCAGCGCCCTATCCGTTGAAAATCAACACCATCCACCGTTTGAGCGGCAGCAGTGCCACGACCCTGCGTGACTTCAAATACCGTTTACGCAAAGCATTGGAAGCCTTGGTCGACTGCGGTAGTCTGGAAAGCTTTGAGATCGGCGAGGATACCGTCAAAGTTAAAAAACACCCCACAGCGAGCCAGCAACGGTATTTACAGGGCAACAGCGGTTGAAAAAAAGCACGGCATTCGACCGACGCTATTTTGGCTCGGTCGATACGGCATTCGGCCGACGCACTAACGGCATTCGACCGACACGGACACGGCATTCGACCGACGGTGGCACGGCATTCGGCCGACAGACACGGCATTCGACCGACAAAAAGCACGGCATTCGGCCGACGTTTTACACGGCATTCGACCGACGCTCAGTGCGTTTTTTGGAATCGCTGCAAGTCACGATTGGCGTGGCCTACAGCGATTTTCAACGACCTAAAAAATCGGGTGCTAATCTATTTATAATCTTTTTTTAATCTAAATATAGGGCCGCTGCCCTGTGGATAACTTTGGGCCTTGGTCTGCCCATCAGCAGCGTCATCGACACTCAGTGCGAGCCCGTTGCCATGGCTTTTTGAAACTGCCAATAGGCATCGCGCAGTGTACCCAGCAGGGCCACTTGTTTACGGATATCGGCGAATTCGTTTTCCAAGGTTTCCACCAGTTGCTGCTCCCAGTCGGGTTCACCCTTCAGGATCCGCTGCAGGGGATAGCGATAGCCAGGACCTTTTTTCAGGTATTGGCAAATCGGTTTAGTTTGACCCTTTTGGCGCAGGGTGGCCATCCGGTACCACTCGATGCTAAACGACAAACGACTTTCACGACGACGAATCCGAACGCCAATATGCCCGCGCTCTTGGGTGGTCACATGTTGATGTCGCTGATTCATTTGTCGCCAGTAATCATCCACCAACATCCGCGCGTGGGCATGCAATTGCTCCGCTTTACTCTCCAGCCACACTGGGATGGCTGCATCAGTCGGCAGTAAGGATTCTTTCTCGCTATCGTCGCTTTTCATGAATTTTCCTAATACTTAACTTCAGGGATTTAGAGTGGTCGTCCCTGAGGGATTTTTTTTGGGGGGGTCCGGTTTGACACAGGGCTGAGGCCAAAAACCTGTACAGACATTTAGACGCCGCGTCCCTGAATACTTAGGGATATGTTCTGCGAAACATGGCCAGGTTGACATCGATGTTCCCTGATAACCGGTTTATCGGCCTGTCCCTGTTTAGACACGGCACATTGCCAATGACTGAAAATGTTCGCTGAATGTCCCTGATAGATCAGGGAACCGCCGAACGGAAATCCTGCACAGGTTTATGCGCTGAGTCTGATCAAAACCTGCCGCGGATTCTAGGCGAGGTAAAAACCGATGGACTGACAATAAAGGCCAAAATCGGCCTTTATTGCAGCCAAGGTAAAAAAAATTGCCCTGTCGTACAAATTAGGTCGAATTTGACTTTTATTGCACACGAATAGCCAGGTGACTGGTGTAACAATAGGGCTATGAACCCATATCCCTTCGTACTGTTGATGTTAATGACGTTATTGCTGCAGGCATTGACCGCCTCGGCTGATGAGGCTGTCGACAGACCGGTTGCGTCGTATTTCGAAGACAAACAACGCGGCTGGTTTTGGTATGAGGTATTGCCGGAGCCGGTAAAAAAAAACCAACCGGAAACTCAAGCCGATCAGGAAAAACCCAAGCCTGACATCAGTCCGCCCAGCGTCGTTCAAACTGAAATTGAACCCAAAACACAAGTCCAGCCTTCTGCAGAACCCCAGCCACTGTCCTCAGCCTGGCTGAAGCAAAACTTGGAGCATTACCTGAACCAGGCCATCGACGATCCGAGTCCCGAGAATGTGTCGGCGTTTTATTACCTGCAGCGGGTGATGATGGATAAAGCCGAGCGGTTTACCAACGCTGCGCGCTACGTGGTGATGTCCGATCCGCAACTCGACGAAACGGTGCGCCGACCGGTGGCAACCTATGCCGCCAATGAAGCCAATCATCAGGCCGGCGTGGTGGCCGAACAAGCCTTGAAAGCGATTGCCGCCCAAGCCGGTATTTTGTTTTTCTTCCGATCTGATTGCCCTTATTGCCATGTACAAGCACCGATTCTGGCGATGCTGGAAAACGCCTACGGATTCAAGATTTATCCTGTGTCGCTGGATGGTTTACCGATGCCGAACGGCTTTTTCAGTCAGTTCAAACGTGATAACGGTCAGGCTGCAATGTTGGGCGTTGAACAAACCCCGGCACTGTTTCTGATGAAACCGCCCAAGCAGATTGTGCCGTTGGCGCAAGGCGCGTTGTCGTTAGAAGAAGTTACCGGTCGGATTCTGCTGGCGGCCAAGGAAGCCGGTTGGATCGATGCCTCCCAATACCAAACCACTCAGGGCATCCGTAACACGCCGATGTTGTTACCGGCCGCCGGTAGCATCAGCCCTGCGGTCACTCAAGATCCACTATCGCTGATCCAGGCATTGCAACGCAGTGCGCATCTCGGGAGTACGCCATGATGTCGTTTTCATTTCGCTATCGTTACCCATATCGCCAGGTATTAGTATTGATTCTGTTGGTTGAGAGTGCCGTTCCTGCTTATGCCGACCTGCAACAGGAAATGGATAGCATGTTCGGCACCATGACCAATTTTACGGCGCCGACCGCCCATTTAGGACAGCGCCGCGGCGTGATTACCGGCGGCAGCCTGGTGGCGCGCAACGGCATCACCAATACCAACCTGGTTTCCTTCGTGCCGCCGTCGTTCAGCGCCGGCTGCGGTGGGATCGACTTGTTTGCCGGTAGCTTCAGTTTCATCAACTTCAACCAGTTTGTGCAATTGATGCGTAATGTGGCTGGCAATGCCGCAGGGTATGCGTTTCAGTTGGCCGTGGGTGCCATGTGTCCCTGGTGTGCGTCGGTGATGACCGACCTGCAAAAGAAAATCCAGGAAATGAACCAGATGTTCAGCAACTCATGCAGGTTGGCTCAGGGTTTGGTCAACGACACTGTCAAAGCCTTCGATCTGCAAAGTAAAACCAATCTGTCCAATGCCTCGTTTACCCAAGGCATTTCGGATGTGTTTTCCAGTTGGACCAATACCAGTACCTTGGGCGATCCGGTGCAACAAATCAAACAAAACGATCCCACCGACATGACCAAGGTCATCCAAGGCAATCTGGTTTGGCGGGCTTTGGTCAATCAAAATGCCGGCGGTTGGTTTAGGTTTGGTGGCAACAGTTTGCTGGAAGCGGCGATGAGCATTTCCGGTACGGTGATCGTCGATGCGCCGCAAGCCGCGCCCGACGGCAAAGGCGAAAACAATGCCATTAGCGCGCCGCCGCCGGTGTTGCGTATCAAGGATTTGATGTACGGCAACGACGCCGGCAACAGTTATCAAACCGTCAGGATGTATACCTGCAGCGATGGTCATGATGCCGATCAGTGTCTGAAACCCATCGTCCAGAACGTCAATCTGGTGGGCTTGAAGCAACGGGTGATGGAAATTCTGCTGGGTTCGGCCAATACCGGCAACGGACTACTCTACAAATTCTCGACCAACAGCGGTCAAATCACCGACAGCGAAAAAGCCTTCATGCAAACCGTGCCGGATGCCATCGGCGGCATGATCCATAACCTGGCTAGGGAGGATGCCGGCATTGCCAAACTCTGGGCCGAAGAAGCGGCACCGGTGATTGCCCTGGAATTGGCGCAGCTGATTGTCAACGATTTGCTCAACGCTGTGCAGACTGCGGCACATATGAATGACCACGCCTATGCCAAGTTGTTGATGGACGCTTTGAAGGATGCAAGGGAGCAAATCCAGGACGAATACGTCACCATCGCCGGTCGCTACGGTAATCCGCAAACCCTGATGGCGTTTTACCAACAATTGATGACCACCGTGAAGCCTAAACACTATGGCACCGTGGCGCAATTGCCGGCGTCTGGCACCGCTTGGCCGACGCCTTAATGGAGTCAACCGCATGAGCCTCTGTCCGAACTGCACTACAAGACTCGCTTACTGGTGCTTTCTATCAATCGTAGGCGTGTCTTGGTTTTACCCTATTTCTTTAAAGGCAATCGCCCATGTTTGAAATCTTTTCCGTGGGCGATTCCGCCTATTTGCAAGCTGTCCTCAATGCGATTGCGATGATCTCTGGCACCGGCGACTACAGTGCCGCGGCGGCCGTCGGCGGTTTGATCGGCGTCATCATCGTCATGCTCAGGGCGTTGTTGCAATGGGATGGCCGAGGCATTCGCTATCAGGATTTATTGCTGGCCTATGTGTTGTGGTTGATGCTGTATGCGCCGTCGGTACGGGTGTCGATCGAGGATGCTTATACTGGCAGCGTGGTAGTGGTCGACAACGTACCGTTGGGGCCGGCGGTCGTAGGCAGCGTGATGTCGAACATGGGTTATCGTACGACACGGTTATTCGAACAAGGCTTTGGAACACCGTCGATGACCGGCAATGGCTTTGCCGACAGCTTGCAGACCCTAACGGCGGTACGGAAGAATCTGTTGTCGCGAGTGAATTTAGGCGCAGCCAACGTGCCGAATGCCGGTAGCGACATGGAAACCTCGTTTGCCAATTATGTGCGTGAATGCACGTTGACCGGTGTTGATTTAAACCAGAAATCGGTGGATGCCATCTTACGCGATGCGGATCCCCTGAATGCCATCCGCTTCGATTCCGACATCTACATGACCCAAATCTATGTCGGTGGCCAACCGCAAACCAAAACCTGTACCGATGCCTGGGCCGATTTGAGCGTAGTGGCCAATGGAAATTTTGCGACGGCGCTGGAAGGGTTGTTGCAACCGACCTTGGGCGTACCGGCGGCAGGCGATACGGTGCCGAAAATCCAGGATGCCTTCGATGCGTTGGCCGGACCCGGCGTAGTCGATGCCGCCGATTACATGCTGATGTCGGCGATCCTGCCGATGTTCGAGAAAGGCGTGATCGGCCGGCATGAAGACGGTTTGCATTGGAACAAAGCGGCGATGGTCGAGCAAGCCATCCAGCAACGCAACACCCAATGGGCCGCCGAACAAACCCTGTTTGCCAAGATCGTCCGACCGATGATGGCCTTCATCGAAGGCTTGAGTTATGCCATCGCACCGATCATGGCCTTTGTGGTGATGCTGGGCAATGTCGGCATCCGGATGAATATCGGCTACTTCTCGATGTTGCTGTGGATCCAATTGTGGATGCCGATTTTGGCGGTGATCAATCTGTTCATCCAAATGTCGGCCGCAGGCAAAATGGCTGCACTGACTACGGCGACTTACAATTTGCCGTCAATGATGGGCATTTACCAGCTGGATATGGAGTTGCAACAATGGCTGTCGATTGGCGGCATGTTGGCCGCGTCGACGCCGGCCATCACCTTGATGCTGATTTATCGCGGGGCAGTGACTGCTACCCATTTTTTGGGACGGATGGACGGTGGCGATTATGTGAACGAGAAAATCGCTACGCCGGATGTGGTCAGCCCGGCGCCGGTCTTGAATGCGCAAGCGCAGCATCAATACAGTCCATTGTCGGCGGTTACTCAAACCGGGGTCGACAAGGTGCTGCCGACCTTTACCGCCGGGAAGGACATGAGCGCGGCCGTTTCATCTGCCTATTCAGCGTCCGAGCAAGCCACCAATAGCTTTATGCATAGCGTGTCGTCCACGGCGTCGAAGTCGGCGAGCATCAGCAGCGATGCGTTTGATAGTCGTTCATTGGGCAATCAAATCGCCAGCAGTTCCAGTTATACCGATGCCTATAATCGTCAATTTGGCGAAGCTTTTGCCAAGAAGCATGCGGATACTGGTATTTCTGCGGATCACTTTTCGGCGCTGGTGGCTGGCAGTGCCAATGCCGGCGGCAAGACCTCAAACGATAAATTGAATGCAGCGATTTCGGGGCGACTACAAAATGATTTTAAAGTCGGTCAGGATAAGTCCGATGCCATCGCCGCCGACATCAGTCAAACCGTCAATGACAGTCAGGGTTATCAAGCCGGCTTGGCTAAAAGCCTGGCACTGGATGCGCAGACCGGTACCCGAAACGTCGCCTCAATGGGGCTACAAAATCAATCGTTGTCCTCGTTGCAACACAGCGCAACCGACGCGGTATCCGCCAGCGAATCCTATCAACAAACTTTATCGGCTCAACAACGCTTCGGAACGCAAGCGAGCTTCGGTGCGGCGGAAACGGGATACAAAATCGCGCATGATCCTGGCTTGATGGAACGCCTGGATCAAACCCTCGATCAATATGGCTTGCGAGGTGATACGCAGCGACTGGCCTCGCAATGGAAAGCCGCCGGTTGGATTAGCGATGCCGATCAGGCCTATGCCGCCGCTGGCATGTCGTTATTGACCGGCTTCTCGTCACCCAGTTACCGCACGCTGGATGATCAACAATCGCACCAAGCACACATCTCGGGTTACCAACTGTTGGGCGATGCCTTTAATGCGCCGCAGGCCGATCAAAGGTGGAATGCCAACCGGAACGAAACCTTGAAAACCAATGCTCCTGAAACTGGCAAGGTTCAGACATCAGTCGAACAGGCTCAGCTTAAAGACCCACGCGTTGAAACCGAATCGCTAGAACAGCGTACGCAGACACGGATTCGTTCAGCGACGGGGAAAATTGCCGGCGGCGAGGCCAGTATCGAAGCACAACATGATCGTAACCTGGCTGAGCGTGAACAAAACTCAAAAGAAGGCTTTGGGAAATTGGCGAATGTCAAGGCAGAGCATTTTAGGCAATCGATTGCGGCTGCGGCCAATGACACGCCTTCTGCTGCAGAGTTGTCTTACAACTACATAGGCGGTGGAGTCTACAGTACTGCTAAAAATCTTGAAGCCATGGGAGCTGCTGGACAGGAGTACTTGAAACAATTCAATAATAGTTATGATGAAGCGCAGTCAAGAGGTGCTGGAAATTGGGACGCTTTTAAACACGCGGCATCCCAGTCCTATCCTGGTTTCGCTCAAGCTACGCAAGCCTGGGCTGATCAAAGAGTCAATAAAGTTGCCGACAAGCTGACATCAAGTCAGCAAGCTTATTATCGTGCTGCTATGTTTGAAGCCTTTGATGGGATCGCTGTGAGTAGTGAAAACACTGGTGGATTGGGGGAAGCGAAGCAGAAGATGATAAATGAAGAAGGCGAAAATGAAGCCAATACTATCGCTAAATTATTGAGAAGTGCAGCTGGCCAAAACAGACAGGATCTGATCGACCAGATAGGACAATATAATCGAGCCCGTGGGCTGATCAATTATTGAAAGGTGGATTTTACTGGTTTTTTCCAGGCTAGGATAAAGACAGCAACAAAGCCACGAGCAATAATCATAAAGAAAAATAGAGCAACATAGCCAGCTAGCGCCGGGAACTCATGGGCAATAAACATGGAAACTAATACCAATATCGCCCAATAGTAATTACTTTGATGAAGAAACTTGGCTGCCATACGCTCGACTCCCTGAAATACTAATTCAGCCAATATCAACGCAAGAAAGAACACCGTTCCGAATGCTGCAAACAAACTGATGTTATCTGGGAGGTTTCCCCAGTCAGCAACAAACCATAGCACTACAAGACATATCGTTATAGTTACCAGCTTTTGAAGAACTAAAAAGGAAAGAACATCTGAATATCTGGATTGGATAAATCGCGTAAAACCCGATGGGAACGATGCAAACGTGCTTCCGCAAAACGGGCAAATCGATTTCAGTGGCTGGCCATAGTAAGTGACAACTCGTGGCACCATAGAGCGTTTACAGTCATGGCAATGTACAGTGGCATGATGTCCGCTAAAAACTGAATGGACGTTCGATTGCTGAATCGTGGCTCGGCCTTTAAATCGGTTTGATAGAGAGGATGACATCATTAGCTCCCGAATATCTTGGTGCGATTATCGTACGTCGATATTGCAGAATTTCCAAGTCATGATATTGAAATTATTGGATTATTTTACCTTAAGGTTGATCTATTTACACCCTCAGTCTGACTCAGACTGAGGGCTCATTTATATTGTCTCTAAGCGCTGAGCACGCCTTGCTTCATTTGCAATTTGTCAGAAACGAATTTAGATTTCTGACACTCGATTTATGAATCAGAGTTTGCAAACAAACTCATTCTTTAAGAGTGGTACTTTGCTGTCTAAGGCTTTAGCATCAAAATCTAGTGGGTTTCGATTCATGTCCCTCAGCCCGCCAACAAATCGATATAGGACTGGTAACTGTAACTGCGGTTTTTTTTAAGCCCGGTAAATTCCACTACGATACCCAGCTCCTCCAAAACCTTGACCGCCGCCGTAGCGGTTGGGAAGGTTGTGTTCAGTTTCTGGCGCACCTGTTCGATACTGAAGCGCGGCATCATAGGCAAAAGCTCGAACAAACGATAACTGGCCGGACCGACTTTCGTCGCAGCCAGCAGGCGCCGCCGATCCGCCGTGATCAGGCTGGCAATTGCCACAATATTGCGTTCGGCATCGGTCGCGGCCACCGCCACCGCTTCCAAAAAGAACGACACCCATCCTTCCCAGTCACCCTCGCTACGGATGGCAGACAAACGGCGGTAATACTCGCTCTGATGTTGTTTCAAGTAGCCGCTAAGATAGAGCAAGGGTTCTGGTAATAAGCCCCAATGCTCCATTAATGCCGCAATCAGCAAGCGACCAATCCGGCCGTTGCCATCTAGAAACGGGTGAATGGTTTCAAATTGGGCATGCACCAGGGCAATTTTTACCAATGGCGGTAACCCGTCAGACGGTGTTGCATGAATGAAACGTTCTACATCAGCCAACAAATCCGCAACCCTTTCCGCCGGTGGCGGCACAAACGCCGCATTGCCGGGCCGGGTACCACCAATCCAGTTCTGCGAACGGCGCAACTCGCCGGGTTGTTTACCCGTACCTCTCGCTCCATCCAGCAGTAATTGATGAGCATTGCACAACAATCGGACACTGATCGGCAAGCCATCGGCAGCGCGCAGGTTTTCCTGCACCAGACGGAATGCTCGGAGATAGTTGGTCACTTCCTCCACATCGTCGGTATTACTGACAGCAAAGCCCGCTTCATCGTCAAACAAGTCGGTTAACGTCGCTTGTGTGCCCTCGATTTGTGAGGTCAGTAACGCCTCCTTTCGGATCGCGCTATACAACAACCAATCTACCGATGGCACTAGGCCGGAAACCCCCGATAACCTTGCCAAGGCCAACTCCGCATTATGATTCAGCCCCGCAAAGCTTTCGACGGCCAAAGCGGGATTGATCGGCGGTAAGGCATGCGGGACAAACGCCCGCACCGGCTCGCCCAAAGTTGTAGAGGTGATGTAATCGCCAGTGCTGCGCATGATATTTAAATTCTTTTTAATTATTCGCCAACATATTAAAGCATTCTTTAATATAAGGCATGGATTTCAAAGAATTCTTGAATTTGCAAAGTTTGCTTTACTGGGTTATCAAACGCTATAAAAACCTTACATCAGCGAAGGGTTGCGCCATAAGATAGAGAAGACGATCTCAAATCGATGTCCCAATGTCTCGAATGCTCATGCCAAGCATCATTCAAACGGTTGTCATGTACTTGATACGTTTTTCATGGCACACACCTGGCAGATGGGCTGATAATTGCTGTCATAGAAGATCACGAAATCATGATGACATCGACTGCAGTATCGCAATTCTGCCATGCCAGTTTGGATAGCCTCAGCAATCACCCAGGCCTCAGTGAAATTAGCGGGTCTGATTTTACTGAAAGGTCGTCGCTCACTAATATGACCAGGAAAGGTTTTACAGAAACAATCCCAGGCAAACATCACAGCATTGATATCAATGCCGGTTTTCACGTTACGTTGACTGGCACAACGATAAATAGACGCAAATACGGCCACATACAAAAATGCTTCGCGGGACCGGGTGATCGAATCGAGGCTAGGGATCTTTCCGGGCAGAGGTCTTTCTCGGTGCAGCTTATAATAAATGTACTGTAAATCTTTGTCGCCCAGGCATGAAATGATTTTTTTGACGATCGAAGTGCGTAATTTTCGCTTTAGCAATTCATATAACAGCCAATGCTCGTACCACTGCAATTGGTAAGGGTGCGAGCGCCTCATGATGCGCCATCCTGGGCTAGTATCGATAATAATTCTTTGGCCCGATGTTCTGGAGAATCTGTGGCAAATGTTTGTATTTCAATAAATTCTCGCCAGTGACTGGGATTGATTCGAGGACTAAATTTTAGATAGTCGCTTCCAGCCAATGCTTTCAGCTGTTTGATCGACATATTGCGGAGTATTTCAATGGCGTCTGTCGGCAAACCAAGATAAAACTGAGCCTTATACGCATCGCCGGCGGCAATCATCCCTTTGGCCACCAGCAAGTAATCCAGGTTGAGGTTATACAAATCATTGTCCATTCAAATGACCTGTCTAAATGATCGTTCTGATATGCGCTGCTAGGTTAATGACATTTTGGCCATACTCAATGGCGGCAGGAATATTCTTCCAGTTGTAATAACGCCCTACACCCAAGGCGAAGTTATCTGGCGATGATTGAATCGCTTTGGCGAGCAACTCAGCGCCTATCTCGAGGTTGGTCGTTGGATCGAGCAACTGTTCGGGCTTATCAACCCGGTGGCCATGCCAGCGCAGATTGACTTGCATAATGCCGATGTCGACATTTCGGTTACCTTCCTTCAGCAGCTGTTTAAGCTGGATAATAGCGTCTTGTTTATTCGTTGTAATGATGGCTTTGCCGGCATGATTTAGCGCCCAGGGCCAAGGTGTTACTTTGTTTTTCTGATGATGATTTTTCGACTCGATCAACGCTACTGCATACAAGACATAGGGATCCAGTTGATGTCGTGCAGCGACGTCCCCCCATACCGTGGTTTGCAGTAAAGATTTGGCAGAAAGGATGCTGGCCGATCGCTCACTTGACTGGTTTTCAGCCGCCCAGCTTAACTCGTTTGAAAAACTGGATACGATGCCAATCAATAGCGCGATATGACTGGGTATAAGTGGTATTGGTCTGCCCCGACCTCGCGCCGGTGTGACTTTGGTTAAACTCAATAGCATGACACGCTCTCATTCAATGAAGATTAATGAAAGTGTAAAACCTGCAGCCGGAGAAAACTGGTTTAAAAAATCACCCGTAGGGTCGATATTCGTGGATTATGGATAGGGCATCATCAACAAAGCGTTGGCAAACGCTTGGTGATTTCCGTGTGATCAACGCGATAGCATGACAATAAGTCTCCTTAAACAAGCATTAGGAGTTCGTCATGAATCAGGAAAATCCAAGCAATCGGAATCGGCACGCCCCTTGGAACAAAGGTAAGTTGATTGGCCAGAAATCGCCTTTAAAGTTGAAAGAAATCTGGGCCATACGCATCCGTTTGCAGATGACCAAAAACACACGGGAACTAGCGTTATTCAATCTTGCCATTGACAGCAAACTCCGAGGGTGCGACTTGGTGAAGCTTAAAGTCTGCGATGTGGCTCAAGGCGGCCGGGTATCATCTCGCGCAATGGTCATGCAACAGAAAACCCATCGTCCGGTGCAATTTGAGATAACCGAACAAACCAGAGACTCATTAGCAAACTGGATTAGCCAGGCTCAATTGAAATCCGATGAATATCTTTTTCCTAGTCGAATTCATGAATCACCACACATTTCAACCCGGCAATACGCTCGCATTGTTGAGCATTGGGTGACGTCAATCGGTCTTGATCCAGCAGCATACGGAACCCATACGATGCGCCGGACAAAGGCAACCTTGATTTACCGTCGGACAAAAAACTTGCGAGCTGTCCAGCTATTGTTGGGTCATACCAAGCTTGAAAGTACTGTACGTTATCTTGGAATAGAGGTTGATGACGCACTAGAAATTTCGGAACAGACCGAAATTTAGCGTTAAATAATGAGGTAGCAGTCGTTTATTTTTGACTGCTACCGATTTTGAGCCGGCTAATTCCCACCCATTTTTGACTGTCACGTTGCACCAATAAGGTCAATAGTTAGGGGTGCGGAGTTACTAAGAGTTATATATCCAGTGAATCAGCCGAATGGCAGGTATTCGGTAAGCAAATCGACATTATGGCCGAGTCACAACGGCCATTACCTGCCGGTCGAGACAACTTTCCAATTTCAACTATTTAAGGCATCCTGTACCCAATTGAGTGTCCGGTTTTAGGCGAGCAAATTGCCCTTATCACTGGGTAATCCCCCCTGAAAAAAGCAGCGTTTAAAAGTAGAATTTTCTCGTAACAGACGAAGGAAGTTTTACATGAAGACCTCACGATTTAGTGACAGCCAGATTCTGGCGATTTTGAAGCAAGCGGACGCCGGCACGCCAGTGCCTGAGATCTGTCGGGAACACGGTGTTAGCTCTGCCACGTTTTACAAATGGCGATCCAAATATGGCGGCATGGATGCATCCTTGATGGCTCGCCTGAAAGAGCTGGAAGATGAAAACCGGCGACTGAAGAAAATGTATGCCGAAGAACGGCTAAAGGCCGAAATCATCAAGGAAGCCCTGGAAAAAAAGGCCTAACGCCATCTTGCCGACGCGAGATGGCGCAAGCCCTGTTACAGGCTAAGCGGGCCAGTCTTCGGTTGGTGTGTTCGGCTTTAGACATCAGCCAGAGCGGTTATCGCTATCAGTCTAAGCGCTCGACAGAAAACGCCGAGATTGCCGACTGGCTCTTACGTTTGACCGACACACACCGGACCTGGGGATTTGGATTATGTTACTTGTATTTGCGCAACGTGAAAGGCTTTCGCTGGAATCACAAACGGGTCTATCGGATTTATCGAGCGTTGGTACTCAACCTGAGGATCAAGCCCAAGAAACGTTTGGTACGGGAAACCCCACAACCCTTGACCGTCCCAGAGCGGCTCAACGCCGTTTGGTCGATGGATTTCATGCACGATCAACTGGCTGATGGGCGCGCGTTCCGCTTGCTCAATGTCATTGATGACTTTAATCGGGAAGGCTTAGGGATAGAAGTGGATTTTTCGTTACCGGCTCAGCGGGTCACCCGCACCTTGGATCGCATCATCGAATGGCGCGGAAAACCTGACGCCATTCGCTGCGACAATGGGCCGGAATACATCAGCGAGACGCTAAAAACCTGGGCCGAGCAACAGGGTATCCAGATCAACTATATCCAACCGGGCAACCCGCAACAGAATGCCTACGTTGAACGCTACAACCGAACCGTGCGCTACGAATGGCTGGCTCAGTATCTGTTTGATTCCATCACCCAGGTTCAAGATTTTGCTGAGCGCTGGTTATGGACCTACAATCATGAACGGCCCAACATGGCCATCGGCGGCATCACGCCTAAACAAAAATTGGCACTCGCCGCTTAACCTCTACTTTTAGACTCTGCTCAAAATGGGGGGATTACCACTGCCTCGCTCCTGCTAAAACCCACCCGTCTTGCCGAAGCCAAATGAAAGCGTTGGTTGGGATGTCGTTTGTTTAAATGCACCGTTTTGTCGTTAGGGGGACTGGAAAAAATAACAATATTTGTGGTTTACTTTTTTAGCCACTTAAGTAGCACGGCATAGAGCTCCTCAGGCATGAACGGTTTGCCGAGATGATCACTCATGCCTGCGCCTAAACAGGCCTGCCGATCTTCATCAAATGCATTGGCGGTCATTGAGATGATAGGTACAGTGGCTCGATTAGGCAAAACACGAATGGCTCGGGTCGCAGCCAAACCATCCATTTTCGGCATTTGTACATCCATCAAGATCACGTCGTAAGCAGTACGCGACGCCATCTCAACCGCCTGTTCACCATCCTCTGCCAAATCAACTTTCAGGCCTACGCTTTCTAATTGAAGTTTGGCGACCTCTTGATTTATCAAATCATCTTCCACCAACAAGATGAACGCATTCGCGTGCAGATTTTTCAATTGCTGTTCAACAACTTCTAGTGAGCGCGCAGGAGCTGGTTCCTCGACATTTGCTATCTTCTCTAGCAAAGCGGTAAACCAAAAGACACTGCCAGCCCCCGCTTTACTGTCTACCCCAATCTCGCCGCCCATTAGGTGGACCAGTCGCTTGCTGATGGCTAAGCCTAAACCTGTGCCGCCGTATTTCCGCGAGGTTGAGCTATCTACTTGCTCAAAGGCAGTAAACAAAAGCGCTTGATCTTCGGGTGCAATGCCGATACCGGTATCTCTAACGTCAAAACGCAACAACGCACTATCAGCGCTTTCACGCGTTTGACTAATGGTTACCGTGATTGAGCCGTGTGCAGTAAATTTGATCGCATTGTTGACGAGATTCAAGAGCACTTGTCCTAGGCGAAGCAAATCCCCCTGAAAGGTTTGCGTTGCCAGTTCTGGCGGCAAGTTAATAATGAATTTTAGTCCCTTATCCTGGGCCTTAGTGCTTAGCAAGTTAAGCATGTTTTCTAAAACGCTAGGCAGCTTTAACGGCGCTTTTTCAAGGATTAATCGTTCCGCTTCAATTTTAGAAATGTCGAGAATGTCATTGATGACCGCCAGTAAATGCTGTGACGCCTGTGCCACTTTGTTGAGCTGATCGAGCTGCTTCGGATCAGTGGCCTGGCGGCGTGCAAGCGCCGTCATTCCTATAATGCCGTTCATTGGCGTACGCAACTCATGACTCATGTTCGCGAGAAATGTGCTCTTTGCTTTGTTCGCAGCGTCAGCGCGTTCTTTGGCGATAGAAAGCTCAGCGGTGCGCTCTTCGACCAAGGCTTCCAGGTGATGTCGATAGTTCTCAAGCTCGGTTTCTAACCGTTTGCGTTCCGTGATGTCGCTCAAGGCGATACGCACGCCTGAGGGATTGTTCTTACATTCGAGTTGCGCCTGAAACACCGAGCCATCGCCGCGTTGAAGTGCTAGATCAATACTGCTCTTCTCATCCCGTGTCGTCACAACAGCGAAATGGCGCAGCCATCTATCCTGGTCATCCGCCATCACCAAACTGCGCAAGCATTTATCAATAAGCTTATTGCGTTCCCGTCCCAGCAGCGTCACCGCCGTCAGATTGATTTGGGCGATCATACCTTCTGTAGTGAGGGTGAGATAACCGACCGGTGAAAACTCATACAGATCGACAAAGCGGTTGCGCGACTCTTCCAGTTCCTGCTGTGCCCGGCGTAGGGTTTCGTTCTGCATTTCAAGCTCTATCTGATGCACGCATAACTCGTGCAATAATTCTTCGGTGGAGCGAGCCGAGAGCTCGGTGGGTTGACTGTTGGTTAGCTGCGCCTCGGCCTTTGCTCGCAACCCAGCGTCAGAGGGAGGTTTTTTGTCTTTAGGCGTCATGGCTACTCTGTACGGGTCAAGATTTGTCCGGCACCCAGATAGGTTGTGTTTCTGCCCTGTTGACTGCATGTGTCACTTTTCAGGGTCTTTATTAGCGAGTTGTCAAAGCTAATATCAGCAGCGATACTGGCAGGTGTAGCCACTAAAATGGTGGATAAGCTAGTGCCGAGTGAGGCCTCTCTATTTGCGTGGGTTGGATTAGGCGATGTGGAACGAAAAACGGGTTAGCGTCGACCACTTCGACAGATTTTAGGGCAGTATTCCCCCCTTTGTGTCAGTCGTCAATAGGATGACAATGCCCGTTTATATACCGTGGTAGCCTATCGAGAAATTTTGAGACGGATGAATCAAAGCGCTAAAACTCTGCCCCTAAATTCTAGACAGGTGTGCAGATAAGCGTATCTTGATAGGTTTATCTTTTGGTACAACAACATTGAAAAATTTCGCAGTCAGTTTCTTGGGTCAGCGGTTGTCAGGTGAAAGGTGGCAGCAATCGCATCTGCTCAAGTGCTCATGAATCGTAATAACAGACCACCAATTGTCGGTATTGGTGCATCGGCGGGGGGCTTGGAAGCGCTCGAACAATTGTTTCGTCATGTTCCATCTGGCTGTGGCGCAGGGTTTGTGGTCGTCCAACACCTTGATCCCACTCACAAAGGCATCCTGCCGGAATTGTTGCAGCGGGTCACACCGATGAAGGTCGAGCAGGCTGACGAAGGCATGCAGGTCAAAGCCGATTGCGTCTATGTCATTCCCTCTAATAAAGACTTATCTATTCTCCAGGGCAAACTGCATTTACACGATCCCATCGCGCCACGCGGATTACGGCTGCCGATTGATTATTTTTTCCATGCCCTCGCAGATGACCAGCATGAACTGGCCATCGGCGTAATTTTGTCAGGCATGGGCTCCGACGGTACACTCGGTTTGCGCGCGATCAAGGATAATGCCGGATTAGCAGTGGCGCAATCCCCGGATTCCGCTAAATTCGATGCCATGCCGCACAGCGCGATTGATGCAGGATTGGTCGATATTGTCGGCAACCCTGACATGCTCTGGGAGCAAATAGCGCACTGTCTCCAGCAAAGACGACGCGGCGAGTATGTAGCCTCTGAACCTGTGCTGCCAGCTAAATCACAAAGCGCATTGGAACAAATCATCGTGTTACTGCGCTCACGGACGGGCAACGACTTTTCCCTATATAAAAGAAACACCCTTTATCGGCGCATCGAACGGCGTATCGGCTTACACCAGATCGACAGCATTGCTCACTACGTTCAGTATCTACGCGAAAATCGGCAAGAGCAGGATCTGCTGTTCAAAGAGCTGTTAATCGGAGTGACTAATTTCTTTAGGGATGCGCCCGTATGGGAGCAACTTAAACATCATGTCATCCCGACATTGCTCGCCGAGTATCCGCAGGGAAAAGAATTACGGGCTTGGGTTTCGGCCTGCTCGACCGGCGAAGAGGCTTATTCGCTGGGGATAGTGTTTAAGGAAGTCGTGACCGAAAGTGGTCTGGAACATCTGTTTAAATTGCAGATTTTTGCTACTGACCTTGCTGTCGATGCCATCGAGAAAGCCCGGCAAGGCTTCTACACCGGCAATATGGCTGATGCCATGTCACCAGAGCGGTTGAAACGATTCTTCGTCGTTGAAGGTAGTGGTTTTCGTATCAAAAAGGATATTCGCGAAATGGTGATCTTTGCTCAGCAAAACATCATCACCGATCCGCCGTTTACCAAGCTCGACCTACTATGCTGCCGCAATCTGCTGATTTATTTGGAGTCAGAGTGCCAGAAAAAACTGATACCGTTATTTCACTATGCCTTGAATTCGCACGGCGTTTTGTTACTCGGTAATGCCGAAACCATTGGCATGTATAGCGAACTGTTTACGGTCATCGATAACCACTCACGACTCTATCAACGTATCGATCAACCGTTATCTTTTTCTGATTTTGAATTCCCCAGTAAATTTTTCCCCGTGGTAGCCAAGATGCATTCCGATACCAAGACACCTGTAACCGTTCTAAATCCGCAAAGCCGGGTCGAGCAGCTGTTATTACAGCACTATTCACCGGCGGCAGTATTGGTCAATGCCGAAGGCGATATCCTTTATATTCACGGTCGTACCGGTAAATATCTGGAACCGGCTGCCGGCAAAGCCAATCTGAATATTCACGCCATGGCCCGGGAAGGCCTGCGCCATGAACTCGCCGCCGCCATCCAACGTGCCCAGCTGCAAGCCGAGCCGGTGGTGTTGCCAGGATTGACGGTAGGCACCAACGGCGGCAGTCAGATGATCAACCTGTCCGTGCAGGCTATCGACACACCAGAAGCCTTAACGAAAACGCTTCTGCTCATTTTTACTGACGTGGCCACGCCGAAACCCCGGAAACGCAGCCGACACGCACCCCATGCCGAATTACAGTGTGCATTGGACGATTTGCAAAAATCCCGGGAAGAAAACCAAAGCCTGCGGGAAGAAGCGCAATCCACCCAAGAAGAACTCAAATCCGCGAATGAAGAATTGCAGTCGACCAACGAAGAGCTGCAATCCACCAACGAGGAATTGACAACCTCCAAGGAGGAAATGCAATCCTTGAACGAAGAGTTGCAAACGGTCAATGCCGAACTGCAAACCAAGGTTACGGACCTTTCCTGGGTCAACAATGACATGAACAACCTGCTCAACAGCATGGAGATTGCAACGGTATTTCTGGATAACGCCCTCAACATTCGGCGTTTCACCAGTCACGCCACGCAGCTATTCAAATTGATCGCAGGCGATATGGGTCGCCCGCTTTCCGATATCGTCACAGAACTGGATTATCCACACTTGCACCAGGATGCACAGGAGGTGCTCCGCACGCTGGTATTTATGGAAAAAGAAGTCACAACCCATGACAACCGTTGGTTCAAGGTGCGGATCATGCCATATCGCACCCAGGACAATGTCATTGACGGCGTGGTCATCACCTTGATCGACATATCTCAAACTAAGCAGCTGGAGGCGCAACTCAGAGGAAATGGGGTATGAAAAAACAGCCAGACCTCACCCAAAATCCTGATGAGCTGCGGCGTAAAGCCGAGCAGCGGCTGACAGCCAAACCCGAAATCGTCCCAGCAACGCCGGGTGACGAAAAAAGGCTGGTGCATGAATTGCAGGTGCATCAGATCGAGCTGGAGATGCTCTACGACAACCTCCGGCATGCGCAGGATGAACTGGAAAAATCCTGGGCAAGCTATTTTGATTTATACGATTTGGCGCCCGTGGGTTATCTGACCATCAGTGACCGCGATGTTATCCTGAATGCCAATCTGACGGCCACGTCACTGCTCGGCGTCATTCGCAAACAGTTGCTCAAAAAGCCCTTCACCCAGTTTATATTAGATAGAGACCAGGGCGTTTACTGCTTACACCGCCAACAATTGACGGAGACAGGCGTCCCCCAGGTCTTTGAGTTACATCTTGTCAAACCGGACAGTGCAGCCTATTGGGTACGGCTGGAAATGAACCGCACGGTCGGGACTGATAGTGTTCAACTGTTTCGTGTCGTCATGATCGATATCAGCCAACAAAAGGCCAACGACGACTACCTGCGCCAGGCTGCGGCGATGTTCGAGTCAGCCCGGGAAGGGGTCATGGTGACGGATGCGGATTCCCGGATACTGGTTGTCAATCGAGCCTTCATTGAGTTAACCGGTTATTCGGCCACTGAAGCGATTGGACAAACGCCAAAAATCCTCAAATCGGGTCGGCAAGATGAGGCGTTTTATCGGGTCATGTGGGCTGAAATCGATAAAACCGGCTACTGGCAAGGGGAAATCTGGAACCGACGTAACAACGGCGAGATTTATCCGCAAATGCTCAGCATCAGTGCCGTCCGCAACGAATACCAGCAGGTGACGCATTATGTCGGCGTATTTTCCGATATCACCCAACTCAAGGATGCGGTTAATCGCCTAGATTATCTGGCGCATCATGATCCCTTGACGGACTTGCCAAACCGTTTGTTGTTGTTCGCCCGTCTGGAGCATTGCATCGAGTTATCAAACCGCGAACGTAAATCGGCTGCATTGTTAATGCTGGACCTGGATCGATTCAAGGACGTCAACGATAGTTTTGGTCATCTAGCCGGCGACGAACTATTGCAAAAGGTCGCTGCACGCTTAACCAGTCGCTTACGGGGTGTGGATACGGTCACCCGGCTGGGGGGTGATGAGTTTGCGTTGTTGTTGGAAGATTTGTCCCATCCCCAGGATGCGGCGCTAGTGGCCACCGAGATTATTGAAGCACTGAGCGAGCCCTGGCGCTTATCCAACGGGGCGGAAGTCCGTATTGGGGTCAGCGTTGGCATCAGCTTGTTTCCTGAACATGGTGAAACATCCGAAGAACTGCTGCAGCATGCCGATGCCGCCCTTTATCGTGCCAAAGACGAAGGTCGTGGTAACTTTAAATACTTTTCTGAAGACCTGACTGAGGCGGCTAAACGCCGCATCAACCTGGAATCGTTGTTGCGACGCGCCATCACTAAAGCAGAACTGCAGGTAATTTATCAACCGCAGATAGATCTTCGTACCGGTGTCATCATCGGTGCAGAAGCCTTGTTACGCTGGCAAAATATTGACGAGGGCAGCATACCGCCCAGTCAGTTCATTCCGGTGGCCGAAGAAACCGGGCTGATTAGCGAGATTGGCGAATGGGTATTGTTAGAAGTTTGCCGTCAGGGACAACGTTGGATCGAAGCTGGTTTGCCGCCGCTTAGATTGGCTGTGAATTTGTCGCCGCATCAATTTCGGCATGGGGATATCGTCACCCATATGACCGCCATACTCAACGAAACGGGTTTTCCGGCCGAGTGCCTGGAATTGGAATTAACCGAAACGGCCTTGATGGAAAGGGAATCCGAAGCCGTGCACATTCTCGGGCAATTACGGACGTTAGGTGTTCGTCTGGCCATTGATGACTTCGGGACCGGTTATTCATCCCTCGCTTATCTAAAACGTTTCCCTCTGAACACACTGAAAATCGATAAATCGTTTATTGACGACATCCCTCAACTGGAAGATGACAAAGAAATCGCTGCCGCCATCATTGGCATGGCGCACACGCTACGATTAAAAGTCTTGGCTGAAGGCGTAGAAACCGAAGAACAGCTTAACTTTCTGAAAGAGCACGGCTGCGATTTTTATCAAGGCTATTACAAAAGCCCGGCCGTTTCTGCTGAAACATTTGCCGCCTTGTTAAAACAGTGTACATAACGTCGCAGTTAGTTGTAATTATCACGTTTGAACCTAACTACACCGCAGCGCGGTTGCGTCGGTGGTTACGCAACAAGTACAAGGTTAGAAAGCGTGCAGGCGGGGGGCTATCCACCTCCGTACCTCTCAAGACGCTAGGCCAGGTTCGCCTAAGCCGCTTGGGGCTTGACGATCCGCGGGCGAAAGTGTGACATCTTGAGAACACCGTCAAACGAAAGGGACGGAAACAGCAAGCCAAGCCTAATGCAACCGCGCAACATCTCGACTCTAGCGATTTGGTTTGGTCGCCAATGGCCGCTTTATGGATCTCCAGTTCCTATGCTCTGTGTTTGGTTGATTGGCCGGTTTAGAGAAGTGCGACCGTCAAGTTTGGGTCGGTTGGGTACAGTGACGAACGGCAGCTTTCGGGAATCGGAATTCAATGTCAGCTTTCCGGCAATGAATCTGATGAGCGGACGGTCAACACCCGACCCGTTGCCGCCGTTCAGCATCCAAAAACCCATCCGACCGTTCTTGCTGTATAACCAGTCACAAAGATAATTTTTTACACCAAATATTCATTCAAAAATTGGTTCGGTCAGCTAGCGGCGTAAAACTCATTCTTTCATGACAAGGCTCAAAAATCAGATAATCTTTCTAAGTCTCAAATCGTTTATTCATTTTCAAACCTCAAGAATCATGGACTTTAATCAAATTCGTTATTTTCTGGCCCTTTCCAACACTTTAAACTTTACCAAAGCGGCGGAGCAATGCTATGTCACTCAACCCGCGCTAACCCAGGCGATCAAGCGTTTGGAAGCGGAATTGGGCGGCGATTTGATTGCGCGTAATGGTCGCGAAACCGAACTGACGGAACTGGGAAAATCTTTAAGAAGTTATTTCGAGCAAATCGAACGTACTCAGCACATGGTCAGAAGGACGGCCAAGGCAGTGGTCAACGGAGAAACCTCAGAGCTCAATATTGGCGTGATGTGCACCATCGGACCGCACATGATCTGCGATTTATTGGATACATTTCAGATGAATCACCCCAAGGTCAAGCTTATACTGCACGATGTCGTTCACGAGAGTATTCCGGGTTTATTGCTCAGCGGCGCTATCGACGGCGCTTTCTACGCGCGCCACGGACCGGCTAATCCGAGACTGGAGCACGTCGAGCTGTTTAACGAGGAAATGGCAATTACCTTTCCGCAAGGCCATCCCTTTGCTCGGGAAAGCGAAGTCTCCGTGCGCAGTATCGCGGCCGAGCGGTATATCGAGCGATTACATTGCGAATTTGGTAAGGAATTTCGCGAATTGTTTTCGGTTCAAGGATTGAATCTCAACGTTGTATTTCAGTGCGAGCGCGAAGATTGGATTCAAAGTCTGATTCGCATCGGCATGGGCGTCGCGGTGATTCCTCGTTATTCGGTATTACAACCCGGCCTGGACTGCAAGCCGGTCACCGATCCCAAGTTAACACGCGTCGTCGAGTTTGTCGTACCCATGGATCAAACGCGGAAACCGGCATTGACCTACTTCATGAACGAGATTAATAGCCATCAATGGCCCAAGGCATAGATCCGCATATAAATTTCAACCTTCGCAAACCGCTTTTAATTCGGCGCATTTCAAACTATAAGCACGGCTTATCGTTCTTCAACAAATCCCTATTTCTCAAAACCATTTCTCCGCATTAGAGTGTTGCCGAAGTCAGGAAAATTAACCTTTTCCCTTTTCGGCAAGCGATCCTTGGAGGCGGGCGATGGCAGCGAATATCTCAAACGAACAAGTATTCATAATCCACTGTCTGACAAAACTGCAACGGGCGGTTACCCAATATTGAGCGACCGAACGACCGTTCGAAAACGAATTTTGGGATCATCATGCCGAAGGGATATATGTCGATGTCGTTAGCGGCGAACCGCTTTTCTCCTCATTCCACAAATACGATTCGGGTAGTGGTTGGCCGAGTTTTTTTCAGGCTCTAGAGACCAAAAACATTAAGGAAGTCACTGACCGAAGTCATAGCCTGATTCGCACCGAAGTACGGTCTACGCTGGGAAATTCGCATCTTGGTCATGTTTTTCCGGACGGACCGGAGCCTTCGGGGCTGCGCTATTGCATTAATTCGGCGGCGTTACGCTTCGTGCCGCGATCTGTACTTTCGGCTCAGGGTTATGGCGAATACGAACATTTTTTTGCAATAGAAAACCAATAAAAACAGTATTCGAGTCCCTGAAAGCCGCATTAAAACAACTTAGTCGATGTGAGAGGTTTGCAACCATGCTGAAAAAATCAATGGCTATCAAAAAGTTCTTCTGGATTGTATTTGCTTCGGTTCTATGCGCGATTGAGATGGCTTCTGCTGAAAACGCTAGTGACGTGCGGGCGATGAATATATCGAAGCTAACCCCATTACAGCGCGAGGTGACACAAAACGGGGCAACCGAAAAACCGTTTGAAAATGAATTTTGGGATAACAAAGCCGAAGGTATTTATGTGGATATCGTCAGCGGCGAGCCGCTTTTCGATTCATTACATAAATACGATTCGGGCACCGGTTGGCCAAGCTTTTTTCTGACATTAGCGCCAAAAAATATCACACAGAAAGAGGATCGAAGTTGGTTTGGCGTTAGCCGAGTCGAAGTACGTTCTGCGCAAGGTAATTCTCATCTCGGCCACGTATTTTCGGATGGTCCCAAGCCCACAGGGTTGCGTTATTGCATCAACTCTGCCGCCCTGCGCTTTGTACCAAGAGCGGAACTTGCTGCGCAAGGTTATGGCGAGTTTGAGACATTGTTTCAACAGCAATACGGTCACTAATTGATTTATTTCGGGTGTTCAAAAGCAAAAACAATTAGGCTGACACAGCTCAAACCATCACAACCAGGAGAAAAGAAGATGAAACAGCAAAACCGATTCGTAAAAAGCAGTTTAGTTATGGGTGTTGTCGCTTTGGCGTTGGGTTCGAACCCAGTCATGGCGGAAAAGTACTTCACGATCAAGGACGGAAAACTGGAACGGCCGACCGGATACCGGGAATGGGTATATGTTGGTACACCCTTGACGCCCAATGACATGAATAACGGCAAAGCGACGTTTCCCGAGTTTCACCACGTCTACGTCGACCCGGACAGTTGGGCTCACTACAAGAAAACCGGAACATTTCCCGAGGGTACTATCACCATCAAAGAAATGACTTCAGTCGGTTCGAAAACGGCCGTTAGCGGCAACGGTTATTTCAGCGGCGAATTTGCCGGTCTGGAGGCAACCATAAAAAGCAAAAAAAACTTCCCGAATGAACCGGGCAATTGGGCGTTTTTTTCATTCAGCACAGAAGATCACAAAACAATTAAAAAGACGGCAGAAGCCCTGCCAACAGCAGCGTGCAATGCATGCCATGCAGCTTCAGCAGCGGACGACTTCGTTTTTACTCAATACTATCCAATTTTGAAATTTGGAAAGGGTAAAGGCAAAGCCGCAACCGGCGGTTATCAGGATGTATTAGAACCAGCACCATACAAATAAAACAGGACTGAAGTTCGCTACTCGGAAAGTGTAATTGGGACAACCCAATTGCATTTTTCGGGCTGCGTCAGGGTGATCCGGATATGCCGGCCAACATTGCTTTGACGGGTCGGCAGACTATTAGCTTTGCCTGGAAAGACCGGAATGTTCTTCGCAACCTATTTTTCCTTCTAGTCAGAACGCTGCCGTAAACAAAGAGCATTTGGCCCTAACTGTGCACATGAAGCCAATAGTAGATTCGGCAAACGATCAACACTTTGGTTGCGCCCTTGTCGGATAGCGTCCTTGGCACCATTCTGAACGACCCATTACTTAGTCAGGAATTCAAAATGAAAAAAGAAATATTGTTTAACAGGAGCCTATGGATATTGTCGGTCTTGATTTATTCATCGGTATTTTCCATTTTATATGCCGATGAAAACTCCGGAAAAAACACAACGATATATACGCTTACCAACGACCCTGTTGTCAATGGCAACGCAGTAGCCGCCTACCGGCAAAATGCGGATGGCAGTCTGGCGCCTTTGCCGGGCTCGCCTTTTTTAACCGGTGGCATGGGCTGGAAAACCAAGTTTGTGCTTCCACATTTCGGCCCTTTCGATCTGGATCAGGCCATTACGCTAAGTCCCGATAAAAAACGATTGTTTGCGGTGAATGGCGGTTCGGACACCGTTGCCGTTTTCGATGTTTCTGACGACGGATCCTTAAAACCCGTCCCGGGTTCACCGTTTCCTTCGGGAGGCAAAAATCCAGTCAGTATTGGCTACGCGGGTGATTACCTGGTCGTGGTCAACAAAAACGAGGATCCCGGTCGCGACATGGCAGCCAGCAAACCTAACTATAGCGTGCATAAAATTACAGAGAATGGCGCTCTGATGCCGGTTCCGGAGGGCAAAGTGGAATTGGCAACGGCATCGCGTTCACCCACGCAAGCGTTGATCGTGAACAACCGGTTTGTTTACGACGGGGATTTCGGCAGCTTTTACCTGCCGGCGCGCGAGGCAATGTGGGGTAAGTTGCTGAATAAACAAAAACCTTCCACGATTCGTGTATTACAGCTATCCGAAGACGGAAAATTATCGCTGCTACAAGAGTTGGAAGCCCCGCAAGGCATTTTTGACGGCGGTCTTGATACCAACAAAGACGGCAAACCGGATCCGTTGATGTTCGGTCTGCAATCTCATCCCAAAGAACCCTTAATTTACGTGTCCATGGTAACTGGCGCAAAACTGGGCGTCTTTGAATACGATGATAGCGGTACCCTCAAATTCGTGGATTCAGCTTCTAACAGCGGTGAGCTCATTTGTTGGGTAGCTATCAATAAGGCTGGTACCCGTGCGTATACGACAAACAACGGTTCGGATACGGTATCGGTTTACGATTTGAGCGATCCCAGGCACCCCAAAGAAATTCAACACATGGATTTGAGGGGTTATGGAGCGCCTTACCAACTTGCGCTCAGTCCCGACGAAAAATACCTCTATACGGTAAAACATCGTACTTTCGATAAAACGCCCGTCGGTGACGGTGGCACGCTGAATGTCGTCGAAATCGGCGCGGAAGGCAGGATTACCGAAAACAAATATTCACCCTATAACATCCCTAATAGAGGAGATCTGTTGGCTCGCCCTCTTGGTATTGCGACCCGATGATGAATAGCCCCCGCATGGTTTCATGCGGGACAACGTTGCAATTCCCTCGATATACCCGGTAACCAAGGAATAAAACCATGCGAAGAAATATAAAAGCTCGATATTTAATGGTCGTAACGGCTGTGCTGCCATTAATAGGCATGTCGTTAACCCACGCTGAAGGGAATACGGCAAACGCATCAGCGCATTTTTCCCCTTATGTGGATGAGACCGGCCGGATTACGTTACCGACCGACTTTCGAAGAACTATGGTGCACCTCGGTTCGTGGCATGTACCTGAAGGCGACGCCAGCGGTTTTCATGATGTTTATGCCGATGGCAAAGCGGTTGATGAATTCCGTAAAACCGGAAAATTTCCTGACGGTGCCGCCATTGTCAAAGAGTTACGGGCATCGACCGCAGGCAATTACACGACTGGTACAGGTGTTAGCTATGCCAACAACACCATCAAACAGTGGTTTGTGATGATTAAAGATAGGCAAGGGCGTTTTCCTAAAAACACTAGTTGGGGCGACGGTTGGGGCTGGGCTTTGGTTAAGAATGACGGCACCAATATCAATGTATCGGCAAATTACAAAAAGGACTGTATCAGTTGCCATACACCCGTCAAAGATAAAGATTGGATATATGTCGAAGGTTACCCAACGCTTTTTCCTAAGAAATGATCTTGACTCTTTACCATAAACATATAGCGATAATTGATGGTTCTTGCCTGAAAGAACCGAAGCAAATCTTTCTATCAGGCTGTTTCTTGCTGTCGCTTTACAGCGTGGAAGCGGCGGCGGATTATCACGTGGAACTATCAAACCGAGCGTTTTATACCGATGATGTCGCACTTTTTACCGTTACGCGACAACTTTCCTTGCTTGATGACCCCACACAGCCAGCGGTGGACAGACCTTCGGGGCGATCGGATTTTATATACGAACCGACGGCGTCAGTATTGCTGGATTTGCCGGAAAATTTCGGCGATACAACTTTTTTTGCCGAAGCGGGTGGCTATGTGTTTGCCGAAAACACCGACTTTACCCACGCAAATTTTCAAACTGCCGTCAGTCGTCAATTCGAATCGGCGACGACGGTGAGTGCGATTTACCGTTTCGTTCCGGATCGCTTGCTAGGTTTCAACATGGTTGAACAAGAATTCGGCGACGCCATCGAAGGAAACGAAAGTTTGACCTCTCACATTTGGTCAATCCACGTGGAGCAGGAACTGACGGCTTGGCTCGCAATGCATGTGTTGGGGCGCTACGGCTTGCGCGACTACGATGGCGTATTCAAGCATCGCAGCACCGACTTATGGACGTTGGGTACGCATTTCGCTATCGAATTAACGGAGGATATCGAACTGTTTTTAGGGTACCACTTTGAAGTTGGCAATGCCCGCAATCAGCGTTCAATCGCATTAAACGACGACGCTTCTTATCAGACTCACTATGCATCGATCGAAATAGAGACCAAGTTGAGCGAGAAAATAAAATTGGCAGTAGATTTCGACTTCGAAAAAAATTGCTACACCACAATGAATCGGCTGGACGAACACTTTGGCAATCCAGAGGAAATCTTTTTGGGCGGCATAGAACTGCGCTATGCCTTAAGTAAGGAGTCGCTGGTTACGCTTGGTTTGGAACATGGTAACCGCCAGAAGCGAAATGAGTTCATTGGTTTCCATAACAACAACCTTTGGCTGGGGATTTCTCATAACTTTTAACCGATGACTACAAAATATGAAGTTGTTTAGCTTTTTCACTAAAGACGGACGCCTGAACATCCCTTGGTGGTTGTGGCTTATGCAAGGCGTCTTCGTCGTCATCGTCGGGTTTGTGTTTTCATTGGCAAGCATATTCAATCCCACGGTTGCTATATTGTCGGTCGCAGACTTTTCCTGGTTACCCGTAATCGGCATATTGATTATGTTACTTGGCGCGTTTGAATGTATTGACGCAGTTTTTTCGTTAGAAGTATGCGATTTTATGCAACGTATGAATGCCGGCGCTTTGGACCTCATCTTCGGTACGTTATTAATATTTGATATTTCAGATACACCGGATCGGTTGAGTTTAATGATCGCGCTTTATTTGTTAACGCGTAGCGTACTTCAGGCCGTTTTCGCAATGAAATTAAAAATTTCGCAACTAGGCTTTAACCTATTCATCAGCGCGGTTTCATTTGTTTTGGGTCTGATGGTTTGGCTTCAATGGCCTACGAGCGAAAGCTGGTTCTTTTCTTTTGGACTCAGTACCAACTTAGTTTTCCGCGGATTGCTGATGATTTACTTGAGCATTTATATCCGCCGTAAAATGTCGCCTGCCTATAGGTAATAAATGTTCCTTCATCTGGATTGATTACACTGCGTGATTACGACACGACATCCTCTATTTATATCAATGCAGTAGCCAACAAGGGTGGCAGAAACGTTACTGCCTAGCGAGCTTATTGCTGCCGAGTATCTGAAACAGATTTTACCTTTAATCCACCAATACAATATTGCGGCCAATCCGATTAACTATGCCATTTGTTACGAATACATAACCGGCAAAAACGCTACGTTGACCAAAGCATTCAGCTTGTTATTGCAAGAAGGCAAACCCTTCACTCAAGCCGTTAGTCTGGAGTTTTACGGCAAATATATTTGCAATGCTTCGCTCGAATCGTTCGAAAATCTCAATCATCAATTTCAGAAGGTCATCGACCAAGCGACTTGTGCTATTAGCGATACTTATAACAGGGCCGAAGAAACCAACGATAATTTTCAGAAAAAATCGACCCTTCTGGAAAATCTTTCCGAAACGGTCGATATTCGAGTCTTGTTACGGGAGATTATTCAGGAAACCCAGTCTTTGGCGCTCACCAGCCAAACTATGCAAACCAAGCTCCAGGGAGCCGGCCACGAGATAGAACAGTTGCGATCGGAATTGAGTCAGATGCAACGAATCGCTAAAACCGACGGCTTAACCGGATTATTGAATAGGCGCGCGTTCGATCAAACATTGGAACATTTAGTGGATCAGGAAGTCAGCGAAGCTCCTGTTTATGGATATCGATCGATTCAAACGTATCAATGACAGCTACGGCCATATTATCGGTGACAATGTGATCAAGTTTGTCGCTTCGTTAATGTGTCAGTTTGCCTTTCCTCACCACCATGTGGCCAGATACGGTGGTGAGGAACTGGCTATCATCATGCCGGATACGACGCTCGAAGAGGCACGGGAAATTTGTGAAAATATCCGAGCCGCCATGGAAAAAAGTCATTTGCGGCGCAAAGCAAACAACGAAGTGATAGGTATCGTCACCATCTCCATTGGTATTGCTCGATTGCAGTGTGGTGAGAACGTGGAAAACTTTATTATCCGCGCCGATAAAGCGCTGTATCAGGCAAAGGAAAATGGTCGTAATCGAGTTGTGTGTTGATTTCTTACCATAAGATAGAGATGTCAGAAAATGATGTTGAAGCAGTCATTCAAAACGCTATTTTTTATATTTTCGGAAGGCAGGTAATGGCCGGTTGGTTGATGTCGCCAAGGTCTCCTTTATGGACATCCAATTTCCAGGCCCAGGATTTTGCTAACTGGACACTTTGGATAAATGCAATCGGCAAAATCGGTTGTATTACTTTCAGTCAAAAATTTACCAACGCCCCTTTTAAACAGCCGCCTGATTGTCCGCTATTAATCGCTTTAGCTCCGCTTTACACGCTGCCATACTTTTTTCGCGATAAGCGTTGTAATCGGCTCGCCACCAGTCCTGCCTCGCTTCGTACTGAGGCATCAGTTTATCTATGCTGAGCAGATCGTAAATATCGACCCATTCGCCTTCCACCTTAATCGCCAGCTTGGGATTGAAAATGTAAGCACCACGCATCACGCGATAAAACAGCTTGCGGTTGTGCTTGTCGTCTTTGTCGATTTCATTTTTGGCCAGAATGCTGGACAGGTAGGCTCTTTGCTTGCGGCGTTCGGGTAGGATGCTGACCGGCAAATGCTGAATTGCGTCGATGAAGTCCTGTGTGGTGAAGCCCTCGATACGGTAACGGAGTTTGTTCGGCATGACCCGGTAGAACAAGGTGATCATCAGATTCAGCAGGAAAAACTCCATGGTGTGTTTATCCAGTTTGACCAGGCGGCCATCGACCTGAATGCTCATGCTGGTGGGTTCCAAATGCGGATAAATGTCGGCCAGTTTCTTCCTGGCGTAAGCTTCGCTACGATCACTTTGCGCCAGGGCGATTTGAAAGGCTGTCAGGCCGTTGCTATCGACTTTTTCGGTATCGGCGCCGAGCGCTTCCATGGCCTTGATGACTTCGGCATTGCCCATCCAGGCGGCCACCATCAACGGCGTTTGGTTGAAGATGTTTCGAAAATCGGCGCCGTATTGATCGACTTGTTTCAACACCGCATCGGGTTTTTTGAAGCTGTAAGCGCTGTAGTGCTTTTGTTGCAGCAGTTGCAGGCCTTTGTCGGGCTGTTTGGCGGCCTTGAAATCGGCTTTCAACAGACTGTTGATGATATCGAGGTCTTCGTAGACCAGCGCGTACTCGAACAACATCATTTTGGCCTGCTTGTCGTTGCCGGCCAGCGCTTTCTGCTTCAACTCAGGCAATGCTGTCGCATCGATCACTTGCCAGGGCGGCGTTTTTTGCTTGAGTATTTCGCTGCGGATGCGCTCGGCCTGTTCCTGCTTGCCCTGTAATTCCAGCTTATGCGCTTCCTGTCGCCAAGCGTCGAGACTGGAATTCTGGCTGGCTAGTTGCAGACTGGCCTGGGCTTCGCCCAAGCCTAATAAGTCCAGCAGCGCCTGTTTGGGTTGACTTTCGATCCAATACAAATTCTTGATCGCCCGCGTCAGCGCGACGTACAGTGCATTGATGTAAAACTTGTAAATCTCCAGCGATTTGTCAGTCTTGTCCTTACCGCGGGCATATTTGAGATCATGCTGCAAATCGGCAGCGTCTACACCCTTGCTGATGTCCCGATAACGGGTTTCTTCCTGGCTGAGGAAGTTGTAGAGAATGATGTTTTCGTATTCCAGGCCCTTGGCTTCCTGGATGGTAAAGATTAACGGCGTGCCGAAATGCTGTTGGGCTGCCGGTTTTTGCTCGGCACTCATGACGATCACTGCGAAGCGGGTCGACGCCTTGGTCTTGTTGTCAAGTTCCCGGCGAATCTCTGTCGTGTCCTGCAAAAACAGCACTTCACCCTGATTGTGGCCGTTGCTTTCCACCAAGTAATGGCTTTCTTTGTCAATGGAGCCGAAGCGCAAATTTTTGATCTTTAAAATCCGGTTGGCAATTTCGGTTACTTGCGGTGAATTGCGGTAGTTGGTGTTGAGGATACGGATCAGCTCATCGCCGGTTTGTAAATCGTCCTGCCGGTAAAACAGGCTTTTGACCTTGGCCCAGGAAAAGAAGTTGGGATGCACGATCTGATTTGAGTCCCCGCACAGTAAAAAGTCCCGGCTGTGGCGCAGGGACTTCAGGATCAGATACAGCTGAATATTGGTCAGATCCTGCACTTCGTCGACCACCACAAAATCGTAACGGGTTTGAATGGATTGCAGATAGTGGTGACTGACGATGTTCGGGTCGTATAGTGCGTTATCGGCAAGAAACTGCAGATATTTTTCGAATACGTCGTAAACCGCGTCACGTTCTTCGGCCAGGAAGATCGATTCCTTGACGCCCAGGGCGCGATAATCCTCGCGGCTCAGCCAGCTTTTGTCGGTGGCGGGGCCGGTAATGACGCCGCGGAACTCCTCGAACAATTTGTGCGCGTCTTTCAGCCCATGGCCTTGGCTAAAACGGTTGAACCAGCTCTGAAACGCCGCAAAGCTGACCGGTTTGCCCGCCGGCACCTGGATGCTCTCCAGAAACTCCTGAAACGATAGGAAATCGATCTGTTGCTCGGGGTTGTCGTACTGGTGAGCGTAATACAGGTCGCGCGCGTTGTTGACCAGATAAGCCGACTGGGTGACATATAACACCTCGCCCACCGCGTGTTTCATTTTTTCCAGCGTCAGCGCAGTTTTACCGCTGCCTGCCGAACCGATCACGATCAGCGGCGGTGGTACGTCGTATATGGCTTGTTGGCGATCGTCGAAAGAGATGATTTTATCCAGCAGGTTGAAACGCGGCTGCTGAGGGTTGAGATAAACCAGTGCCGCCTCTTCGCCGATCGGTATCGACGGTATGTCGGGAATTTTGGTTTCATCGATCGTGCTGACCTGACGCATAAATCGCGAATCCTGGTAAACGTGGTTTTTGATGAATTCCAGAATCAGCGCATAGCGTTGTTCCTGATAACGATAGATGGCAAACAACAAGCGATCGCGCTGGTTAAGTCGGGCCCGGTAGAGATTGTCACCGACCTTTTTGACCTCTGCCGATTTGAAGTCGTCATTTTCCAGATAGCCTTGCATTTTTGCAAAACCCGGAATGGACTTAGGGTCGAGCTCGTTATAAATCAGGACTTTCATAAATCAAAATAAATCAGGTGTGGTTGCGGCGCGCGACAGTGTTCACCCGCTTCAGATATGGAAATCGGACATGGCGCGGCGCATGAATTCGTGGAACAAGGGTACGGTAAAGGCCATGTCGCCGTGGGACGGACTAAAGACCATGCCATTTTTGATTAGACTGGCGAGCAGCGCCCCCCCCAAAGTATTAATCTTAACGTTGAGCGGAGAGCCAGCACCCGGTGAAAAAGGATTTTTTGATTTTATCCATTGTGAATCTCGAATGTATCAATTTATTCATAAATATACTACGAACGATGTATACGCTTAAATAAATCGATACACTTCAATCCGAATGGGTGTGTCTTAGGCATAAGACATGAAGATTGCACTATAACAATTTGTTCACGTAGTCCGGAGTTATGCAATACAAACTATTCCCAGTAAACGAACTGGCATGACGACTATATGGACTCGCCTGGTAGCACTGCTACCATTTTTGCAACGGCTCTGAAATGAAGTTACGCTGAATACCGCTAATTCAGGCTGTTTTTGAACTTGGCAAGAGTTGTAAGTCATTGAATTTTATATATAAAAAATTAAAATGCCGGTTTCATAACCCCGAGGTTCCAGGTTCGATCCCCGGTATCGCCACCATTTATAGCTTTAGCAGTATCCAGATTAACCATAAGTCCTTTACACATAAGAACTTATGGTTTTTTATGCGCGTAGATTTAGTGAGATCGTCTAAGTTACTGCGTAAACATACAGTAACACCCAAAAATACAGTAACAGCACACGTACCAATACGTCGGGCTGCACGGCTGTGTCAATAGAATCGTCCGCTTCCTGGGCTTTGGGTAAACGCACATCGACGGGTGCGATAAAAGCACGGTAGGATTTGCCCGCTAGTGCTTGCCGAGTTTGGAAATAAGTTTCCCCCGCCACATCCTGATGCGGCAAATCAGGTGCCGGTGATATCAATAAGCGTCGCCATCAATCAGCTCTTAACGTATATCGTCCGGCCAATTCAAATAATCGCTGTATGTATGCGATTCCCTATCTTCCAATGCCGAACCCAGTGCCCACGCCTCTGGTTTTGCCTTGCTGCTATCGCATAGCCAGTTGCACGGGCGACGGCGAAACCTTTCCGATAATAAGTCATTTTGGGGCTTTTCGAGTTTCGGTTAATTCGTTCGTTAGCTTTGCCTAGGCAGGCAAAGTTTCGGAGCTTTGCCCTTAAAAGTAGAACCTCTAGGAGTCTCGTGGGTAGGAGTCGAAGCGCCGTAATTTGGCGGTGAAATTCCTGGCATTTAACACACACTGCGATTTGTTTGCATTCCCCTAGGGTTTTACTCTAACATTTTCTCAGAGTGCTAAATTTCAGTTTCCGAGCTTGCTAATTTCGACAGGGGTGTGTTGGTATGATCTGCATAAAAACCAAACAACTAAGCTGGCTGGCAGTGATGATTTCGTTGAGCGCTTGTACAAAACCGGGTGTACAAACCGGCGGCAGTGCCAACCTCATTAGCGGTTCGGCGGGTGGGGCTACCAGCGTCAATGCCAATAAAACGCTGGAACATTGCGCCAGCCCATTAGGTACCCTGGCGGTCAGCGACGGCCGTATCACCGGTGCCAGCGCCGTAACCACCCTTGACCCATTGATTCGTTTGGCGGTGCAGCAATCCAACTGCTTTGTGATTACCGGCATCGGCAATCAGGCCACCTTGGCATTACTCAATGCCATTACCTCACAGCAACGTGAATCCGGTGAGTACCGGGCCGGCTCCAAACAGCAAAAAGGCCAACGGGTCGCCGCCGATTATCTGCTGGAACCGCAGGTCATCGTCCTCAACGAATCCACCCAGGGCAACAGAGCCGGCCTTTACGGCGGCGGCATGTATCAGCATTACGCCCCGCCAGGGCAAATCTCGTTGGGCGGGATTTTTATAGACGCATTGGCGGGCGCTGCGGCGGGCGCAGCCGATAAACGCAGTACGGACGTAGCTCTGACCTTGATCGATATCCGCTCGACAGTACAAATCGGCATTTCCCAGGGCAGCGCAACCGCCAATGCTTTGCAGGCTTCCGGGTGGGGCGGATTCTTAGGCGAGAATGCTGCAGGCGGCTTTGGCTTGGCGAGCTTTACCCGAACCCCGGAAGGCATATCCACCGCCGCAGCGTTTTTTGATGCCTACAACAACCTGGTGCAGTCTTTGAGGAATTACAAAGCCCAGGAAGTCAAAGACGGCGCCGGCACCGGCGGCCAACTTCAGTTCAAATAGCGCGGCCGCACAATCTACTGCGTACCACTGCATAATGCCAGCCGCTCAGTTCGCTGGCGTAAATGCTGATCAGCAATCGATCACTGGCTCCCGCGAATCGCGTCATACTTCCAGCTCGATGATCCGGGCCTCGACTGTCTTATCGTTGATGATCAGTTCGGCAACTGCTAGAGGCAATTTAAACCGGCGTGGGCCCGCGCTGCCGGGGTTTAGATATAGTACGCCGTCACGCTCTTGAAGCGAAGGTTTATGCGAATGGCCGGAAATGACGACGCGAATTCCGGCCACGACCGGATCGATGGGCAACTCTGCCAGATCGTGGATCAAATAAATTGAAACTTGGCCGACCATGACGCTGGCACAGATGGGCAGTTCCTCAGCCCAAGCCCCTTTATCGTTGTTACCGCGCACTGCTGTCACCGGTGCCAATATGTTCAGTTGTTGCAATACCTCGGGTTTGCCGACGTCGCCGGCGTGGAAAATCCGCTCGCAGCACTGCAACGCCGCCAGCACCTCAGGGCGAAGCAAGCCGTGGGTGTCGGAGATGATGGCGAGGCGGTGGGACATTGTGGGAAAGAGAATCTCTTTATACGCGGTTTAAGGGCGATTAAATCACCGTGCAAGGTCAATTGGGTAGATTTCTTGCTTTATTTATCCGACAGTTGTCAGCCAATTGCACGTCTAATCAGTGGCCATCGAATGGAGCTTCTGTAGCCTCGATGCAGCGCTAGCGAAATCGAGGGATTAGGTCTCCGAATCCTCGATTACATCGAGGCTACTTGCTGCAAGCGAGAAGCGGCGGTCGGTAGCGGAATAGGAAAACTAATCGACCGAACCTGGCTCATCATAAATAATTGGCGAATTTAGATAAAGACCGTTTGTCGGAATTTTACCGACGCCAATGATGGTTGCCTGTATATGACACCCATTTAGAGCCAGTGTCCTTCATTTCCTGCAACGCTTCAATGTGACGTTTTAGTTCCGGATGTTGGTAGCCTCTGGCAATCAGAGCCTCTCGCGCAATTGGATCGAAAGGGATAGCGGTAGGACCTAGGCATTCATTCCAGATTTTGGCTATCAAAGATTCCGGCGAATTTGCACTAGTCGTTTTAATCTCCGCCACAAAAACAGCGTCTACATCTTCTCTATTTGCTTCCAAAACTTCTTCGATCATTTCAAGAATTGGTTGTAACTGCACGTTCGAGTCGGATGTGCCAGTTTGCAATTCAATAAGAGATCTACCTCCGGGCCAGCTAGTTGTCTTCCAGGTCACCGTCTCTTCGAATAAGCCATACACCATTGGTGCGAACCTTCCTGTCTTACCAAGCTTGAAAAGACCTTTTTGACTTTCGACGGCGACCAAGCGAATGGCTGTTGCGGTGCCTAGGGCTACAATCCCTTCACTCGCAAGCGTATTGAAAAAGTTAAAAACCCAGAACCGAGTTTTATCGAGCCAATCCTCATCGCTTTCGATATTTATGGTCCCCATCCATGGTAAAACGGCATGGCCGGTTTCGTTAATTGGTTCAAACAAACTAGTGGACGCCGACAGTTGCCTCCCGGCTAGAGAATTGACAGAGTTCAAACTGCCAAACAAAAGGTAGGAGTCAGCATTCAGAAGTGAATAAAGCCACGGATCTACAGGAACCATTGCGGCTTTGGTGGCACACCAACGTAGAAGGCCTTCAGCGAACAGAGAATCTTTTTTTTGACCGAATTCGTAAATAGAGACCGGATCCTTATGAAGAGGATGCCGATATTTGCAGGAAAGAGCCTCGTCCCGAGATGTCGGGCCGCAAATGAGTCCATAAGCGATGACGGATAATAAGACATCTCGTGCCAACTCATCGATAAACGGAACGGCCTTTTGAGAGAGCTGATAGCGCTGAGTGGTCAAAGGTAAGTTTCCAGCACTGTCGAGTACAGCAATATTTGGTCTTATGGTTTGGATGTACCCTGGCCAATCAAAATCGGTATGGGAGTAGGAACCTCGCTTTTCAATTTTTAAACCGTTGCACGAAAGAGCGGGGTATTTCTCGAAAGTCCAAAAAATCGCATCGAAACCATCGGGGTAGATCACGGCGTATTCCTTCGGTAAGTTATTGCTCCTCACGGGGAATACGAATTCCTGATCTAGTTTTTCGAGATTCGTGCCACGAAGCACTCGATTAATGACTTTGGGCCAGTCCCAGCAATACCAGTCAATTTGTTCCCTTGGTCCTGCGAAGGGAAAATATTTTTCTCTTTCCAGCCCTAACGCGTTCATAGATTCACTGCTGACTTCGACTTCGATAGTGGTTCCGATTGGTAAATCGTCGACACGGCGGATTTCAATGAGTTGGCTATTAGCGGAAGCTTCCAACATATTGCCAGTGGATTTGTCCGCGCCGACGTGCCGAGTCCAAAGTTTAAAAGAAGCGCCTAGCAGAAAGACCGCAAAGGCGCCTATCCCAAAGCGCCCGGAGCGCATTACGCGCGGTTTGCCTGAATCGTCGAGAAATTCTTTAGCCCATTCGGAGTTGCTGCGAAATGAGGCGCCGGCTCGCAAAAAATGGTTTTGAATGGTATCGGCACGCATGCCGATGCCACGGTCGCGGACACGCAGGTACCATGAGCCATCCTCACGCTTGATAAAGTCTATCGATACGTCGCCTTCTTGCTCTGGCAAATCGAGTGATTCGATAGCGACCTTGTGGTTTTTACACCATGCGTGTAATTCGCGAACGGCATCGACCGCGTTTTGCATTAATTCGCGAACGCCGACGCCCGGTTCTTTACCATATAGCGGCTCGACGAGGAGAGTAAGTAAATTCGGATCAGCGGTATACCCGGTCCGATTCGGAATATAGGGCAGGCTATCGCGAAACGCCGGACTGTGTAGGTTAGAATAGACCCGACGAATGGCGAGATTCAGTTGATCCAGACCGAGGTCGGTCCGTGCGCCGTAGGCCTCGTCCAATACTGCGGTTGAATGGTCCATTTCAGCTTGCAGTCCGGACAACAGATCGCGCAGTTGCAAATAGAGCGACAGGCTTATATCGGTGCCGACGGTGACCATCTTGCCGCGAGGATCGCTGGCCGGACTAATCTGCTGCACCGCACGGTGTTTACGCCATTCCTGTATGGAAACCGGGCTTTGCGGATCCCGCAATTGCATCAAAGCTGCCGGTGCACGTTGTTGGTCAATTTGAAGGTAATCGGCTACCCGTAATAGAGCCATGGGGTAAAGTACAGCGGAGCCCATTGGTTTTGGGGTCCCAGGGTAGAGTGGGCTGGAATCCAAGTAAGCTTTGCAAACGCGTAGCGACATCCCGTGCGAACGCGCGCTTAGCCCAATCAGATCGGCCAGTCGCATCAACGGGTGGCCCTGCTCTTTACCCATGGCGGGGAACTGTCCCTCACCCGAGCCGACTGTCAGGCCTGGAAAACCGTAGATCGCAATTTCGTGGGCAAGACGAGCATGGTGGCGCCGTATAAACTCGCCGATGATCAAGAAATGATTGGTTTCCCATTGTCCGGTATCCTCAGGAAGGTCTTCGAACTTCCAAACTCGGGCCGATTGCTCTCCTATGATGTTGGTCAATTGACGGTCGCTAAACCGTCTTGCTTCTCGAGCATAGTCCCCCCATAACAACTGCCAGGCAATATTGGCTACGTTGCCTTCTTGGTCATCTTTGAACCAAGGTAGAGGTTGAAATCTTGACTCTTTTCCAACTAATTCCAGAAATCCATTGGGCCTGAGATGCATGGCGATGTCATGCAACAACGTTGCGCCGATGATTACCACGGCGTCGGCGTCGCAAAGCAAGCGTGGGTCGGAATCCTTTTTGCTGTCTTTCCAGATTGGTTTTGGAACTAGCTCAACTTCAGATTTCAACACACAGTTGATATGTTCAACCCCGTGGTCGGTGTAGTCGGGGAAAAATGGGAGTTTATTGTCTGCAAGGATTTCTCCGACCCGGTCAGCAAGGGCGCGGATGGGGGCTTGAAGATCACTCTCCTCGAGAAGTTCTCTCAGGGATTTCGGAAACTCTATTTTTGCCACAGGCTCTCCATAATGAATGTACAAATGTCCTTGTTCCTGCTCTCCAGTCTCGGGAACAATAGTTGCGTTATATGACGCTTCCGAAACGATTAGGCGTGACTTCAGCGACCGATTTGACTGTTAGCATATAACGAGGTTGTTGATACTTGTTCTGTCTCGTTCCAACGCGCTGCGTTGGAATGCTTGGCTGGTTATTCAGGCACCTCAGCGCGGTGCTTTCTGGTTACCACACAGCGCGCGGGAACCAAAAAGGCTAGACCGATTGAACTCATTTCGGCTCACATTCATCCAACTTCTGCTGCCAAACCACCATCCACTCTTCCAAAATCGCATACTGCCTTTTGGTGACAATGGCTTGCACGATGCCGTCGTTGAGGTCCAGGTAGTCGTGCACCAGCACATTGCGGAAGCCGAGGATTTTCATCAAGTCGGCATGCTGATCGGCCGGCAAATCGCCTTGGCTTTTCAATTCGTCTAGCGCTTCCCGCGACTGGCTGACTGTTAGCTGGTATTTTTGCTCCACGAAATAACGCGCCATGCCGATGAAGGCTTCTATATAGACTTGTAGTGCGCGCTGTATCGCCAGCAGGTCGCGTTCGGTCCAGGTGTTGATATTTTCCTGGCTGTACTCGTCCAAAATACGCAACATTTTGCGGCGATGGCGCATCAGCGCCTGTTCATAGGCAATATCTCTCATAATCCTTTTCCCATTTCGACCAGATGCTTTGCTCGACGCGTCTAACGTGCGGTACATTGCGGTCGTACCATTTGACAGCCGACTGCAAGATGCCAACTTGCAACAAGACCGGAGCGGCTTCCAGATCGACGATGCTGATTTGATTGTAGCGTTTTAATTCGCGTTCGACTTCGGCTTCCAGCATTTGCGGACGCACCGCCCGTTCCAGCGGATCGGTTTCGTAATCGCTGAAAATTACCGCAATGTCCCAATCGCTATTGGGCCGGGCAGTATTTTTGGCTCTGGAGCCGTACAGATAAATCGCATCGACTGCGGCATGCGCCTGAATCGCTTGGCTTATTTCTGCTTGAAGCTCGTTCATGGTTTCAGCGGTAATTCACGAAAAAAACCGCTGCAAATACGTCCCGGTATGCGACTTCTTGTGCTTGGCAATCTGTTTGGGCGTGCCTTCCGCCACCAACATACCGCCGCCGCTGCCGCCTTCGGGGCCCATGTCCACGATCCAGTCGGCGGTTTTGATTACGTCCAGGTTATGTTCGATGATGATCACGGTGTTGCCGTGGTCGCGCAAGGTGTGCAACACGGTCAGCAATTGTTTGATGTCATGAAAATGCAGGCCCGTGGTCGGTTCGTCGAGGATGTACAGCGTGGTGCCGGTGTCGCGTTTGGATAGCTCTTTCGCCAATTTCACCCGTTGCGCTTCGCCGCCGGACAGGGTCACGGCGTTCTGGCCGAGGGTGATGTAGCTTAAGCCCACATCAATCAAGGTTTGTAGCTTGCGGGCCAGGCTGGGGATGGCGGAGAAGAATTGGGTGGCGTCTTCCACGGTCATTTCCAGTACTTCGTGGATGGTCTTGCCTTTGTAGCGGATTTCCAAAGTCTCCCGGTTATAGCGCTTGCCGTGGCAGATGTCGCACGGTACGAAGATGTCCGGCAGAAAGTGCATTTCCACCTTGATCACGCCATCGCCGGCGCAGGCTTCGCAGCGGCCACCTTTGACGTTGAAACTGAAGCGGCCCGGCGTGTAGCCACGGGAGCGGGCTTCCGGCGTCGCGGCAAACAACTCGCGCACCGGCGTGAAAATGCCGGTGTAGGTGGCCGGGTTAGAGCGTGGGGTGCGACCGATGGGGCTTTGGTCGATGTCCACCACTTTGTCGAATTGTTCCAGACCTTCAATGGCTTCGCACGGCGCCGGGATGCAGCTGGCGCCGTTAATCAGTCGGGCGGCGTGGCTGTATAAAGTGTCATTGATCAACGTCGATTTGCCGGAGCCGGATACCCCCGTCACACAGGTCATCAAGCCCACCGGGAAGCTGACGTCGACGTTTTGCAGGTTATTGCCGCTGGCTTTGCGAATGGTGACTTGTTTGCTCGGGTCGCGCGGCGTGGTTTTTTTGGGGATATCAATGCTCAAGCCGCCGGACAGATATTGGCCGGTCAAGGAGTTGGGGTCTGCGAGAATATGCGCGGGCGTACCTTGCGAAACAATTTGCCCGCCATGCACGCCGGCACCGGGGCCGATGTCCACCACGTGATCGGCGGCGCGGATCGCGTCTTCGTCGTGCTCGACCACGATCACCGTATTGCCCAAATCGCGCAATCGATACAGCGTGTTTAACAAACGTTCGTTATCGCGTTGGTGCAAACCTATCGACGGCTCGTCCAGCACGTACATGACACCCACCAGGCCGGCGCCGATTTGGCTGGCCAAGCGGATGCGTTGCGCTTCGCCGCCGGATAAAGTGTCGGCGCTGCGGTCCAGGGTCAGATAATCCAAACCCACATTCACCAAAAACTCCAGGCGTTCCTGAATTTCCTTATTAATCTTTGCGGCGATTTCGCCACGGTGGCCGGGAATATTCAGCTGCTGGAAAAAGCCCAGTGTCTGTTTGATCGGCAAACGGGTGACGTGATGTAAAGGTTGTTCATCGACAAACACATTGCGCGCACCTAGATTCAAACGCGCGCCATCGCACACCGAGCAGGTCTGTTGTGCCAGATATTTGGATAATTCGTCACGGACCATTTGCGAGTCGCTTTCATGGTAGCGGCGCTGCATATTCGGAATAATGCCTTCGAAGGCATGCCGGCTGGCTTTGGGTTTGCCGTTACCCATCTGGAAGGTAAAACTAATTTTCTCTTCGCCGCTGCCGTACAGAATAGCGGCCTGAATGTCCTTGGAGATATGCGAAAACGGCGCTTCCGGGTCGAAATCGTAATGCGCGGCCAGTGCGCAAATAATCTGGTAGTAGTAAGCATTACGCCGGTCCCAACCGCGCACCGCGCCACCGGCCAGGCTGATTTCCGGATTATGCACCACCAACTGCGGATCGAAATGCTGCCGCACGCCCAGGCCGTCGCAGCTAGGACAGGCGCCTTTCGGGTTATTAAAGGAGAAGATGCGCGGTTCCAGTTCGCTGAGGCTATAGCCGCAATGTGGGCAGGCGTAACGCTCGGAGAACAATAGTTGTTGATCGCTTTCCATTGAAGCGGCAATTGCCAAGCCCTCAGACAGGCGCAGCGCGGTTTCGAAGGATTCCGCCAAGCGTAAGGCAATGTCGTCGCGGATTTTGAAGCGGTCGACGATCACTTCGATGGTGTGTTTTTTCTTTAAATCTAGGGCAGGGGGCTCGTCCAACTCGTAAACTTCGCCGTCGATGCGGGCGCGCAAAAAACCTTGGGCTTTCAGGTCTTCCAATAGCAGTACGTGCTCGCCCTTGCGGTCATTGATCACCGGCGCCAGCAACATCCAGCGCTCGCCTTCCGGCTGCGCCAACACTTGATCGACCATCTGGCTGACGGTCTGCGCTTCCAGGGATACGCCGTGCTCCGGACAACGCGGAATGCCGACCCGCGCGTACAACAAACGCAGATAATCGTAAATCTCGGTAATCGTTCCAACCGTTGAACGTGGATTGTGCGAGGTGGATTTTTGCTCGATGGAAATCGCCGGTGACAAGCCTTCGATATGATCGACATCCGGTTTCTCCATCATCGATAAAAACTGGCGGGCATAAGCCGACAGCGATTCGACGTAGCGGCGCTGGCCTTCCGCATAAATGGTGTCGAAAGCCAATGACGACTTGCCGGAACCGGACAGGCCGGTGATAACGATCAACTTGTCGCGCGGCAAGTCCAGATCGATGTTTTTTAGATTATGAGTGCGGGCGCCGCGTATGCTGATGGTGTCCACTGCTGTGCATTCCTAGAGTTTTTGACAACGGGATACTATACGGGGAATGGTTCGCCTCGAGCAAAGCGGATTTGCTGCTCGTCGATTTATCTAGTCGCTAAACATAGATGCCGATGGGGGCAGCAATCAACTCAGCATCCTGTTGTTTTAGAAGTGCCACAAAGGATTCTGCCGTTAAGGGTTTGCTGAAATGGTAGCCTTGTAACTCGTCGCAGCCCATGTCCTGCAAAGATTGCTGCTGATACGCCGTTTCCACGCCTTCGGCGACCACTTTTATGTTCAAACCATGGCCAAGAGCGATAATGGCCTTGAGAATGGCAACATTCGTCGGCTCTGTTTCCAGATTGCCGACAAATACTTTGTCGATTTTTAGCCGATCAACCGGAAAATCTTTCAGATAGGCCATGCTGGAATAGCCGGTGCCAAAATCGTCTATGGCGAGTTTAACGCCCAAGGCTTTCAGATCGTGCAGGGTTTGAATGAAATGTCGCGTGTCATGGACCAGGCTGCTTTCGGTAATTTCCAATTCCAGGTACTGGGGATCGATGCCGGTTATTTGCAATACCGATTTTACGGTATAGACCAAATCGAGTTGCCGGAACTGTCTGGGGGAGACGTTGACAGCGACGGGAAACTTGCAGCCGGTGCGTTGCTGGAATTCACAGGCTTTTCGGCAAGCATTGATCAAAACCCAGCGGCCGATTTCTTCAATTTGCCCGGTTTCTTCGGCCACTGGAATAAAACTCATTGGGGAAATTAGCGGTTCGCCCGGCGGTTGCCAGCGGATCAGGGCTTCGGTGCCGCAGATAGCGCCGGTGGCAAAATCCACCTTAGGTTGAAAGTGCAATAAAAACTCTTCGTTTTCGATGGCGTGGCGCAGGCGGTACTCGATCTTGATTCGGGTGGTTAAGGCTTGATTCAACTCCGGGGTGAAAAACTGAAAATTATTGCGACCTAATTGCTTGGCCTTGTACATCGCGGAGTCGGCATGTTTGAGTAAGGTATTGGGGTCGTGCCCGTCGTCCGGATAAATGCCAATGCCGATGCTGCAAGAGACGACAAAATCGCGACCATCGATCATACACGGTGTTACCACCGCGGCGAGGATGCGTTGCATGGTGTGGGTAAGATCTTCTATTTTTTGCACGTTAGTGAGCAACAGTACAAATTCGTCACCGCCCAGCCGCACAACCGTATCCGATTCACGCAGGCACGCGCCCAAACGCTCGGCCATGGTCACCAGCAGCTGATCACCCACATGGTGGCCCATGCTGTCATTGATCAGTTTGAATTGATCGAGATCGACAAAGGCCACCGCTAATTTGTTGGCATAGCGGTCGCAAAAATGCATGCACTGTTGCAGCCGATCGGCCAGCATAGTGCGATTAGGTAGCCCGGTGAGGGTGTCGTGCGTGGCTTGATATTCGATCTGCTGCTCGTATTGTTTGCGCTCGGAAATATCCTCGACGGTGCCCTCATAAAATAGCAAATTGCCGTTTAAGTCTCGCACTTCATGAGCGTTTTCGGTGATCCAGATAATGTCGCCGTTCTTCCGGTAAACCTGGGCTTCAAAATTCAGCACCCGACCATCACACTGCATCATGGCGATATATTCTGCGCGCTTGCCCGGCTCTACGTAGATTTGGGTTTGAATGTCGCTGATGGCGCGCATCAGATCGTCGGTGGAGTCGTAGCCGTAAATGCGGGCTAAGGCCGGATTGAAATTTAAGTATTGGCCGGCCGGTGTGGTTTGATAAATCCCTTCGATGGCATTTTCGAAAATGGAGCGGTAGCGCTCCTCAGCTTCACGTGCCAGTTGCTCGCTTTGCTTGTGCGCGGTAATGTCTTGGATAAAACCTTCCAAGGCCTCCAATTCACCTTGTTCGTTAAACAGGGCGACGCCACTTTCCCTGACCCAACGAATGCTGCCATTGGCGTGGGTGATGCGGTAGTCCAACTCGAATTGTTCGCCGCTAAGCGCCGCGGCGTTGATGTGTTCGCGAATCCAAATCCTATCGTCTTCTAGGGTTAGTTCTTCGTATGTGATACGGCGGTTAAACAATAAGTCGTCTGCGCTATAGCCAGTGAGCGCTTGGCAACCTTCACTGACAAAAACCATTGTCCAATGTTGGTCTACCAGACAGCAGTAAACCATACCTTTCAAGTTGCTCATCAAGGTACTTAACATGCGTTCTCTATCCTGCAATAACTTCTGCAGGCTAGAACTGAAAACCTGGGAGATATCGGAATAAGGCATAGGCCTCAGGATAGATGAAGTAGGGTCTGGTGCTAGTCGCATGGTATCTACAAGCAGTAATTGTGCCGGCTGACGGCGGGTAGGCGTTGAATGGCATGCAAAGACGGTTAGCCAGCGAGCTGAGTTTAAAAATGGCGTTTTTGACGTATTCCCTGGACGTTAATCTTGTTTATTAGCTTTAAATTATGTTCATGAGTCGAAATGACGTCAGAGGTTCGCATACTTTGGCCAAAACGGCCTTGGCGAGTGATTAGTAGGGTTGGTAGGTGTTGTAGCCATATTTGAAAGAACACTCTCAAACTTGGTGCGCGATGCACTGAATTGGCGCGAGTTGGTCTTGAGATACGAATCGGCGCGTATGTTGTTTAGAGGATAGGGTGTTGGCGTATTTGATTTGATAGCTGCCGGTTTAGGGGTAAATCCGCCGCTGGCTGCGGTCATGAATTCCGAGGATTTGAATAAACTGGTACTATAGCCAACTTTAAAGATTCGACGCAAAAGGGGAGTTTGGGTTTGACACAGGTTCAGGATATTACCAGTCCGATGACGGCCATGGAGAAGCGGGCTACCGTATCGCTGGCCAGTATCTATGCTCTCAGAATGCTGGGTTTGTTCATGCTGCTGCCGGTGTTGTCGTTGTTCACCGAACAAATGCCCGGATCAACACCCAAATTGGTCGGTTTGACCATGGGTATTTACGGCCTGACGCAAGCCATCCTGCAAATTCCGTTCGGTTTGCTGTCCGACCGTTTCAGCCGTAAGACGGTGATTGTGATCGGACTGATTCTGTTCGTGGCGGGTAGCATTTGGGCCGCGCTGGCTACCGATATTTATGGCGTTTTGATCGGGCGAGCCTTGCAGGGTTGCGGGGCGATTTCCGCTGCCGTAATGGCTTTGCTGGCCGACTTGACTCAAGAAGTACACCGCACCAAAGCCATGGCGACGATAGGTGCCAGCATTGGTGTTTCCTTTAGCGTGGCGATTACGATGGGTCCGATTATTGCCCATCATTTTGGTATTGCCGGTATTTTCTGGATGATTGCCGTACTGGCGGCGCTGGCAATTTTGGTGATTCTGTTCGTCGTGCCTAACCCCGAAAAAATTACCACGCACCGCGATGCCGAATACATCCCTTCTGAACTGGGTTCGGTCATCAAAAATGCCGATTTGCTGCGCCTGAACTATGGCATTTTTGCGCTGCATTTGATTCTGATGGCTAGTTTCGTCGTGGTGCCGCTACTGATGCGGGATGCGGGTCTGCAAGGCGGCAGCCACTGGATGGTGTATCTGCCGGTGTTGGTGACGTCGATGGCGATGATTATCCCTTTCGTGATCATCGCCGAGAAAAAACGGCAGATGAAAAAAGTATTTATCGGCGCTATTACCACCTTGGTGTTAGCTAACATTGGCTTTGTGTTATTTCACGGCGAGTTGATCGGCTTGATTGCCTGCTTGTGGGTTTTCTTCTGCGGTTTTAATCTGTTGGAAGCGACCTTGCCCTCACTGATTTCCAAAACCGCGCCCGGCGATCTCAAAGGTACGGCCATGGGCATCTATTCCAGCGCCCAATTCCTAGGCGCGTTTTTGGGCGGTGGCGCCGGCGGCTGGTTGTACGGTGAATTCGGTGCCGCGGCGGTGTTTATGTTTTCGGCGGGCATCGCCGCCAGTTGGATAGTGATCGCGCTGTTCATGTCGCCCCCGCGCTATTGGGCCAACTTGCTGTTGTCATTGCAAGCGGTCAAACCCGAACGTGGAGAGGAATTTTCTAAGCAGTTGTTAGCGATTAACGGCATTGAGGAAGTACGGCTGCATTTTGAAGAAAATGCCGCGTATTTGAAAGTCGATAACCAGCAGCTCGACAAAAACCAACTAGGTATTTTTTTGAAGCAGTGGCAGTAAGCCGCTGTTACTCGCAATTTTTACACGGAGAACACCATGCTCAATAAAGTTATGCTGATCGGCCGCCTCGGCGCCGATCCGGAAGTCCGCTATATGCCGAGCGGCGATGCCATTACCACCATCCGCTTAGCCACCAGCCGCCGCTGGAAAGACCGCAACACCAATGAACGTAAGGAAGAAACCGAATGGCATCGGGTGGTGTTTTTCAGCGGTCTGGCGAAAATCGCCGGCGAGTATCTGAAAAAAGGCAGCCAATGTTATGTAGAAGGCCGGATTCGCACGCAAAAATGGCAAGGCCAGGACGGTCAGGAGCGTTATACGACGGAAATCGTGGCCGACAATATGCATATGCTCGACAGCAAGAGCGGCGGTACCGCCAGCTATTCAGACAACAATACGCCGCCGGCCAGCAGTTACGACAATCGCCCGTCCGCGCCGTCAGGCTCGCCAGCGGCGCCGGCTTCTTATGACGATTTCGACGACGATATTCCATTTTAACGGACACCTGATAACAAACAAAAAGCCCCTGCTCAGGGGCTTTTTTATAGCGTGCGAAATCCGTTTATTCGGTGCCATCAAAAACTCTACTAGCTTCAGATACCCCTTAATCTGTTGAGATTGCCAGCCCTAGATATTTGCCACAACAAACTCATCTGGTAAGCTAACGCGTTAGACTGGTACCAATAAAATTTAGAGGGGCGCATGCTTTTCGGTTCGCACAAGTTTCCAATAGGGGGTGACGAAACGTGTTGGTCGGCACTTGCGGAACTGCGTGTGCAAGACTCGAGGTCTAAAACCCTGACTGCCAGCACTGCACGACAGCCGCTAGACACGCTGCACGACATCAAGAACCCCCGCCATCGCGCCGCAGCGATATCGTTAAAAGCCAACAGCTTGGCATCTGACCGCCTGAATTACCGTGGCATCGGCAATAGAGTGACTGTCAGCATGGTTTTGTATGCATAAGTTCTGGCGTTGTTTGCAGTCCGCAAGTGCAGATTGCCGGCAGTTTCATCGTCATGCTTAACATCCGCTTCCGCCAAATGCCAATAAACTCGACTTCGGTCCTGTCTTTGGCGATTCCTATCGCCGCTGGTTTACTGCAATGGTCGCTATGGTCCGCACTGTCGCCACTGACCTGGATATTGTTTTACCCGGCGGTATTTTTAAGTGCCTACTTGGGAGGGTTACTTAGCGGCCTAATTGCAACAGCCATCGCCGTTTCAATTGGGATCTATTTTTTTATCCCGCCTGAGGGAAGTTTTTATGTTGCGGAGGTGCGCTCTTACTATTCCACGGCTATTTTTGCCTTGATGGGGCTGTCGTTTAATCTGGCTTTCGAACAATTGCGCCGCTCCAGAACTGAGTTGCAGCGAATGGCCAGTTTGGAATCGGATGTTAATCACCGGCGTTTGAACCAAGCGCTACGCGCTGCCAACGCCGGTATCTGGGAGTGGAATTTACAGACCAACGAAAATCAATGGGATGAAGGTCTATGGCGCTTGTACGGCTTGGAACCGTTTTCTTGCCAAGCCTGCTACGACGTCTGGCTGTCCACTGTGCATCCGGATGATCGCGCCATCGCGCAAGCGGCAATTCACCAAGCGGTACAGCAAAATATCGAGTTGAACGTGGAATGGCGGCTTGCCGAACTGGTTGACGGCCGGGAACGCTGGCTAATGTCGCGTGGGCAACCAGAGTTGGATGAGAAAGGTCGGCCGCTACTCTATCGAGGTATTGTCTTAGACATCACCGAACGCCGGCAAATCGAACAAAGCCTGATAGAAAAAGAACGGTTGTTGGCAGATTCTCAGGCCGTCGCTCATATTGGTTCGTGGGTCCGCTACCTACCGGGCGGGCAAGCGATGTGGAGCGAGGAAACCTTCCGGCTGTTTGGCCTATCACCCGAAACCGATCAAGCTTTATCCATGGAACAGCTGTTGGATACCGTGCATCCCGATGATCGTGCAGCCAGAAGCGCCTGGCATCAGGACTGTTTGGCGGGCAATAGCGGTAACGGTTTGGAATACCGTATTTGCACCGCGCAAGGCCAGCAGCGTTGGGTGTTGTCCAAAGCCAAACTGGAGACCACGGCCGATGGTCAACCCTTGCGTTTAATTGGGACAGTGCAAGACATCACCGAGGCCAAACTCGCGGCCGCCGAAAAGCAACGTTGGATCGATGCTTTCCGCTATTGCGGGCATGGCATAGCCATAGGCAATCCCGAGACTGGGCGTCTAGTGACCTGCAATCCGGCGTTCGCCGACATGTTGGGTTACGACAACGCCGATCAGTTTGAAGGTCAATTGATTCTGTCCCTGTATGCGCCTGAACACGTCGAGTCGGCCCGACGCCATCTCCATGAAGCCGACCAATTCGGCAAAATACGCTACGAATCGGTTTATCGACGCCAGGATGGCTCTGAGTTTGATGTGGCGGTGGATTTGGTCAGCGTTAAAAATCCAGAACAAAAGGTGATGTACCGGGTTGCTACGGTACAGGACATCAGCGTGCGTAAAAAACAAGAGATGGAACTGCTGCAATATCGGGATCATTTGCAAAACTTGGTCGAACAACGTACGGAAGAACTCAATCAAGCATTGCAGCGCGCAGAGCGTTTGACGCGGGTAAAAAGCAGTTTTGTGGCGAATATGAGCCACGAAATCCGCACGCCCATGAATGCGGTACTGGGCTTTTGTTATTTACTGGAACAGCACGCCCTGAACGAAGAAGAACGCAGTTTGGTGAGGAAAATTCGCGATGCCGGGCGCTCCTTGTTAGCGATCATTAACGATATTCTGGACTTTTCCAAAATCGAAGCCGGACGCCTGGAAATCGAAAACCTACCTTTCCGGCTCAGCGATATGTTCGATCATCTCGCGGCATTGATGACGGCATCGGCCGACCACAAAAATCTGGAATTGATCATCATCCCGCCAGCGGGTATCGATGCCCTAATTGGCGATGGCTTGCGTATCCAGCAAGTCTTGATCAACTTACTCGGCAATGCGATTAAATTTACCGAACGCGGCGAAGTCGTGTTGCGGGTTACTGTCGATGACTGGCAAAACGGCGATACGGTAGCGGTGCGCTTTGCCGTGCGTGATACCGGAATCGGTATTTCAGAACCGCAGTTGGATGATGTGTTTGCCGCCTTTACCCAGGCTGACAATACGATCAGCCGCCGCTTTGGCGGCTCCGGCCTTGGCTTGACAATTTGTCGCCAGTTGGTGGATTTGATGGGTGGCGAGTTACGGGTAAGCAGTGTCGCCGGCCAAGGCAGCGAGTTTTGGTTTGTGCTGCGCTTGCAGCGCCACCTGGATTTCAATCCGACGCAAGCCATCCCGCCCTTGCACAATTTGAAATTACTGGTGGTCGATGACTGCGAGAATACGCGCGAAGCGGTGCATATGTCGGCGCGGGGTCTTGATTGGGATACCACTCTGGTCGCTTCGGGCCAGGCGGCAATCGTCGAGCTGTTAGCCAGTCTTGAGAGCGCTGATCCCTATGATGTGGTATTGCTGGATTGGCCCATGCCGGGAGCCGACGGCATCAGCGCAGCCGAAGCTATCCGCGCGTCTCTGTCCGCTGTTGAGCTCGATCAGCCGCAAATAGCCATTATTCTGATGATCAGCGCGTCCTATTCCCGTGAACGGCTGGCCGCTCATGCCGACATGAATCATGTCGATGGGATATTAAGTAAACCGGTAACGCCCTCAGCATTGTATAACGCTGTCGCGGCGGTATTGTCAAAAGCGCCGCAGCCACCGTTGCCGTTAGCCGCGCCCGATACATCGCCTAATTCGGCGGGCACGCGGATTCAAGGTTTGCGGATATTGGTAGTGGACGATAGCGACATCAATCGCGAAGTGGCCAGGCGGATTTTGGAGTCCGAGGGGGCGCAAGTCAGTTTAGCAAGCGACGGTCAAGACGCCGTGGATTGGCTGCTTAACCATCCTGACGCAGTGGATTTGGTGTTGATGGATGTGCAAATGCCGCGCATGGACGGTTATGCCGCCACTCGGCGGATACGTGAAAACCCGACGTGGTCTGATTTGCCCATCCTGGCACTCACGGCCGGCGCATTTAAAAACTTGCAGGATGCAGCGCTGGAAGCGGGTATGAACGATTTTATCGCCAAGCCCTTTAACGTACCGCAAATGCTGGCTTTGATCACGCGTTGGGCAGGAAGAAAATCGCTTCTCGGACTTACGCTGCCTGCATCCGGTGATCGGCGTGACGAGGTAATTTCCAGCGACCAATCCGTCCCCCTGATTGCGCCGACAAATCCTGGCCAAGACGATTGGCCAGGAATCGATGTTAACGCCGGCCTAAAAATGTGGCATAAGCTTGATCTATATCAATCCTATCTAACATACTTTATTGATCAGTATCGCGCTGCCGGACAGGAAATCAGTGCTGCAGCAGAGCAAGGGAAGCTTACCGAGGTAGCGGCCTTGGCGCACAAGCTAAAAGGCGCTGCTTATGGTTTGGCACTGACGGATGTAGCCAAACGCAGCGCCGAACTGGAAACGGCCTTGAATCGCGGTGAGCCTCTAGCTGCGGCCTCCGCAGCGCTGCAACAGGCGCTTGACGTGGTTATCAGCAGCATCGGCAACTTAAGCCGAAACACAATACCAGCGCTTGATCATCACACCCATGCCGAAGCGCTGGGTGGGGCCAAATTCTTGCTGGACGAACTATTAACGGCGCTGGATGAAGACAACCCAGGTCATGCCGAACGCGTAATGGTTAAACTGGAGGGCTTGGTTGACGCCGATTTATTGGCGCCGCTCGCTACGCAAATTCGCGACTATAATTTTCGGGAAGCTGAAAGCTTAGCTTTGGCGTTAATAAACCAGCTCGATATACCAACTCAGTAAAATACCCATGCCTAATAATCCTATTTTGATCGTGGATGACGAACCCGCGAATTTGGCGATACTCCGCGAAATTCTCGAGCCTACATATCATTTGGTGTTTGCGCGTAACGGTCAGGAAACTCTGCTGGCGGTTGCCAAGCATAGGCCGAGTTTAATTTTGTTGGACATCCAGATGCCTGATATGGACGGCTACCAAGTCTGTCGGGCTTTGAAAGCCGATCCGGCCACCGAAACCATCCCGGTCATATTCGTCACCGCTTTATCTGAGTTGGGTGATGAGGAGCAGGGGTTTGCGGTGGGTTGCGTAGATTACTTGAGTAAGCCGGTGGTGCCCAGTCTGGTGCGCGCGCGGGTGAAAACTCATTTGTCGCTAGTGAGAGCCACGCAATTGGAAAAAAGCCACCGCGATGCAATCTATATGCTGGGCGAAGCCGGACATTATAACGACAACGACACCGGGGTACATATTTGGCGGATGGCCGCTTATGCTAAAGCCTTGGCCTTAAATGTCGGCTGGAGTTGTGCCGACGCCGAATTGCTGGAGTTTGCCGCGACGATGCATGATACCGGCAAAATCGGCGTGCCCGATGCGGTACTGAGTAAACCAGGTGCGTTAAATGAGGAAGAATGGCGCATCATGCGCCGGCACTGCCAGATTGGTTACGATATTCTGTCGAAAAGCGATGCACCGATTTTTAAACTGGCGGCCGAAGTGGCCTTGTCGCATCACGAAAAATGGGATGGGACCGGCTACCCAAATGGGCTGGCGGGCCTAAGCATTCCCGAATCGGTGCGTATTGTCGGAGTGGCCGATGTGTTCGACGCATTGACCATGCGCCGGCCCTATAAGGAAGCTTGGCCGGTCGAGAAGGCGGTCGCGACTATCCGCGACGGTGCCGGGCAGCATTTCGATCCGGCGATGGTGGCCTGTTTTCTGGATATCCAACCGCAAATTTTGCAAATCAAGGCCGACTGGGAAATTCGCGAATTGGCGAAAATTTGATAGGTCCTGATAAGCTTTGCGCTGCCGACATGCCGATTTTGAGCATGCGGGGGCATGCAGTTAAAGCAGTTGCATCAGGCTATTTTTAGGCGTGTTGCGCTAAAAATACTTATCTGTCGGCTATTGCCATGCGTCGGCGTTCTGCGCATACTTGTGGCTAAGTTTTATTAGTACCAACAGGGATGAAAAATTCAAAGATCCTACCGCCAGCCACCCATAGTGCTCCAACTTGTGCCATCAGCGCGATTCGTCAGGCAAAGGCCTTGGAAATTGCGCTATCCGGAGACTGGGTGCTGGATGCGCAATTACCCCCGCTGGAACCGGTATTGGCGCAGATTGAAACCAATGCTATCGAAAAAATCGTCTTCTCGACCGGGGCCCTGGGGCGTTGGGACAGCATGCTGGTCACAGAGTTAATCAAACTGATTGACTACGCTTCGCAAAAAGTTGTCGCGGTCGATAAATCTACCCTGCCAACCTCGATTCAGGGCTTATTGACGCTGGTTTCCGCCGTGCCGGAGCGCGTCGATGCGCACCGTGACCAAACTCAGACCTCCTGGTCGCAGGCTTTCGTAGTCAGCACCGGCAAAGCGGTTCAGCATGGCAAGGAGATGTTGATCTTTGTCGGCGAAATGATCATCAGCACTTTTGCCACCATGCGGGGTCAAGCGCATTTTCGCCGCCAGGATTTATGGCTGTATATTCAAGAATGCGGACCATCGGCGTTGCCGATTGTTACCTTGATCAGCTTGTTGGTGGGTTTGATTCTGGCCTTCGTCGGCGCGGTGCAACTGTCTTTGTTCGGCGCGCAAATCTACATCGCCAACCTGGTTAGTCTGGGCATGACTCGGGAAATGGGCGGCTTGATGACCGCAATCATCATGTCAGGCCGCACCGGCGCGGCCTATGCCGCCCAAATCGGCACGATGCATGTCAACAGCGAAATCGACGCGCTAAAAACCATGAACCTGGACCCGATGGCGTTTCTGGTGTTGCCGCGCATGCTGGCCTTGATCATCATCATGCCGCTATTATGTCTTTACGCCGACTTGATGGGCATCATCGGCGGCGGCTTTGTGACGGTGAATTTTTTTGATGTGTCGTTGACCGAGTATCTGGACCGCACAGCCCACGCCGTTAAGATGAAGGATTTTATTATCGGCTTTGTGAAGTGTTCGGTGTTCGGGATTTTGATCGCGCTGTCGGGTTGTATGCGCGGTATGCAGTGCGGCCGCAGCGCCTCGGCGGTCGGCGATGCCGGCACTTCGGCGGTGGTGACGGCCATCGTGTTTATCGTGGTGGCCGACTCGGTGATGACCATCATCTGCAACCGGCTGGGGATTTGACGATGGCCGAAGCCTGCATCACCGTAAAAGATTTGACGATGACTTACGGCGATTTCGTGATTCAGCGCGATCTGAATTTTACGATCAACCGCGGCGATGTGTTTATCATCATGGGTGGTAACGGCTGCGGGAAAACCACCTTATTGCGGCATATGATAGGCTTGAAATCGCCGGCAAAAGGCGATGTCTGTTATGGCGAGCAAGGACTGTGGCAAGCCAACCCCAAAGCCCGCCAACAAATTTTGGCGCGCACCGGGGTGTTGTTTCAAAGCGGTGCTTTGCTCAGCTCGATGACCTTAGCCGAAAACGTGGCGCTGCCAATTACCGAAGCCACTCAGTTGCCACCAAAAAAGGTGCGGGAGATTGTCTCCTATAAGTTGGCGCTGGTCGGTTTAGCCGGCTTTGAAGACTATTATCCCTCCGAACTGAGCGGCGGCATGCAAAAGCGCGCCGGCTTGGCGCGGGCGATGGCCCTGGACCCGGAGATTCTGTTCTTCGACGAACCGTCGGCCGGCTTGGACCCGATCACCGCCAAACTGCTGGACGATCTGATTCTGAGCTTGAGTAGCGCACTGTCGGCTACCATCGTGGTGGTGACCCACGATCTGGACAGTATTTTCGCGATCGGCAACAACTCGGTGTTTCTGGATGCCGAAACCCGCACCAATATCGACGGTGGTTCCCCGCAAAAACTGCTGCATGAATCCAAACACCCCAACGTGATTCGATTTTTGAATCGCGGCGACCAAACCGAGCAAAATAGTAATCATCGACACATGAGGAGTCCGGCGTGAGCAAACAAGCCAATCCACTCGCCATTGGCGCGTTTTTGGTCGGCGCGTTGATCCTGCTGACTGCGGGGGTGATGATCTTTGGCGGTAGTGATTTTTTTAAGGATAAAAAACGCTTCGTCATCTTTTTCGACTCGGCTTTGAACGGGCTGAATGTCGGCGCGCCGGTCAAGTTACAGGGTGTGCAGATCGGCAATGTCAACGAGATTTCTTTAGTGATGGATTCTGCGACCGGCCGCATTTTCAAGCCGGTGGTGATCGAAATCGATCCAGCCTTACTGCAAGACCTGTCGGTACAGCAATCCGGCGGCCACAGCAAAAAACAGCGGATGCAGGATGCTCAACGTATGATCGATGCCGGTTTAAAGGGCCGCTTGGAGACCCAGAGTTTGCTAACCGGCCTACTGTATGTGGATTTGAATTTTTATAGCGACAAGCCGATCAATCTGGTCAAACTGGATTACAAGAATCTGCCGGAACTGCCCAGCGTACCGACCACAGTCGATGAAATTCGCAACACCGCTGACGAAATCTTCAACCGGGTGCGGCAGTTGCCCTTGGAAGAGATTACCAAAAACATGGCGGATACCTTGAATTCGATGCATGGCTTGCTGGAGTCGGACGATACCAAGAAATCGATGGCGGCCCTGGCTAAATCCCTACAAGAAACCCAACGGCTGATGAGTTCGCTAAACGATCAGATCGGGCCGTTAATGACCAATGCCAATGGCGCTCTGACCGAGACCCGCACCACTTTGCAAGACTTTAACAAAGAGTTGTTGCCGGTGTTGAAAGCCGCCGAACAAAGCCTGAATGCCGCGACCAAGATGATGGAAGGCTCTCAAAATGCTTTGACCGCAGTGGAAACCATGGCCGCGCCGGATGCGCAACTTGGGCAAGCCCTAGTGGAAATGCGCAATGCCGCACGTTCCTTGAAGGATTTGACAGAGTCGTTGGAGCGGCGGCCAGAGTCGTTGATATACGGCAAATAGATTGGGTTTTTAGCAGATTTAACCGGATGAATATGAAACACATAATTTATTTGCCAATGCTACTTTCAGTGCTGTTACTGACCGCTTGCAGTAGCCAGCCGATACAGTTTTACATGCTTAGCGCCGAAACCGCCGCGCCGTCGGCTACCGTGTTACCGGCCGATACCGTGTTGGGATTGGGCCCGATTCATTTGCCGGCGTATTTGGACCGGCCGCAGCTAATCACTGCATTGAGCGAACATCAGTACCAACTGGACGACCAAAATCGCTGGGCCGAACGTCTGGATGACAATATTGCTCGTGTTTTGCGGCTTTCTTTAGCCAAGCAACTGGGCATAGAACAAGTGGTTCGCTATCCATGGGCACCGCGCCAGGCTATCGATTACCAAATCAGCTTCGATATTCTCGAGTTGCATCAAACCGCCAGCGGCCAAAGCCGCTTCTCCGTGCAATGGCAATTGAAAAAAGCCGATGAAGCGGTGATCGGCAAACGCTTTGAGTGCAGCGAAGCGGCAGGTAAGGGTGCTGAAGCCAGTGTCGCTGCGCAAAGCCGGTGCTTGACAAGGTTTAGTATCGAATTGGCGAATGAAATTGCCGGACTGGGCTCAAGACCCCGCCGTTGAAAGCGGCTAACACGCTCTGATTGTTCTGCTGAAGCGCCATGGAGTAACGGAAGTTAGATATCGCTGCGGCGGTTTATTTGCTATCCAACACCACGATCCCATTCCATGCCAACGGCGGCATTTCACTATAGTGCAAAGCTTTTTGCAGATAAAATCTGCTGGGGCCGTCGTTGGCGTCGAGAGCGAGTGCCGCTTGAAATAGGCGGACAGCCTCCGGCCACACACCTTCCTTGAACGCTGCCAAACCGTCGGCAAAGATGCGATGTACTTCGTTCGGTGGGGGATCGCCGCTGATTTTTACCCCGACGACTTCCACTAGATTCAAAGGCTCCGCACGGCCAACGACGCGAAACGAACCCACCGGACGGGAGACGATACCGTCCAAATCGGCGGCGATGCTGTGCGATGCCAGAATCCGCGTACCTAAATACTTGTTCACACCCTGAATCCGCGAGGCGGTGTTGACCGTATCACCAATAGCCCGGTAATGACTGGAGGTGCCGGCGTCCAGGCTGCCCAGCGTGAGTTCGCCTTCATACAAACCGATGCGGGTGGCGAGTGGTGCCAGACTGGAGGATAGATTAAACGATTCCACCGCCGTGGCCATTTCCAAGGCGGCGAAACAGGCAGCGTGGCGTTGCTTGCTGGCCGGCGCATCGAACCACACTGCCATCATCGCGTCTCCAGTGACGTCGGCGATCACACCGTCATGCGACACTACCGGATGCCCTAGCACTTGGTAATAGGTATTCAATAGCTCCCACATTTCTCGTGGCGAGTGTTGGGCGGCGATGGCGGTATAGCCTTCTATGTCGGTGGCCAGACATAAACCGGAAACATCTTTTTCAGTTCCAGCGATACCGGCTTCCGTCCATTGCCCCGGCGCTGCGGGCAACATGCCGACCCATTGCGGAAACACTCTACTGACGAATTCAAGTATGCGCCCGCGTTCGCGCATTAAGTCGTAGCGCGACCAGGCCAAGCTGAGAAGCCAGGACGCTGGCAATTGAATTAATAGCGGCCCGGCGACCGGCAACCACCAATGGCGCTGGCCGAACAACCAGACAGCCGAGCCGGCATAAGCCGAGGCTAACACCAGGCTGAGGACGATGCCTGGCCAGCCGGCAAATCCGACCAGCAACAGGGCGATAAGCAAGCCGAATAAGCTCGATATTAGCCAACCCGGCGCAGGTATTTCGATAAAACTATCTTCCAGCAAGTTGGCGAATTGCGTGGCCATGATCTCCACGCCGGCCATTTTGCCGGTGCGCGAATCGGAATAGGGGGTTGGGAAAAAGTCGGATTTGCCGGGCGAAAATTGGCGGTTGGCGCGGCCGACGAATATCACTTTGCCTTGTAAGTCTTCAACCTTACCTTCGTAAACATCGGCGTAGGATTCCATTCTGAGCGTGCGGGGTGGGCCGTAGTAATTTAGGTAACGGCTGTCGCCTTGGCAGATCAATTGTTTGGTGTGGGTGTTCAGTTTCGCTAAATCTGGAGTAGGGTTTGCACACGCTCGACGCTGTGCAGTCAACCAAGCCGACAAGGGCTGTTCATCCGGATAATCGCTGCTTGCTTGTTGGTAATAAAACCAGGCCAAGACGGGTAGACTGGGTGCTTCGGCGAGAGCATCGTAAAAGGTCCAGGACTCGCGGATGCTGGCGTTTTCCGAGTTGTTTATTAGATAAAACGGCGCACTATCCAGCGCCGCCTGAGCAATCACCGGCGTTGGCGACAGTTTGCGCATCACTACCAACTGCTCGGATAAGGTTGTGGCTGGTTCCCCTTCGCGGGAAATGGCGGGTATTTTATTGCGGTCCGAACATTCTTCCCGCCCATAAAAGTCCTCGACGCCTCGGCGAAATTTTTGCACACATTCGTTGATTAAGACCTTGCCGGCAGCGCGCATTGCATCAGCGAACATAGGGTCTACGCTGGGGTTAGCGGCGATAAATTGCAGATCGAACACGATCAAAATCGCGCCTTGGCGATTCAATTGGTCAACCAACTTTGCATGAAACTCGCGCCAGCGGGTCAAGTCTTGACCCACGCCCAAGCGAGTCTCGGACGCTTCATCCATCGCGACGATTACCACTTGATCGGGTGTTGTTTGCGGGCCGCGGATTTTGAATAAGGTGTCCAAACCCAGTCTGCTTTCCATATCGAAAGCTAAATCTACCAGCGTACTTAGCATAAGCCCGAGAACGGTAATAACGGCTATGCGTAACGGACGGGCCATAAGGAGTTTGCCAGTCGTGGATAGGCTTAAAAGTGGTTTTGAATTTGGTGGACCGCAGAGGCGAGTCCACCAACAATCATATGCAGGGTAGCCTTGACATGCTTACTTATTGGAAAGCAGCGTCGATTTCTTCTTGTGTGTAGCAGACTTCATATTGGTCGCCGTTCAAAAAGAACGTGTTGCAGTAAGAGCCTTCGAATACGGCTTTTACCGACACAAAAAACTTGGCTTTAACTTCTTTATTATTTTTTAAAATCACGCCATCGACAGGACCAGTAATTTTCATCGCGTTCAATACGGCTTCGTCCACGCTAAGAATTTGGCTTTGGCAATCTCCGGTAACTGGTCCGGTTTTTGGATTACTTTGTCTAGTATCTTTGCTGGCACCCTCTTTGCCTGGCGTAGGTGTTTTGGTGCAAGGTTTGACTTCCTTGCCAGTCAGAGCATCAATTACAACAGATTGATTAGTTTTAAAATTAATACCTTCCGCCAATATCGCTGTTTGTTTAACTAGGGCGGGTACTGAAGAGCTTTGTTTTACTGGTGGGGTATGTTCGGTTTTTTTATCGCACGCAATGATTAAGGTGCTCATCAATAGGAAGGTTGCCGCTTGCATTTTTTTCATTATATTTCTCCTGTTTTTAAAAAATCCTGAACGAAATTAGTCGTCAAATTAATAAAACAAGCTCAATTTGACGAACAATTGTCGCTCAGGGATAAAAGGGCTAAGTTGCGGGCCGCTGGCGTCGAATACACTTTGGTAAACAAAGTTATTATCGAATAAGTTACGGCCTTCCAACGCTAGCGTGCCCAATCTATTGGGAAGACGATAGCCCAGCAGGGCATCGAAAACCCAGAAACTCTCACTGTCACCTGTAAATCTGGGGGCATTGGCGGGAAGGCCAGCTAATAGCCTGCTCGATGTGGCGTGCTGGTCCACAAAAGTGCCGGATAACTTGGCAAATAGCCCGGAGTTATGAAACAGGTTGATGGACAAAGGTACCTGATGCGAGGCGAGACTGCGCGGGTTTGATGGGTCTAGGTTATTAGCAAATTCACGTTTGAATTTCTCGAAGCGGTATTCGCTTTTTAAGGTTAGCCAATCGCTAGGCGACCAATAAACATAAGCCATATGTGTGGCTTCATTCCGGCTAAATTGCGAGGAAATATTGCTAGTCGACTGCTGGCCGTCACGCCAAATAATTTCCCCACCCATAAATAGATTATGTGTGGGTTTGTAGTCTAAACCTGCCGCATATTGCCATGCGGCAGAGCCATTATTTTCGTCGTAAAATTGATTAAAACCGGCTACCTGCGTGGGTTCTATAGTTTGATTATTAGTTAGCGGTCTTTTTATGGTGCGGAAGGCCGCGCTGCGTAAGGTCAGGTTTTGCGTGGGAGTCCAAATAAGGCCGAATTTAGGGTTTAACTGATACTTCTTAAAGGTGGTGTCTTCGTAAGAGTCGTAACTAAGACCTAAAGTAGTGTTTAAGTTAGATGACAGTCTATATTTTAAATAACTGTAAATATTGAAATACTCTGTTTGCCGTTCACTAAGCCGAGAAAAGGTAAATAACGGACTGGTTGTTACGGCAAAAGGCGCGGTGGTTCTGCGCCCCAAGCTTCTGGATAAAATGTCATTGTCTAAATTGATATAACCTGCACCGCTGGTTATATCGAAATCTTCATGAGTAAAAATGTACTGTAGCTCGGTTTGGTAGCTTTTAATAGCCGATATGTCATCGGTGAAGCGGTTGAAACTGATTGGACCAGCGACCGTTAATATACGGTCATTAATTTCGTTCTTGCGGGTCGTATAGAAAGACGAAAATAATATGTCCTGATGGTTATCGATTCGGTAGTGTGCGCCGACTCGAGCAGTGTCTTGCTTTATGGTTTGTCTTTGGTTCGGGGCGCTGAACCCGTTCAACCGAAAAGGCGTATCCCCGCTTTGAACATCTTCAGTCTTTAACTCCACCTGAACATTCAAATCCTGGGTGATGGCGTATTGGGCAAAGGCATTGTAGATGTCTTGCTTGTAGTCGTCGTTTTGCCGAAAGCCGTCTGTTTGATAATGAAATTGCCCAAAGCTCATCGATAGTTTGTCGTACACGCCGGAGACGATGGCGTTATCGGTGAGGGTGTTGCGGCTGCCGTAGGCGCCGTTCATAACCAAATGCGCGCCGTTGCCGGTGTACAAGGAGTCGTATTCGTTCACCGATAAACTGCCTGGTCCGGTGCTGTTCAGAATGCCGATATTCTCCCCGGTCAATTGCGGTTGTACCGGGGTGATATTGATCGGTTGCAGCAACTGCGCCTGCAACAGTTCGCTGGCGCGGGCGACGCGGTAGCGCGGTTGACCGACGTAAGCATCCGACAGGAAGCGATGCGCGGACGGATCGGTGGCATCGTGGCCCAAGGACTTCCAGGCTTCCTTCAACGCCACCCGGCCAAAACCCAGATCGTTATAAATACGTGCCAAGTTGGCGGTGCGGGCGGCAGCGTCTTCGTCCAGCAGCAGTTTCGAGCGGTACACGCCGCGATTTTCGTTCAGTTCTATGGATTGCTGCATGTCGCGCAGGGCTTCGACCGGGCGATTCAAGGATTGCTTGCGTAGTGCATCGTAAAAATACGGCGTGGGGTCTTTCGGATCGTGTTGCTTCGCCAAGTCAAATTGATCGCCAGCCAACGCCGGGCGTTTTTCTTCGTAATAGGCTTTGCCCAGATAGCTGCGTAACAAGGAATTGTTCGGGTCCAGAATAGCGGCAATTTCCAGGTCGCGGCGGCCGGCTTCCAAGTCGCCGCTGCGGATTTTCGTTAGACCCAAACCCAGTCGCGGCAGTGGCGCGGTAGAGTCCAGTTGCACGGCTGCTTCGAAATGCCGCAAGGCTAGGGCGGTATCCACTCTGAATAATTGCGAAAAGCCTTGCACGGTTTGGGTTCTTTCTAAATTGGGGTCCAGCATAAAAGCCTTGGTCGCTGACTCAGCGCTTTCGGTGCGCAAGCCCAAGGCCAATTGCAGTTCGGACAGCCGCGCCCAAGTCATCGCATCGTTAGGTGCTAGCTGACTAGCATGTTGCGCCGCTGCTAAAGCTTTTTCCAGTTCGAATCCGGCTTGTTGGCTATACGATAATGCTGAATAAGCAGTAGCCGATTGCGGATTTGCCGTCACCGCGCGCTCGGCCAGATTCAGCGCGTCGGCTTTGCGATTTTGGGTGAGCGCCAGAACACTTTCCAGTGCGAAAGCGTCCGCGTCATTCGTATTGATGGAGCGCAAGGCTTGAATATCTTGCATCGCCAACTGGCTTTGCCCGGCTGTCAGCCTGATTGCCGCGCGGGCTTTCAAAAACGCTGAAGACTGTTCAGCCGGGGGCGTCCGGTCCAAAGCGGTGAGTGCCAAATCGACCCGGCCTTGCCGATAATTCTGCATCGCGGCGCGTAGAGCAGGCGTTATAGGCGCGTCGGACTCGGAATAGGGTAAAAGTGGCGGGTAATACAAGGCCCAATTCACCGCATCGGCGGGTTTAAGATCGATTCGCGCGCGTGGGGCCTGGCCCAACAAGGTTTGCCCGGCTTCTCCGGCTTTTAGGTGAATGTCGCCATAGGTATTGAAAAAGCGCACGGCGCCTTCGTAAACCCATAATTCGGCGCTGCTATCGTCGGCTCGTAACGCAAACTCGGTGCCTTCCGGTCCGGCGTTAGCGATGGGCGTGGTGATTTGTAATTGCTTGGGGGTGCGGCTGATGAAATGCACAAAGCCTTTCAGCAAATCGACCAATGTGGCTTGATTGCGGGCGATGCCGTTTAAAGTGAGTACAGTGCCTTCGGCAAGGCGCAGAGTGATGCCGTTGGGTAGCAACAAGGATGCGCGGCTATAGGCTTCGACTCGAACCCGGCTGCCTTCGCAAAGGCTTTGCTCGAGTTGCGCCGGTTGCCATTGTCCCTTGGCGCCGACGTCGTAAAACAAGGTGCCTTGCAGCGAAACCAGTTTGGCGGCTTTTTCCACGCTACAGCTTGTCGCGGTCGCATCGGTTTCTGCCAAACACATTGGCGCAAATAAAACCATGAAGCAAATCACAAGGCAGCGCATTTTATCTCCGAAAGATGTTTTTTTTCGGATGATAAAGTCTGAAACCCTAACTGATCAAGGTAATAATTAACTTTGCCCTAGATTTTCTTATTTTTGTCAATTGGCCCAATGTGCAGTAGCGATAATGCGTTGTCGATAATCGCTATACGCAGCTCACCATGAGGCTGGTGGGGTGGTTTCGATTCTGAGGGTTTTTTCGTCGACGCTGATGTAACCGCCTTTGGTTAGTTCTTTCATTACTTTGTTAATCATTTCCCGAGACGAACCCACCATCGTCGCCAGCTCTTGCTGGGTCGGGCGATTGTGAATCACATAAACGTCGCCGTCCTTTTCCGCCATATCTTGCAGCACTTTAATGGTACGTTCGTAAACATTCGACAAGGCCATTTGTTTGACTTTCTCGGTCAGGAATCTGACTTTTTCCGCCAATACTTTAAGCAGGGCAATCGCCGCATCGGGGTGTAGTTTCAACCAGTGGATGAAATCGGTTTTGGCAATGACTGCACACACGGTTTTTTCCTGGGCTTCCACGGCGGCGGAACGGGGTTCGTCGCTGAGCAAGGCCAATTCGCCGAAATACGAGCCGGCTTCCTGAATCAATAAGGTTACTTCCTTGTCTTTGTCGTTACTGCCGAACACCCGCACCTTGCCGGACAAAATGACATACATAGAGCTGGTCTGGTCGCCCTCGGCGATAATCATCGCCTTTTTCGGGAATTTAATGACCTTGGCCCTTGCTGCCAAGGCCTCCAAAGCCTCCTCGGGCAAATCGGCGAGAAAGGGAATGTTGCTCAGACTGGTGATGACTTCTGCTTGCATGATGAGGCTATAACCGCTTGATTTAGTAGAGTGCCGCTTTCGATAACGGTCTGTTTGTATGTGACGCCTAGCTTACTAAGTTTGCGTCATGATAGTGAAGTATTTCACACATTGCCGGCCAATTAAATCACAGACATACCACTTTTGCGGCGAAAGTGGGAATAGCGCTCAATGCATTGGCGGGTGTCAACTTTGCAAATGCCAGCCCGCCAAGCGTCTGCCGTTTATACCAAGCGTTTGCCGGTACGCAGCAAGGCCTCGAATTCCGCTGCCGGTAATGGCTTGCTGAAGTAATAGCCTTGTATCTCGTCGCAGTGGTGTTCGCGCAGAAACTGGCAGTGTGGTTCGGTTTCCACGCCTTCGGCGATCACCTTGAACGCCAGGTTGTGCGCCAGTGCAATCACCGCCAAGACAATAGTGGCGTCTTCCGGGTCGGTGAGCATGTCGCGGACGAAGGATTGATCAATTTTTAGGGTATCTACGCGAAATCGTTTCAAATAGCTGAGGCTGGAATAGCCGGTACCGAAATCGTCTATGGACAGCTTCACGCCGGCGCTCCGGAGCTGGCTAAAAGTGGCGATGACCTTCTCGACATCCTCAGCGATCAAACTCTCGGTCAGTTCCAGTTCGAGTTGGGAGGCCGGCAGGCCGGTGGCTTCGAGCGTATTCATCACCCAACTGATCACATCCTGCTGTAGAAATTGGCGTGCGGATATGTTGACCGCCACGCAGACCGGCGGCAAACCGGCGTCTGTCCAGGCTTTCGCCTGAGCGCAAGCCGCGCGCAACACCCAATCGCCTATGGGTACGATAAGCCCGGAGTCTTCGGCGATTGGAATGAACTGGGCGGGAGAGACCGCACCCATCTCGGGATGTTGCCAGCGCAATAAGGCTTCGCAGCCGGAAATTTGCCCGTTTTTCAGGTTGACCTTGGGTTGGTAGGCCAGCTGAAACTGTCCCGCCGCCAACGCTTCCCGCAAGCGCGTTTCTATATTGACACGGCGCAGGGTTTCCTCGCTCATCTCGCGGGTGAAGAATTGACAGGTGTTGCGGCCTAGGTCCTTGGCGCGGTACATCGCCACGTCAGCGTTGTCGATCAGCGCCTCGGCAGTTTCGCCGTCCTGCGGGAACACGCTGACGCCAATACTGACGGACAAATGGATATTACGCCCCTGAACTAGCAGTGGACTATCAAGATGCTGGACCACTTTTTGGGCGAGGAAATAGGCATCGCTATCTTTGTTTAGATCAGTCAGCAAAATCAGAAATTCGTCACCGCCCAGGCGAGACACGGTATCGCCGTCCCTGATCAGGCTGCCTAGCCGTTCGGCGGCGACCTTCAATACCGCGTCGCCGAATGGATGGCCGTAGCCGTCGTTGACTACCTTGAAGCGATCCAAATCCAGATATAACAGTGCCAGCTGGCTACCGGCGCGGCGCGCGTGGGCGATGGCTTGGGCAATGCGGTCCTGGATCAGGTCGCGGTTAGGCAGGCCGGTCAAGCCGTCGTAGGTGGCCAGATAGCGAATCTGCAATTCGGCCTGTTTACGCGCGGTGATGTCCTGGATGGCACCTATCATCCGCACGCCGCGCCCCGTGTCGTCACAGAGCAATTGGCCTCGGTCAAACAAGTCGGCATAGCTGCCGTCCTTTCGCCGAAAACGGTATTCCTCAGACCAGGTTTTCTCGCTGCCGGCTACTGTGGCTTGAAGGTGTGCTACCACACGGTCGCGGTCGTCGGGGTGAATGCGGCGGGCCCAGAAATCGAATGAAGACAAAATCTCGTCAGCGTTGTAGCCAAACACAATTTGAAAGTTCTCGCTCCACCAGATGTCGTTGCTGGCGAAGTCCCAGTCCCACACGACATCTCCTGTCGCGCGGGTGGCGGCGTGGAAGCGGGCTAAGCTTTCCCGCAACGCAGCATCCGCGCGTTGTCGTTCCGAGATGTCGTTTAGAAACAGCGTGCGGACTTCCAAGCCGTTGCGTCTAAAAGCCGCTACCCGCAATTCCGCGTCGAACACGCCTTGGGCGCCGAGAAATTGAAACGCGCCGGAATCCGTGGTGCTGAGGATCTCGGCCCAATCAGCGCGGCCGTCGGGTGCGAACACAGCATCGGTGATGTACTTACCAAGAATGTATTCACGCGCCAGGCCAAACAAACGTTCAGCGGCCGCGTTCCATTCTATAACGGTCAGCTGGTGATCCAGGCTAAAGATCGCGGTATGGGTGGAGTCGAAAATAGCGCCTTTTAAGGCCAGAGAAGCGGCTTGCTGTTCTTTGGCTTCCAGCAGTTGTTTAACGGCCACGGCCATGTGGTCGAGTGCTTCACCCAGAATCTGGGTTTCCCGGAATTCGTTCGTGGCGAAAGTGGCGGCCGCCGGGGCTTCTAGTTCAGTATGGCCGATGCCGGCAACCCTGCGTTCCAGCACCGCCAGCGGTTTGCCGAAGCGCCGGGCCATGCGCATCGAGACCAGCACCAGTCCCGCGGTAATTGCCACGCCCATGCCGCCCACCTGATATAACTGGCGGCGTAGCATGTCCTCGATATACGACACTTTTCGCGAGGTAATGACCAACCAAGACATGCCGCCTTTCAGCGGCATGCGCCGGGCGGCAACCCAGCGTTGTTCACCTTCCACTAGCATGCGGTCTAGGAATAATTCGCCGGCGAAATTCAGCAAAGGGTTCAACTCGGCGGGCAAGGGCAGTGGTGCCCGGCCTACTTGCAGCGGATCGCCGATTAGGCGCGGAGCGGCTCCCAGCTCAAGGATCTGAAACTGGGAGTGATATTCCGTACCTATGGCGCGTAGAAAGCTATTCAAGGCCGGGATGTCGAAGTCGGCATCCAGAACGCCGATCAAACGACCGCCGGCATCTTTGAGCACTTTGCCGTAGCTGAAGCCCCACAAGGGCTCATTGCCAGTGAAAGGTGCCGCCCAGCGGTAAGCCGGAACCCAGGTGTCGCCGCTTGGACTGCGCAAAGCGGCTTCGTAGAACGCGTCGCTGCGGGGATCGTAGTGTTGGTTGTGCAGCTGTTGATGGAGCACGAATCCCTGCTCGGTCAATATGAACTTTCGCGCCAGCGGGCCTTCCGTTCGGTTGCCCGGGAATAGCCAAAGTAAAATCTCGCCATTTGCAGTGCGTTCCAACGCGCCGTATTCGCCTGAAGCCGCCAGGGAGATGCCCAGGTAACTTAATTCCGGGCGCTGTTCGAATGCAGCCAGTGAATATTCCAGTGTCGATTGTAAAGTGGCGCCCGTTACCTCCGGGGCAATCGCGGCACGTTCAGCGGATTCGGCTGTCATCTCTGCCGCCCGAATCAAAGTCAGCAGGCGTTCGGTCGCGCGGTCCAGGGTTTCTTTCACCTCGCGCCGGGTGGTTTCCTCGGTGCTGGTGACGCTTTGCCAAGTCATTCCTACTAAAAGCGCCAGACCAAGCAACATCACCAAACCCACGATATTGGAAATTAAAACTCGGGTAAATGAGGGCGCAACGGCCTCAGGTAACACTGTTTGTTCCGCGGGTGAAGGCGTGTTTTTCATGGTTGTTTGGTCAATGGCTATAGCTATGAACTGATCTTGTCAGCGTATTTCGGGCAGTATGCTGCGCAGCATTTAAATAAGCAAAAGCGGCTTGCAATGTCGTTCCAAACGATCTTGTGTTTTGCCGGAAATACCATCTTATGCGGTCCAAGCGGCCCGGGTAGTGTGGCCAGGATTAAGCCTAAGCGGCAGCTGCCGACCAATTCGGCTATGAAAAGCTACCAGTTGCTATCAATGTCGTCATTTGCATTAAAGATATTGCCATTCAAATCAGCCCTATTTATCCCTGGTGCCTCGTTCGGGCTGAGCTTGTCGGAGCCTGAGCTGGTTGGTCTTTCGATAGACTCAGTACCGAGGCATTAAGGCGAACGTCATTTAAGGCCCGTATTAATAATTGTAGATGCTGAAGACGATCTTTAAATTTAGGCTGTGAAAAAGTTTCGCAATATACACATCCAGCCAAGTACCGCGTTTAGCGTAGCCGCAGTAGCTGCACGAATGCCCGTCGAATGAAAAACTACCCGGATTCGCAGTGGAATTTGTCACAGCTTTCCAGGGTGGCGAACGCCTAAAGTATCAATACCCGCTCAAGTTCACAAACCGGTAGGTGGGGATGCGGCTGGCAAGCAATTTTGTCGGTATCGCAGTCGTTGGGCCGGCGGTGCGCCAGCCTCGTAACTTTATTAAGGAGAAAGACAATGTCTCAAAAATCCAAATTCGATCAAGACCTGAAAGTCTTGCCAGCAGAGGATTTAAATCGGGTGTCCGGCGGCTTGATTGGTCCGGATCAAGATTTAAGCCAATTTCCGCGCAAATTTTGGCCGGTGATCAATCCCGGCGCGTTCAACGTCAAAACCGTCGTGGCCAATCTCGTCGTGAGATAAGGCTTTTTAAATTATTTAGGAGAACTGTCATGTCAAACAAAACTACTCGAATTTCTGCCGATGAATTATCCGCCTTTGCCGCACAAGGCATAGAACGCGCTTTGCAAGCCCGGGAGGCTGCCGGCGTGGAATTGAATCAGGAGCAACTCGATCAAGTCAGCGGCGGGGCCTCGTTAAGCTTGGTGCTTAATAAAGGCATTATCGCCGGCGGCCCCTGGTTCGATCAGTTTAGAGGATTGAATAACGTCATTACCAACCCAAGTGCCGGCGGTTTGGCCGGGGGCTTGGGCGGTCTGCAAGGAGCAACCCAGCTGGGTTGATAGTGCCATGACCTTGGAGAACCCAGTGTTATGTCCCAGCGCGCAGCCGGAATGGGAAGGTGCCCAAGTCATCGGCGTGATGACCGGCACCGCGGATAAACCGGAAATGGCCTATCTGAGTGCCCCGCAACCGGTGACCGAGCAATTGCTCGAATTGGCTGGCCCTGTCAGCCCGGCGGAAGTATTCCGCTTTTCCGCGCCGTGCGCTTGCAGTGGATGCGGGCACTACGCGGAGGCGGAATCCAAATGCCGATTGGCGGAAAAAGTTGTGCGCTTTACGCCGACGGTCACCGAGCAATTGCCGGTTTGCGCGATTCGTGCCGACTGTCGTTGGTGGCTACAGGAAGGCCGCTCGGCGTGTTTTAGATGTCCGCAAGTGGTGACCAATAACCTCAAGCCGACCGAAGACATGCGGCGGGCGGCCGACTACGGCGTTCTCTGAGGGGTTTGGTCAGAATGTCAAAATGGTGAGAAGGAAACGGCGTTATGAAACATGAGTTATTTCGACAACAAGCCTTGGACTTTAAAAAAGACAAGCCCTTAGGGGAGGTTATTCACGTGGAATCCTTGTCGTTTGCCTTTCTCACCGCTTTAGCTGTCAGCAGCGCTTTGCTGTTGGTCGCCTTTGCCTTTTGGGGCGAATACACCCGAAAATCTCATGTGAACGGTTATTTGTCGCCGAGCATGGGTTTGATTAAGGTTTATGCGCCGCAGGCCGGCACCTTGATCGAAAAGCACGTACGCGAAGGGCAGGCCGTTAAAGCCGGCGACACTTTGTTCGTGTTATCGACAGAGATCAGTTCGCGGGAAACCCCGCAAGCCCAGGCGGCGGCGATTGAGCAATTGAAACAGCGCCGGGAAAGCCTGGAAACCGAGCTGGTGAAACAAGAGCAAATCGATCAGATTCAGTATCGTTCCGTGTTGGATAGACTGCATGGCATGCAGCGCGAATTGCAGCAAGTCAATAGCGAGATAGACACCCAGCAACAGCGCCTGGCCGGCGCCGCCGCCACCTCGCAGCGCTATCAACAACTATTGACCACGAAATTCGTTTCGGCGGTGCAAGCGCAGCAAAAACAAGACGAATGGCTGGATCACCAAGCCAAATTGCAAGCCCTGCAACGCGTGCAAATGACTTTGCAGCGCGACATCCGCTCCGCACAGCTGGAAGCGGACAGTAGCCAGATGAAATTCAAAAACCAACGGGCGGCCATAGAACGAAATATTTCGACTTTGGCGCAAAACATTACCGAATCCGAATCGCGCCGCAACATTGTGATTACCGCGCCGCACGACGGCACCGTCACCACGATCCTGGCCGAACAAGGGCAAAACGCCACGACCGCCAATCCTTTGCTGTCCATTCTGCCGCTGGGCGCCAAGTTGCAAGCCCAGTTATTGGTGCCGTCCAGTGCGGTGGGCTTTGTCGAGCAGGGTCAGACCGTGTCGGTGCGTTACCAAGCTTTTCCCTATCAACGCTTCGGTAGTCATCAGGGCCGGATTGTCGAAATCGCCAAAACTTTGATTACACCCAAAGAAGCCGATTTGCCGGTGACTTTGCAAGAGCCGGTGTACCGGGTCACCGTGGAGATCGATAAACAAGCGGTGCAAGCTTATCGCCAGGATATTCCGCTGCAATCCGGCATGCTGCTGGACGCGGACATCTGGCTGGATCATCGCCGCCTGATCGAATGGGTATTCGATCCTCTTTACAGCATTCTAGGACGGGTTTAACCATGACTATGCAACACATCCTCGACTTTTCCGGCCGCAGAAAAACCCCGCTAATTCTGCAAACCGAAGCGGCCGAATGCGGTCTGGCATGCCTGGCGATGGTGGCCAATTTCCACGGTCACCGGGTCGATTTAGCTAGTCTGCGGCAGAAGTTTTCGCTGTCGCTGAAAGGCTCGACCTTGAATCATCTGATCCAGATCGCCAACCAATTGCATCTGGGCTCGCGGCCGGTGCGGGTGGATTTAAACGAACTGAGCAAACTTAGCCTGCCGGCCATCTTGCATTGGGATTTCAATCATTTCGTGGTGTTGACTCAGGTCAAACGCGGCGTGGCGACGATACTCGATCCGGCCAAAGGCAGGGTCCATATACCCTATACCGAAGTCTCCAAACATTTCACCGGTATTGCCCTGGAATTGCAGCCCACCCAAGCGTTTACTGCAAAAACCGAACGTCAACAAATCAAGCTATCCCGCCTCATCGGCCAGTTAAACGGTGCCTCCAGCGCTACCTTGCAAATCATTTTATTGGCTGCGGCCATAGAAGTGTTTGCAATCGTAGCGCCTTTTTTTATGCAACTGGTAGTCGATAACGCGGTGGTTGCCAAGGACACTAATCTGTTGAGCGTACTGGGTTTGGGGTTCTTGCTATTGGCCTTGATTCAGATAGCCATTACCGCGCTACGCTCCTGGGTGGTACTGGTGCTGAGTACCTCGGTTAATTTGCAGATGATGAGCAATCTGTTCGGGCATTTGTTGCAGTTGCCGATGAATTTCTTCGAGAAGCGCCATCTTGGCGACATCGTCTCGCGCTTCGAATCCTTAAATGTGATTCAAAGAACTCTGACCACCAGCTTTCTGGAAGCCATCATCGACGGGGTGATGGCTTTAGTTACTTTGGGCATGATGATGGTGTACAGCTGGAAACTGGCAGCCATCGTCAGCCTGGCGGCGTTGCTGTACGGCATTTTACGCCTGGCTTCGTTTTCGCCGTTGCGCGCAGCCAGCGAAGAACAAATTTTGCGCGCCGCCAAGCAGCAAACCAATCTCTTGGAAACCGTGCGCGGCATGCAAAGCGTGAAGTTATTCAACCGGCAGTTGCAACGTCGGCACGGCTATCAAAACTTGATGGTCGATCATTTCAACGCCGGCATTCGTGTGCAAAAGCTGAATATCATCTACCGGGCGCTGAACAGCTTATTGTTTGGGGTGGAAAACATCGCGGTGATCTGGCTGGGCGCTTTGTTTATTCTGGATGGCGGGTTTTCGGTGGGGATGCTGTTTGCCTTCATGTCCTTTAAAGATCAATTCACACATCGGGTCGGCAGTTTCATTGAGAAAGGCATCGAATTTAAGATGCTGGGCTTGCATACCGAGCGCGTCGCCGATATTGCGCTGGCCGAAGCCGAGGACGAGCATTTTAGCGGTGCCCGCCACGAGCAATTGCCGGCATCGATTCAAATCCGCAATCTGGATTTCAGTTACGCACCATCCGAGCCGCCGGTGCTGAAAAATCTGAATCTGGATTTTGCCGAAGGCGAGTCGGTGGCGATCATCGGCCCATCCGGTTACGGCAAAACCACGCTGGCCAAATTGATCCTGGGTTTGTTGCAGCCTAGCGCCGGCGAGATCCTGATCGGCGGCGTGCGCCTGAACCGCATCGATACTCACGATTACCGCAATATGGTGGCGGCGGTCATGCAGGAAGATCAATTGTTCGCCGGCTCGATTGCCGACAACATCTGTTTTTTCGATCCGGAACCGGATCAAGCCTGGATCGAAACCTGCGCGCAACTGGCGGCTGTGCACCAGGATGTGATGACCATGCCCATGGGCTACAACACGCTGATAGGCGACATGGGCACCGTGTTGTCCGGCGGGCAGAAACAAAGAGTGTTGCTGGCCCGGGCCTTATACAAACGCCCAAAAATCTTGATATTAGACGAAGCCACCAGTCATTTGGATGTGGCACGCGAAAAGTTGGTGAACGGCGCGGTGCAGCAACTAAAACTGACCCGCATCATCATCGCCCATCGTCCGGAGACCATTGCTTCGGTGGATAGGGTGATTGATTTACAGGCCATCGCCGCACTTAGCGACAAGCACTATGTATCACAGGCTGCTTAGATGTCATAAAGGGTAGGTTGGGCTGAATCCAATGAAGCCCAACATTCTGATCTTGTTGGGCTTCGCTCTGCCCAACCTACATTTAACGTTTACGACAGCCCCGGTTAGGAGAGGAAGCCTGCGAATAACGCTTCCGCAGTCTCCAATTCAATCAAATCAGGTTTTGCTTCCAAGCCTGTTTAAATCAGAGGAATGCTGTTATGAATATGCTTAAATCGATAGTCTCCGCAGTGACAATGACTTTAATCTTCGCTACTGCTATTGCCGCGCCTGCGGACATTAACAAAATCTTCAGTAAGCTGCCTTCGATTACCCAGTATGAACGCACTTGTTTGCTGTCGTACGCGACAGCCGCCGAGTTAAAGGCTTGTATTGCCAATATGCCGAATACCGAATACTACAGCAGAGTCAGGACAAAAAGTTTAGGCCGTCTGGATCAATTGAATACCATAGCGGCGGATTTGAATGCCAGCCCGGACTTGACGCCGATGGAAAAATTTTGCCTGTTTACTTCAACGCCAGCCTGCATGGATGCCTGCATTCAGGGTTGGGTGTGTCCGTAATGGTGTTTGCGCTTGTTGTACAAAATCCGGGGAGCCTTGTTAATAATCCTCGTCCCTAACCAAACCGGATTCGTTATAAAATCTCGTCGACATTTTGCCCATTTTACGACTGGATTTTATGAATAACGCTATTGAAATGCATGCCGCCGACGATATTTTTTCCGAAGCTTTCTTATTGGGTAATTTAGGCGCACCGTTTATTCTGGGAATGGCGGTCGGCTATTTCGCTAAAAAAATGCTACGTACGGCTTTGTTCGTGGGCGGGGCGATTGTATCGATTTTGTTCGTTGCCGAATATTATGATCTGATCAACATCAACAACATGGCCTTGGAAAATGCGGCTAACTCAGCCGCTGAGGTTGCCAAGGAATCCGGTAGTTTTTTGCTGGACCGGCTAGCGGTGTTTACCAGTCGGGGCGTTAGTGGCGCGGGCGGTTTTTTTGTGGGATTTAAACTCGGGTAAAGCGGTTTTTATTTTCTTGCGTCACTACCATTAAATTTAGATCAGATGGTTCCCTCTCCCCGTGGGAGAGGGAGATAAATGAGTAAAAAGCTTTATTTTGATTCCCCCCATCCCACCTTCTCCCAGAAGGAGAAGGGCTTCTTGCTTAGCTAAATAGCAGCTACGTTACGCTTTGGGAGCCACCATCCGCACATGCGAAGCAGATTTATACCATCCCAGCCCTTAATTTCGGCTAGGAAAAATACCTTGTGTGGCCACACAGTATTTGACACCTAAAACAGGCGAACGGATATACAAGGGCTGGTTTGCACCCGCGATGCCAACCGTGGTCGTCGCCGACGCGGAAGTGCTGATGGCGCCTGGGTCTAGCGATGCATTAGGGGTGGCGTTCGAATACAGATTATCTCTGGATGCCGAAGTCGCCAATACTTTACCGGAGGGATTGGTGGAGTTGCCGGCAGTGCTCACCGCGTTAATCGAAGCAGAGACAGTGACGTTGGTTTGCGCCGAGTGGTTGTGCGCGGGCATTTGGTTTGGGAGTATGGTGATAAATTCCGAACCGGTTTCTTCTCCCACCTGGATAGGCGATAGCCCCGGACCTTGCCCGTCGCCTATTGGCGACCGGCCGCGCAGGTCCGGCAATGCGAAAGTCTGCCGCCCATCGCCGCCATACTGCGTGCCCAATAACGAAAATAATGCTGTATTTTGCTGAATGCTCAGGGTCTGTCCGGCGGCTTCGAGGTAACCGCGAGGGCAGAAATTAAAGCTAAATGTGCAAATCTCGCCCAGAAAGGGATCGGAGCCGCAAGCCGAGGCAGATACCGGTAATCCGGTGATAGCTATCATGGCCAGTTTCAAGAGTGGTTTGTTGAATGATTTTGACATGTCGAGTACCTTTGAGTTGAATTGATATTAATTGAAAGCGAAGTGACGATGTTTGCTGGTAAGGACTGAGACTAAGCCGATCGCCAGCAGCCAAAGCGTTTCCGGTTCCGGTACTGTGTTGTTGGTTTGTTTGGTAACCGAATCGACTGTAATCAGGCTGGAAGCGTTTATCGAAAATCTGCCGGAGTCGGCGCCGCCATATATGAACAGATCCGGATTGCTATCGCCAAAGCTGATTAAATCGCCTGGGTTCAGCAGAAATGACAAGAGTAAGGTGCCGACGTCTGACAACGCGCCGCCTACGCCGCTACCAATATCGGTAAATGGAGAGCTGGGTATGAATTTTTCGTTACCGAAAAGGGTGTCCGAGACTACTTTAGAAAATACTAATTCGCTGCCATCTGCTTTGAAAAAAGCGATCTGTGATTCGGCGAATTCACCGTTATCGTTTAGCACTTGGGTATCGATTGCTTCGACTTGATGGCTGTAATGGAATTGTAAGTTCACCACAAAACTATCCACAGCCGATTTGTTTTCAATCGAAAAGGTATAGTCGCCAAACAGGGGGCTGATGCCCGACGGTTCGGTGCCGCCAGTGCCGCTAGCGCTTAAGTTTATGCCAAAGCCGTCGCCGATGTGGCTTAAGGTGCCTGACAACGGATCAGGGCCTGTGATCGTGGAGCCAACCAGTGTGGTCGTGGAGGTAGAGCCGGCGATAATGCTGGTCAGCGAACCCGCCTGGGTAGCGTTTACAGGATCGGACGGGGAGCCGGAACTATCAAACTCCGCCGAGCCGCGAATCACAATATTGCTGTCAAAAGCCGCGGCCGACACCGATCCGGAATGCGCGCCGAGTAGCATTGTAACTGCCAATGCGACATTGCAAAGTCGGCTAGCATGGTTTGAGGGTAGGGTCTTAAAATCGCTACCGAAGCTCTTTTTAAATTTAATTGATTCCATCTTGATACCTCTATATTTGATTAGATTTAGTGTTTTATTAATGGGCATTTTTTGCTGAAAAAATATTTATATTAATGACCTGTTGCATGAAAAAATACAGGTGTCTAGTAACTATTTAAATGCAGTCAATTAAAATAATTTTTCATGCTGCTAAATGCCATTTTCTAAATGTCTAAATAAATTTAATTAACTTATTTCTGTTTTATTCAAAAAATTGTATTACGTGAATTAATAGCCAATTCTTGTGCCAGTTATTAATTTCATGCGTGAAAATAATTTATCTTTATGTTTTTTAAGGGGTTTTACGGCGATGCTTGGCTGGAAGAACCAGCGTGTACAATTGATGCGGGAGCGATTTGGCACGATATGTCGCTTGAGGTACGAAATATCGTTTTTATGTAGGGACGGGGTTTGACTTATTGGTTCGCTCGATAGAGCTAGTAATTGAAAGTAGGCTTTTTTAGCTTAAAAAATGACTAAATAGGTATTAGAAGGCTTTATCCGCTGGCTGGTAAAACTTCAAAAGCCCCTGTTAGCAAGGCAAATAACTTCAACAAACAGGTAAAACAAAGCATCTAAATTGGCAGCACGCAAATGCGCGGATATGCGCATTGATAGTGAAAGTAACGGATTTTCTATGTTAAGGATAGCGGAGGCTGCGGTTCGCCGATTTCGTCGATCAGCACTGTCTGGCCGACTGACAAGCTGCCGGGTTTATCGTGCAAGGCGTTTTGCCCAAAATAGACTTTGTTTTGCCATTTGCGCAGACGATTCAGCGTCGTCAAGGGTTCTTTGCCGGTTTCGGCGGTTAGCGGGTCTATGGTCGGTACCGAACAGCGCGAGCAGGGTTTGGGCAATCTAAAACCAATATCGTTGATTCTAAGCCGTCGCCAAGTATCTTCGGCGTAGCTATCGCTATCGGTGACGACCAGGTTCGGCCGAAAGCGAATCATGTCAATTGCCAACGGCATGGCTTGGTTAAGGGCGTTTAAGGAATTCTCCGACACGATCAAAAACGGAAAGCCGTCGGAAAATGACGTTTGGTCGCTTTCCAACGCATAGTTAGGATCGACCTTGCGAACATCGTCATCGCTTTGGTAAACCAGTCGGCACTCGGTTTGTAAAAAATCGCTCAGCCAGGCATCGGCACTATCGCCGCAGGTTTTGGCGACACAACAGTCGTGCCAGACCACCACTTCAATGTCGTCGCCGTCTGTAGCTTGCAAAGGCAGGGCTAGATCCGCTTGATTGGGAGCCGACAAAATTAATTGTTGATCTGCAATGCGGGTTTTAATCAACGCCATTTTTGGTAAACGGCGTTGGCTGAGGAACTGTCTATCGCTGTCTATCAGCATCCATTTTCTATCGTACAGCAAGCCCTTCTGATCAACCGGCCAGTGTGCCACACGAATTCCGGCCAGCGATTTGACCGGGTATATATAAATTTCACTGAGTATCGGCATATTATTTTGCTGTTAGCTGAATAGCAGATCGGTTTGGGTATGCAGTAAATGCTCTGCTAAATGTTTTTCAATGTTGTCGAACTTGATGCCGTAACGGCCATTTTCCCGGTCGCAATGTACAACAAGTGCGGAGATATCAAAACGCTTGCCGTCGGCGAATAGTAAATACAGGAATATGCGCTTATTCTTACCGAGTTTTTTCTCGCTGAATATCGCCGCGCCACGGCTACTGACATCCCGCAACACGACCGGAAACAAGCGTGGAAACCAGATGCTTTTGACTTTAACGGCAGCACGGATGTCGTTGCGTCGATAGCGAACCGCACTACGCTTGTTAGACCATGAGCTATCAATCGTGACCTCTTGATCGAGAAAATCTAAAGAGAAATCTGGCTCAGACATGGCAAACGCGGCGAATGTAAAGGTGGCTAAGTATTGATGTTAAACCACTAAAATTCAATAGAGCGGGACGATTATTGACAGAGCCCGGCCGAACCGAATCCGTTAAAATAGCGCTTTTATGTCGTTCCGTATCGGATTATGAAAAAAATTGCGATTATTTCATTTTGTTTTTGTTGGATTTTAGCGTTGTTGCTAAGCGACGCAATTGCCGCGCCTGCCAAGAAAGCCGCACCGGCCAAACCGCAGGTCACCAAGCCCGCCGAGCCTGCCAAGCAGATAGTCAAAATCGGCTATTTCAGTCAGGAGCGAGCAGCGCCGGCAGCCTTGTCCAACCTTGATCCGTTTATCCAGAACAAAGGCCAGATCGGTGCCGAATTGGCGATTGCCGACAATAATACCACCGGGCAATTTACCGGCCAGCACTACGAGTTAAAGAAAGTGGTGGTGCCGGTTGGCGGCGATTTACAGCAGGCCTTCAATCAATTAGGCGACGATGTTGGTTTGGTGGTGTTGAACGTGCAGTCTGACCAACTAAACAAGCTCGCCGACTCGCCGGTGGCGAAAAACAAATTGCTGTTCGATGCCGCTACCAGCGACGACGAGTTGCGCAACACGGATTGCCGCCATCAGATTTTGCACCTATTACCCAGCCGGGCCATGCGTGCCGATGCGCTGGCGCAATATATGCTCAAAAAACGCTGGCAAAACTGGTTTTTGGTGATAGGCCCCACGCCGGAAGACAAGTTATATGCAGCGGCCATTAAACGCGCGGCCAAGAAGTTTGGTATCAAACTGGTCGCGGAAAAAGCCTGGACCAACGATTACGATGCCCGCCGTACCGCCCAATCCGACGTGCCGGTATTTACCCAAGTGGACGATTACGATGTGTTGGTTGTTGCAGACGAACAGGGCTTGTTTGGCGAATATCTGGATTACCGGACCTGGAAACCGCGGCCGGTGATCGGTACCCAGGGTTTGATCGCCACCGCTTGGCATAGAACTCATGAACAATGGGGCGCGGTGCAATTGCAAAATCGCTTCAAGGACACGGCAGGCCGCTGGATGGAAGAAGAAGATTACGCGGCCTATCTGGCGGTGCGGGCGATAGGCGAGGCCAGCGTTCGCAGCAAGTCCAATCAAACCCAGGCGATCAAGGATTATGTGTTTTCCGAGGCGTTTGCGTTGCAGGGCTATAAAGGCATGCCTTTGTCGTTTCGCCCTTGGGACGGGCAATTGCGACAGCCCGTTCTGTTGGCCGCGCCACGTTCCCTGGTGGCCGTGGCACCGGTTGAAGGTTTTTTACATCCTAAGACCGAGCTGGATACTTTGGGCTATGACCAGCCGGAAACGGCTTGTAAGTAACATGGTGTTAACCAAAATCCTAAGTGGGTTACAAGAATGAGTGACAAACGGCGCATGGAAATCAGTCAGTCGGCGATCACTGGCATTCTTGGTGTGGAGGAGGCGAGGCCGCAAAAAAAAGGGCCGGCGCATAAACCGTTCAAGATTCAAAGCCGTTATCAACCGGCCGGGGACCAGCCTACTGCCATCGCCGAGTTGGTGGATGGCATCAACAATGGCGAATTGCATCAAACTCTGTTGGGCGTGACCGGCTCGGGCAAGACCTTTACCGTCGCCAATGTGATCCAGCAAACCCAGCGGCCGGCAATGATCATGGCGCCAAATAAGACGCTGGCGGCACAGCTGTACGGCGAAATGAAGGAGTTTTTTCCGGATAACAGCGTCGAGTATTTCGTTTCCTATTACGACTATTATCAGCCCGAAGCCTATATCCCGGCCTCCGATACCTTCATTGATAAGGACGCCTCGTTGAACGAACATATCGAGCAAATGCGGCTATCGGCTACCAAAGCCTTGCTGGAAAGGCGCGATACTATCGTGGTGGCCACTGTTTCGGCGATTTACGGCTTGGGCGAGCCGGAATCCTATTTCCAGATGGTGCTGCATCTGGTGCGCGGCGATATGATCAAGCAGCGCGACATCCTGCGCCGTCTGGCTGAGATGCAGTACACCCGCAACGATACCGAACTGCGCCGCGCCACTTATCGAGTGCGCGGCGAGGTGATCGATGTGTTTCCGGCCGAATCGGAAGAACAGGCCTTACGAATTGAGTTGTTCGACGACGAAATCGAGCGCTTGTCGATGTTCGACCCGCTGACCGGCGAAGTCACTCAGCGCTTGGCACGTTTCACGCTCTATCCAAAAAGCCATTACGTCACGCCGCGCGACCAATTGCTCAGTGCGGTAGAGAAAATCAAAATCGAACTGGCCGAACGCCTGGAACAATTGCGCGACAATCATAAGCTGGTGGAAGCGCAACGCCTGGAGCAGCGCACGCTGTTCGACATCGAAATGATCATGGAAGTCGGCTATTGCTCCGGTATCGAAAATTACTCTCGGCATTTGTCCAATCGTGCGGATGGCGAATCGCCACCGACCATGTTCGATTATTTGCCTAACGATGCCTTGGTGATCATCGACGAAAGCCATGTCACCGTGCCGCAGATCGGGGCAATGTATAAAGGAGACCGTTCGCGGAAGGAAACCCTGGTGGAGTATGGCTTTCGCTTGCCATCGGCCTTGGACAACCGGCCGCTCAGATTCGAGGAATTCGAACAAATCTGCGGCCAGCGTATCTATGTGTCCGCCACGCCAAGCACTTACGAGAAAGAACATTCCGGCGCGGTGGTAGAACAGGTGGTTAGGCCGACCGGCTTGGTCGATCCGTTGGTCGAAGTGCGGCCGGCGACCCGCCAGGTCGACGATCTGTTGTCGGAAATCACGAAACGCACCGCTGTTCAGGAACGGGTGCTGGTCACCACCTTAACCAAACGTATGTCCGAGGATTTGACCGATTATTTGATGGAGCATGGCGTCAAGGTACGTTATCTGCATTCGGACACCGAAACGGTGGAACGGGTGGAGATTATCCGCGACTTGCGGCTGGGGGTGTTCGATGTGCTGGTCGGGATCAACTTGTTACGAGAAGGGCTGGATATACCGGAAGTGTCGCTGGTAGCGATTCTGGATGCGGATAAGGAAGGTTTCCTGCGCTCGTTGGTATCGCTGGTACAAACCATAGGCCGGGCGGCGCGGAATGCCAACGGCAAGGCCATATTGTACGGCGACAAAATCACGCGCTCTATGCAGTTGGCTATCGACGAAACCGAACGGCGCCGGAATAAGCAGATAGCGTTCAATAAAGAACATAATATCGAGCCTAAAACCATTTTCAAATCGGTGACCGATATATTGGAACTCTCGATTCCCGGTTCCGGCGGTTCGATTTCCAATGCCAGAGCCAAAGTCGCCGAGCCGGCTGGGAATTACAAGGCGATGACACCGAAACAGGCCGCCAAAGCCTTGAAACAACTGGAAGAAAAAATGTATCAGCATGCCAAAAATCTGGAATTTGAAGATGCCGCCCGCGTCAGGGATCAGATCAAATTGTTACAAGCCGAGATGGTCATTTGAGGGGCTTGAGTTTGTAATTAATGCCTTGGCTAACTATTATTTAGTGAATGTTGTCGAGGCCCGTCGCTTGCAAGCTTGGTCGGCAGAAGCTAAACGACGATAGCGAATTCATGAAACAGACGCTGGGAAAAAGATGATACCCGCCAAAAACATATTGAACGAAAATGTTCGCGTGCTGAAAAGCGAGGTATCTAAAACCACATATCAAGGCGTGGCTATCGCGCTTGCCAGCATTATCAGTGCGCTGTTGGCGTTGAGTTATTACTACGTCGGCGAAATCTCTTTAAACGGCATCATCAAAGCACAAACCGAAAACTATGGCTTGTGGATGCTCGAAGCTTTACCGTTCATTTTCGGGTTTTGGGGCCAATATTCCAGCTCGGTAATCGCTTATCAAGCTGGGGCGATGATTTTGGATCAGACCCAGGAATTGCGTTCCCGAGCCGAATCGCTGGAAAAACAAGTCAGTTATTCCACCACCCACGATTCGGTAACAGACTTGCCGAATCGGGTATTGTTCTACGACCGGGTGGAACAAGCGATTTTAGCCGCCGGCAATCAAAACAAAATGCTGTCTATTTTGCTGGTGGAAGTGGCCAATTTTAAGGAAGTGTACGACACACTGGGCCGTAACAGCAGCGATCTAATCCTGAAACAGATAGCCACACGTTTGCAAAGCGTGGTGTTGGGCACCGATAGCGTCGCCCGTATCGACGGCAATATTTTCAGCGTCTTGTTGTCGGCGGTGGATAACGAAACAGCCGGCCTCACCTTGGCGAAAAATATCCAGGCGGCTCTGGATCCGGCGTTTAAAGTCGAACGTCTGAGTCTGGTGATTCATAGCAATATCGGCATCGTTAATTTTCCCGAGCACGGCGACGATGTGGATACGCTGGTGCAAAAAGCCGGCGTGGCATTATTCGTTGCTGGCCAGTCACACGAAGGTTACACCACTTACGCGCCGTCTTACGACGATCACAGTCCTCGCCGTCTGACCTTGATGAGTGAACTGCGCCAGGCCATCGAAAAAGAACAATTACATATTTACTACCAGCCCAAAGTGTCGGTGGCGACAGGGCAAGTTTATGGTGCGGAAGCGTTGGTGCGTTGGCAGCATCCCAAGCACGGCTTTATCTCGCCCGACGAGTTTATTCCGATGGCGGAGAGAACCCGAGTGATCAAGCATCTGACTTCCTGGGTGTTGAAACAATCGTTTAAGCATTGCGCCGAATGGCGTAAACGCGGCTGGGAATTGATTATTTCAGTTAATCTGTCCGCCAAGGATTTGCACGATCCGGAACTGCCGGATGTGATGGCTGGTGTGGCGGCGGCAGCCAATATCAAGCCGGGTTGGATGATGCTGGAAATTACCGAGAGCTCTATCATGACTGATCCGGAGCGGGCAATGGAAGTGATTCAGCGTCTGAATGAAATGGGCTACAAATTGTCGATTGACGACTTTGGCACCGGTTATTCGTCACTGGCTTACTTAAAACGCATGCCGTTGACGGAATTAAAAATCGATAAATCGTTTGTCGTCGATTTGTTGCATAGCGAAAACGATGCGGTGATCGTCAAAGCCACCATCAATCTGGCGCACAATCTGGGTTTGCAGGTCACGGCCGAAGGCGTGGAAACTCAGGAAATTATGGACAAACTCAGCAGTTATAAGTGCGATTTGGCGCAGGGTTACTTGTTTAGCAAGCCGATGCCGTTCGAGGATTTTGGTGTGTGGCTGGAAGCCCATCGTTAGATACAAAGCTATGCATAGTCAGGAGTCGCAATAATGTCCACGGCCTGGGCCGGCGGTACCGACGCCATTTTAGAAAGAATGGACAAGATGACCGAGCTTTTTGTTGCCGAGACGCGAAAAGCCATCTATACCGGCGAATCCGCTAACCATTGCGCGGAATGCGGCGAACCGATTCCGGAAGCGCGGCGTCAGGCAATTGCCTGTAAATATTGTTTGTCTTGTCAAACCGAGCTGGAAAAAGGCTGACGTAGCGCTATTTTATTAAGTGCGTTTAAACGGCAGATAATTCGCCGCGTCTTGTTTGTAATGTTGAAGCGCTTTTTTTTCCCGGTCCACGAATTGCGTGACGGCTTTAGCAAAGTCGGCATCCTTTAACCAATGCGCGGAATAGGTGGTGACCGGCTCGAAGCCACGGGAGATTTTGTGCTCGCCTTGCGCGCCGGAATCGAAGCGGGCCAAGCCGTGTTCTATGCAATAGTCCACGCCCTGGTAATAGCAGGCTTCGAAATGCAGTGCGTTGTATTCCGCTTGACAGCCCCAATACCGGCCATATAGGGTATCTGAACCGATAAAGCTCAAGGCTGCGCCCACATAGGTATCATCTTTAACCGCCAAAACCAGCATTAATTGCTCGGGCATGGTTCGCGCGATTTGCTTAAAAAACGCCAGATTTAAGTAAGGTTCGGAGCTGCGTTTTAAGTAAGTCAGCGCGTAAAAGCGAAAAAACACCTGCCATTGGGCGTCGGTAACCTCTCTTCCGGGAACACGCAGCATATCGATACCTTGCTCCGCCACCCGGCGCCGCTCGCGTTTGATCATTTTGCGTTTGTCGGCACTTAGGGTCTGTAAAAAATCCGAAAACGTCAGGTAATTTCGATTAAACCACTGAAACTGCACGCCCTCGCGGACGCTTACTCCCAAGGCTTGCAACCAATCAAGCTGGGCATGTTCGGGAAACAAGCAGTGCCAGGAGGAAATGCCGCGCCGCTCGGCCACTTGTTGAATAAAACCCAACAATAAGGTGCAGACTGACGCTTGATTAACCTCCCTAGCGCATAGCAGACGTGGTCCTTGGCAGGGAGTAAACGGGATAGCGCTGACTAATTTTGGGTAATAGGCTAGGCCATGCTGTTGGTACGCTTGGGCCCATTGGTGATCGAACACATATTCCCCCCAGGAATGGCTTTTTAAATACAGTGGTAATATCGCCAGCAATTGCTGCTGGTCCATAACTAGTAAATGCGCCGGCTGCCAGCCTGTCTGTGTGCAAACCGCATTGCTTTGTTCAAGTGCGGATAAAAACTCGTGACGTAAAAATGGATAGTCGGTGCCGGACAGCCGATTCCAAGCAACGGCGTCGATTTGCGCCATGCTGTCGATTTGTTTTACTTCCATTTTTAATCACAGTAGAGTTAAAGCATCAAAATACCATCAAAGCATTGCTCATGACGATACAGAAACCATTTTCCCAGGCTTGCGAGAACAATAAGGAGCCGATTTTAGACATTATCAAAACGGTCTTTAGCCAACCGACCACGGTTTGGGAAATTGGCAGCGGTACAGGGCAGCACGCCTGTCATTTTGCCGAGAATCTGCCGCATTTGGCATGGCAGCCAACCGATAGGGCGGAGAATCTGGCGGGGATCGATTTATGGCGGAACGAGGCACAACTAGATAATCTTCTGCCGCCGCTAAGCTTGGATGTGGCGGATACGCTATGGCCGTGCGAACGAATTGATGCGGTGTTTACCGCGAATACCCTGCATATCATGAGTAGCGACGAAGTAAGGCTGTTATTTGAACGGCTGGCGACTTATTTGAGTGCCGAGGCGACGATGTGTATCTACGGTCCATTCAATTATGCTGGCGCGTATACCAGTGAAAGCAACGCGCGTTTCGATTTGTGGTTGAAAGAACGGGATGCTTCGAGCGGGATAAAGGATTTTGAAGAGATCATGCGCTTGGCCGAAAATGCTGGCTTGGAATTAGAGGCCGACCATGCCATGCCCGCCAATAACCGGCTATTGGTTTTGCGGAAGAGGGCATAAGGACCAAAGTCTGACGCTTTACGTTGCGCAAGTGGCTACGTGTTATGCTCCTGTCATCAATTAAAATTTTCCTATTCACGGAGTGGACGATGCAAAACATAGTAACGATTTTTCTTTTAATCGTGACCTTGATGCTGCCCGGTTGCGGTTACAACACCTTTCAAACGCAAGACGAACAAATCAATGCCGGTTGGGCGGAGGTGCTGAATCAATATCAACGCCGCGCGGATTTGGTGCCGAATCTGGTAAATACGGTAAGAGGTTACGCCAGCCATGAGAAGGAAGTTCTGGAAGCGGTAACAGCCTCGCGCGCCAAGGTGGGTAGCATTCAAGCGACGCCTGAGCTAGTAAATGACGAACAGGCCTTTGCCAAGTTTCAGGCGGCGCAGGGCGAATTAAGCTCGGCTTTGTCGCGCTTGATGGTGGTATCCGAAAACTATCCACAATTGAAAGCCGACACCAATTTTCGCGATTTACAAGCGCAACTGGAAGGCACGGAGAACCGCATCACCGTGGCGCGCAATCGTTACATCGCAGCGATCAAGGAATACAACATCACCGTGCGTTCCTTTCCCAGCAATCTGACCGCGATGCTGTTTGGGTATAAGACCAAGCCATCATTTACGGTGGAAAACGAAAAAGCCATATCCACGGCGCCGGTGGTCGATTTTGGTAAATAAAATGGGGGAGGCTGCCGGGTTTCCACGGTTGCTAGTCGCCGTTTTGCTGGTCGCTTGCCTGTTTGCGAAGGCTGTTATTGCCGAACAAGCGGTGCCCAATCTTGAGCAGCGCGTAACCGATCTGACCGCCACACTGTCCGCCCAACAGAAAACTACGCTGGGACAGCGCTTACAGGCTTTTGAGCAACAAAAAGGCACTCAGATTGCGGTATTGATCGTAGCCAGCACTCAGCCGGAAGACATTGCGCAATACGCCATTCGCGTGGTCGAACAATGGCGTCTGGGCCGCAAGGGCGTCGATGACGGCATACTGATGTTACTGGCCAAGGATGACCGCGCCACGCGCATAGAAGTGGGTTACGGTTTGGAAGGCGTGGTGCCGGATGTGTCGGCCAAGCGGATCATCGACGACATCATGATCCCGTATTTTCGGCAGGGCGATTATGCCGCAGGGATAAATGCCGGGGTAGATAGCTTGATCGGCTTGATTCAAGGCGAACCTTTGCCGGCGCCAGCTGCTCCACGTGCTATAGATGGTCCGTTGAATCAATACTTTCCCTATCTGTTTTTGCTGGCGATTGCGGGCGGCGGCATTTTGCGCGCGGTGCTGGGGCGATTTCTCGGCGGGTTGATTAATGGCGGCGTGGTGGGTGTCCTGGTGTGGTTTCTGGGCGGCGGCTTATTGTTCGCATTGCTGCTGGCGTTTGTGGCCTTCCTAATGACGCAAAGTAACGGTCGCGGTTTTCGTGGCGGTAGAGGCGGCGGCTTTGGTGGAGGCGGATTCAGTGGCGGTGGCGGGTTCTCCGGCGGAGGCGGCGGTTTTGGCGGCGGCGGTGCGTCGGGGAGATGGTAGACGATGCAAGTGTTTAGATTCCTGAAGCATATTGTCAGCGGCCCTTGGCGCGTGCGTCTGGCGTTCCCCAAACGCAGCTTGCAAGCCATTGAAGCGGCGATTGCAAATAGTGAAACCTCGCATTTAGGGGAAATCCGTTTCGTTGTGGAAAGTGCGTTGGAGATAGGCGAGTTGTTGCACGGTATTACGCCGAGACAACGCGCGCTAGAAGTATTTTCACAATGTCGAATCTGGGATACCGAGCATAATACCGGCGTGCTAATTTATTTGCTGCTGTCGGACCGCGATGTCGAGATCGTCGCTGATCGCGGCATACACACTAAGGTCGGCGAAGCGGTCTGGGCGCGGATTTGTCAAAACATGGAAGCACAGTTTAGGGCTGGTCGATTCGAACAAGGCGTAGTCGAGGGGATTGCCCAAATATCCGCTCAGTTACAACAGCATTTTCCGGCGTCCGCCTTGGATAATCCGAACGAATTATCTAATGCGCCGATTATCCTCTGAATCCATTTTTTCCGCCGATTGCAAGTGATTTTTGTGTGGCCTCCTCTTGAAATTTTTGCTGTATAACACCATATCGCCATAGAACCGCTAAGGTTTTTACATGCAACAAAGAGGAGAATCGACATGAGTAACTTAAGCCCATTTGTTAGTCGCGGTCTGTTTGACGAACTGTTTCGCGATGTTAATCCCGGTTATTACATCAAGCCGCTACATGGGGATGGTTTGCCAGCCCAGATCAAGGTTGATGTGAAGGAAAATCCCGGGGAATTTGTCGTCCAGGCCGAAATTCCGGGTGCCGGTAAAGAGAATATCCATGTGGATATCGACGGCAATGTGGTTGCCATCCGCGCGCAAATTAACCAGATGGACTCGGAAAATAAAGACGATAAATTGCTGCGTAGCGAGCGCTATTTCGGTGAAGTATCGCGCAGTTTTCAACTATCGGCCGAGATCGACGAAGCGGCCAGCAAGGCCCGTTACGAGAACGGTATATTGACGCTAAATTTGGCGAAAAAGTTGAAAAAAAGCGGACAACGGATGACTATCGATTAAGCCCTACTTAGGGTTTCCTGCATCTAGTTCGGCTGCCGTGTAGGCGGCATTGTTGGGCTAGATGCGGGCTATCGATGATCAAACGTCGATAGCCCACTTGCGCCAAGCCCAAACCAGCAAGATAGTAAAAACCCCGAAAACACCTAAAAACACGCAAATAAGATACAGGAAACCCACCGGTAAAAAATCCAACAGTGCGTTGCTAATACTGAAGGGTGCAAATGGCTGCATGTCTGCATGCATCATACTGTCTAGCAACACATGAGAAAACGTGCCGATAAAGGCACCAGCAATGGCGGGTGTCCATGAGATATCGGCTTGGGTACTGAGCCAACGCAGGTATTTTGGTTCAAGGCCGGCATTCCAAAACCGTAATAAGGAAGCACAAAACGGTTTGCCGACCAATACAGAAAACGCGCCAATACAGATTGCGCCAAGATAGGTGTGAGTCACACCATGTAAAACACTATCCCCGCGGACCATGCGCACCAGGGGTTCTATATCCATTAGAACCTGGGAAAATCCGAACACCGTCAAGCTGAAATATTTACCGCAAACCGCTTTGATTGCTGTGCCGGGCCCCATGTGGAAAGGCGTGAAAGGCATGGAAGCTCAGGTGGATGGGATTAGAGGAACTGTTATGGGTACGTCGACAGGCGCACCCATTAACATCATGTTAGATCAATAAACGTCCCTGACGTAGCGCTTATCTTTTTTCAGTTGGTTGACGTACTCGACCGCCTCGATCAGGGTTTTCTTGCCGTGCTCGCGGATCACATCGTGCAGGGCTTGATCGACGTCTTTCGCCATCCGGTAAGCATCGCCGCAGACGAAGAAGTAGCCGCCTTGTTCCAACCAGGCATAAAGTTCGGCGCCATGCTCCTTCATACGGTCCTGAACATAGATTTTTTCCGCTTGGTCGCGCGAGAAAGCCAAATCCAGCTTGGTCAACAGGCCGCTGGTTTGCATCGCTTCGATTTCGTCACGGTAGATGAAATCGGTGGAGGCATTGCGATCACCGAAAAACAACCAGTTTTTGCCAGTGGCTTTACGGAATTCGCGTTCTTGCAGAAAAGCGCGGAACGGCGCGATACCGGTGCCTGGTCCAACCATGATCATCGGCAAACTATCATCGGCCGGCACGCGGAAGTTGTTGTTGGGCGTGAAGAATATCCGCACATCGCTTTCTTCATTAACTAAATCGGCCAGATAGGTGGAGCAGACGCCTTTGTGTTGGCGGCCGTGCGCGTCGTAACGCACGCTTGCGACGGTCAAATGCACGCTGTCCGGATGTTTCTTGCCACTGGAGGATATCGAGTAGGCGCGATGTTGTAGCGGTTTTAATAAACGCAAAAATTCGGCGGCGGAAAACTCTACCCCGGGGAATTGCAGCAATAGATCGAGTATGTCGCGGCCCCACAGATAATCGGCCAGCTTTTCCTTATCGCCGGATAATAGTAAAGCGTTCAACGCCTGATCACCGGAACGGCTGGCGATTTCTTCAATCAGTTCTTTGCCGGGTAATTTAATCTCGAAATGTGTACGCAGAGCATCCGACAGCTTCATTAGCTCGCCATTGACCGGTTCATCTTCTGCACCGGTGCAACCGATGGCTTTGACAATTTGCGCGACCAGATCCGGGCAGTTAGTCGGGATTACGCACAAGGCATCGCCCGCTTCGTAACTGAGGCCGGAGCCATCAATGGAAATTTCGTAATGCCGAGTTTCTTTCGACGAATCCAATGCCGTGACGATGCGGTTGACGCGCATTTTGGCCGGAAACGGATTTTTGCGGTTGTAGACCGATTTGGCAGGTTGGGTTTCGGTATCGACAACCGCAACTGTGCTGGCACCTTCCGCCATCAACGGAATCACTTCGCTCAGCCATTTTTCCGCCGGCGTTTCGAAATCCACGTCGCAATCGACGCGGTCGAACAGGCGTTTAGCGCCCAGAGCAGCCAATTTGTTATCCCAGTCTATGCCGGCCTGGCAGAACAAGTCGTAGCTGGTGTCACCCAAAGCCAATACCGAATAATTGACATTTTCCAGGCTCGGAGCCGCATCGCTATTCGCGGCTTCCCACAGCATTTCCGCGTTGTCCGGCATCGCGCCTTCGCCATATGTGCTGGTAATGATCAACAAGTACTGCATTTGCGGCAATTGCCCAATCTCAACTTCATCCATGCTTTTAACGACAGGTTGTAAACCATGCTTTTTAGCCGCGTTGGCGGCGTCGTTGGCTAGCGACTCGGAGTTACCGGTCTGGGTGCCGTAAAGAATGTGCAAGGTGCGGGCGTCGGCTTGATTGACGCTGCCGGCGCTATGCAGCATGTGGCTGTGCATGCCGGCGAAAAAGCCGCCTAGCCAGGCGCGTTGGGTGTCACTGTAAGGAGCGTTTTGAGGGATAAAAGGTGCTTTCATTTCATTACCATCTGTGGACAGGTGTCAGGCTGTCCAGTCACTGTATTTGGTTCTTGCCAATCGCGGTGTGGAGGGTGCGTGGCAGGCACCCTCCATGGGCTTAGGCGGACGCGCTTTGCAGCATGTCTTTAACGATAGACAGGCTTTCCAAGCTCGCCAGATTTTTATCGATGGACGGCAGGCCGGCCAAAGCGACACGATTGAATCTATCCTGTTCGATGATCCAGGCCGTGGAGCCGATCGAGTAAATGCTTTGCACGTCGCGCAGCATCAGCGTGGTTTTGTAGTCGTTCAGGCGTTTTTCCGCCATCAACGCCGCTAACTGGCCGTCATCGTATTGGCTGTAAGCTTCGCGGATATTTTTAATCAGGGCGTCTTGCAGTTTGCGCGGACGTTCCATGACTAACTTGTAAGCATGTTTATCAACTAAGGCTTCGGTTGCAGGTTGGCCGGCTTTATTCAGTTGATCGCGGGCAATTTGCTGCGCTTTATCGATCACCGCATAGCTGTTGATCAGTTTCAAAGTGAGATCGGTGTCGGTTTCGCCGTAACCGGGGATAGCACCGTCGAACAGTGGTGTGTCGTTTTTGTAAGCCTGTTTGATTTGCTCGATTTGCTTTTGCGCAAATGCCACCGACAATTCTTCGATCATAGCTTTGCGATCCAAAGCTTTGCTCAGGTATTCGGCCGTTTGCGTGCGGTTTAACCAGAGCGGCAAGGCAAATTTGAAGTGCTGACGCTCGTTGGTCCAATTAGCCAGAATGGCCTGGGCTTTTTCCGAGCCGGTATGTTCAACATGTTGCTCCAGCATGTACAAAATGAATTGCTCATGACTACTTGCTACATCGGTGTGATCGGTCAAACTGTGTATCGATACCGAGGTGTCGTCATACAAATCGTCTAAGCGATTATCAGGGTCGTATTGGTAGGCATTACCGCCAGACATTCCGGTGCAGAAGCCTTTACCAAAACCGCCCAGATTCAATACCGCGCCGTTAATCATGTATTCGCAGGCAAAGTCACCGACGCCTTCGACGACAGCCATCGCGCCGGAGTTACGTACTGCAAAACGGTCTCCGGCTTCGCCATTGATAAAGGTTTTGCCGCCGGACGCACCGAATAGTGCAAAGTTACCGATCAACACGTTCTCGCCAGGCAACTTGGAGCCGCCGCCGGGAGATTTGATAACGATGGTACCGCCGCAAGCGGTTTTGCCGACGCCATCGTTGCAGGTGCCGGTGTGCTCCATACGCATGCCGTCGTTGTTGAACGCGGCGTAACTTTGACCTGCCGAACCATGGGTGCGGACGATAATGGAATCGTCGGCCAGATAGCGGCGGCCATGCTGGTTGGTATAGATGATGGGCGACGCAGCTACTTGTTCCGAACTTAATTCATAAGCCAACAAGCGTTCCAGATCGACCGCGGTTTGACCGCCGACGGTTTTATTACGGTTGTTCAGTTTGAATTCGTCCCCTTCGACGACTACCTGTTTTTGACCTTTTTCGAACAACGCCGATTTGACGCGCGCGAAGATCAAATCGTCGATCGCGAAATCTTTTTCCAGATAAATCGGTTTCTCGATTTTAATGACTGGTACTTCCGCCAGTAGTTTTTGCAGGTGGATTTGGCCGACCATGCTGGGGTGGTCGATCAGATGCAGCAACTCGGTTTTACCACGAATTTCCTGCAAACTGGTGTAACCCAGGTCAGCCAGGATTTCGCGCACTTCGTGGGCCAGGTTCATAAAGAATTGTGCCAATACACGCGGATCGCCTTTGAATTCTTCGTGGGCGGTGGTCAACCCGGCGGGGCAGCGGATATTGCAGTTTTTCGCCATCACGCAGCGCAGCATCATCAGCGCGGTGGTACCGAACTCGAAGGAATCGCCGCCGAGAATAGCCGATTTCACCACGTCGGCACCGTTTTGGTGAGCCGCACTGCAACGCAGAATGACCTTATCGCGCAAACCGTTGGCAGCCAACGCTTGATGCACTTCGGCGATACCGATTTCCGGCGAGCGGCCGGTGTTTTTCAAGCTGGTAACAGCCGCCGCGCCGGTACCGCCGGTGTTGCCCGCTACGTTGATTACATCGGCGCCGGCTTTGGCAACACCAACTGCGATGGTGCCTATGCCTTCCGAGGAAACCAGTTTTACCACCACGCGGACGCGGGCTGCCTTGGCGTCATGGATCAATTGGCCCAAGTCTTCGATGGAATAGGTATCGTGATGCGGCGGTGGGCTGACTAGTTCCACTTTGGGTGTGCCGCCACGTAGCGCAGCAATTTCCACCGATACTTTGGGTGCCGGTAATTGACCGCCTTCGCCAGGCTTGGCGCCTTGGCCGATTTTAATTTCGATTTCCTCCAGATTCGGATCGGCCAAATAGCCAGCCCAAACACCGAAGCGGCCGGAAGCGAACTGTTTGATTTTGCTGGAACGAATTGTGCCAAAGCGGCTGGAGTGTTCGCCGCCTTCCCCGGAGTTGCTCATACCGCCGGCAATGTTGGTACCTTGCGCCACTGCTTCGTGGGCTTCGGCCAGCAGCGCGCCGTGACTCATCGCACCGGATGCAAAAGTCGGAGTGATTTGATGGGCGGGCTGAACAAGGTCCAGCGCTATCCGCGAGCGGGCAGGGCGCACGTTGCTCAGATAGTTGTAAATCAGACTGTCGCTGTCGTTCGCCCGCAGACTGATACTGTCGTTTTCCAGGGTTAAACCGAAATCGTTACCGGCAAAGCGAGCTTTTAGGTGTTCGGCTAATTGTTCCAGACGCGCTTTGCTTGAATTCTCGGTAAACCGAATGCTAAACACCACGCCGTTGCTTTTCTCGACTTGTAGGCCGCGGATCAGGTAATTATTGTTACCGTGCAAATCCTGGCTGCCCAAAAGGCGATCAAAATCGGCTTTGCTGTTAGCGTCGCTGACATCGGCCGGAAACTCCATTACATCGCGCAAAGCAGCTGGGCGGTTCGCCCGCTCCTGAGCCAGGTTGTGGGTAAAGCTGCGATAAGCCGGAGTAATACCGAAAGCGTCAATTTGCGCCGGTGTGCGTTTCTCATAGCCGAAATCCAAATACGCCGTATCGCTGGCTTCCGGCGCTTGTTGTGGCGCTATGTACATGATCGCTTCATCGGTCATGTTGATATATTCGCGCACCGCCGTGTTGCCAAACGTGTGGCCGGCACCTTCGTTACGCTCTTTGAATAGGCCTAGAAACGGAATATCGTTTTCGCTTTTTACGGATAGCGCCTTATGGTGCCATTCCGTTGCGCTGGCGGCGATGTCACTGTAACGCACCCCGCCGACGGAAGCATTGATGTTGGGGAAATACGGTTTTAATTTCGGTTCGTCGGTATCCAGGTAATTGGATTCGAAAAACTCGCCGCCGATATAGCTTTCAGCGGTACACAGGCCGAATTTGCCCATGGTTTTCATCAGCGATTTTTCGACACCTTTTTGAAAGCTGTATAGCGCTTTTTGCTGGGCTGCCGGATCGGCGTATTCGGTTGTTACCCGGTTATGGACACTGAGCGGGCAGATGGCGGATGCGCCGAAACCCAGAATGGTGGCCACGTCGTGCGGGCTGGCTGCCTGGCCGGTTTCCATGATCAATGAGCTATTAAAGCGCAAGCCATGTTTTACTAAATGCTGGTTGGCTGCGGCAATGGTCAACAACGCAGGGATGGCGGCTTGGGTTTTGCTGATATTGGCGTCGCTCAGAATGATGATGCCGGTATTGCTGCGCGCGGCTTGTTCGACTTCTTTGCAGACAGTTTGCAAAGCTTGTTCCAAAGCCAGTTCGTTTTGCGCGGCATTTTCAAAGTTCGGAGTGTATAGCGCCTCTATAGTCGCAGTTTTTACTTGGCTTTGTCTGCGAATCTGTTCCAGCTGAGTGCGTTGCAGGATCGGCGATTCGATCATCAGCTGTTTGCTGTTCTGCGGTGCAAAAGTCGGTTTGGCACCCAAGGCTACGCGCAAGGTCATGCCGTCGCTTTCACGCAGAGAGTCCAGTGGCGGATTGGTAACCTGAGCAAAGCGTTGGCTGAAATAACGTGACATACCGCCTTCAGACGCGCTCAAAGCGTTCGGCGTCAGGCCGTAACCCATCGCCGAGACTTTTTCCAAGCCGGTTTGCAGAATAGGGTCCAGCAAAAACTTAAAACTTTCCTGGTTCAGCGAATAAGCAGTGTGACGTTGATCGATATTCAGTTCATGCTCGTTGTTGAGTTCCGTAAGCTCTACTTTGGGCAATTCGCTGATGTGAAGGCAGCTTTGTTTTAGCAGCGCTTTATAGTCTCTTTCCTTGGCCAAACGTTCCATGACTTGATGGCTATTGTATGACTCACCGGTGTTATGGTCGAAATACAGCATGCCGCCAGCCTCGATGCGGCCACGTCTTAGCACTTTTTCGGGTGGGAAATCGATCTGGCCGGCTTCGGACATCACCGCCAGATACTCTGCGGTTTCGACAGAGCGCAATGGCCGTAAGCCCAGGCGGTCCAGGCGGGCACCGACACGGATGCCATCATTGAAGATTAACGCCGCCGGGCCGTCGTTTTTCTCTTCGTATAGGCTGAAATATTCCAGCATGGCACGCACGTCTGCCGATAGGGTTGTATCGTTTTCCCAGGCTGGCGGCATCATTGCCAAAATGGCGGTGACGATATCCAGCTGATCTTCGTTAATGCGGCGGGTCAGTGTTTGATCCAGGCGACCGGAATCCGATTGTCCGCAGGGAAACACGACATGTTTGTTGTTTTGCCGAGCAATAGCATTTTCGCTGAGGCGGTTTTTCTTGTCGGTGTTCAACTCGCCGTTATGCGCCATATAACGAAACGGCTGGGCCATCATCGTCGCCGGCGCGGTGTTAGTGGAAAAACGGGTATGGAAGAACAGTGTGCTGATTTCGTGGTCGGCGTCGTACAAGTCGACAAAGTAGGGGATGACTTCAAACGAGTTCAGGCGGCCTTTATAAACCTGGGTGCGGGAACTCATCGACAACGGATAAAAACCTTTCAGTTCCGGGCGAGTAAAGCCGTTGGCTTCTATCGTTAACAGCGCGGACTGAATATGTCTTTCAAAAGCCTCGTGACTGGCATCTTTAAGGGATTTTGGGCGACCGAAAATGACCTGCTTGATCGGTAATTGCGCGCGCAACGCCGCCGCATTTAACACCGAGCTGTCAACAGGCACTTCCCGCCATTTGATAATGGGCAGATCGAATTGCAGAAATTGTTCTTCGACCAGCTTTTGTGCTTCAGAATCGTAATGGGCGTGATCTTCCGGGAAGAAAAAGTTGGCTACGCCGAATTGTCCCAGTTCCAGGTCATCATTCCCTGTGACCTTACGGAAAAACTTCAGAGACAAATCGATATTAACGCCGGCGCCGTCGCCTATGCCTTCCGCGCTCATGCCGCCGCGATGCGGAATCGTACACAAGGCTTCGTGTGACTTGACTAGGAGCTCGTGGGTCTGTTTGCTGTCTTTGCGGGTGATAAATCCGACACCGCAGCTATCCTGGGAGAGATCAGCGTCGTAAAGCATGTGTATTGCGTTAATTTTCTGGGCGTTTTTAATCATTGCTATCCAGATCCTCTCTTACTGATTAAATGCGCTAGCCGGTATTTTCCTTACCGATAGTGCCGTTTATGGTTTTTCTGCCTGCTGCGTGTTAGAGTCGTCCTATGCGGCGAGAACCCCTAATTAACTTCGGAATTTCAGTTGGCGAAACTTTGTAATTCTACCATGTTGCGCGGCCTCTGTCATTTCGTAAAGCCAATGGCGGCGTCGTTCTCTCGTCTGGCCTTTAGTTTTAAAACTTTGTGAAGAAATATGAAAGAACAATTTGATGTGGTGATCGTCGGCGGGGGAATGGTGGGTGCCGCCGTGGCTTGTTGCCTGGGCGGCAGCGAGTTAAAAGTAGCTGTGATAGAAGCGCAGGTTCCAGAAGCTTTTTCCAGCGAGCAGCCACATGATTTAAGGGTTTCAGCCTTAAGTATCGCCTCGAAAAACATTCTGGAAGCTGTTGGCGCTTGGGAAGGTGTGACGTCACGGCGCTATTGTCCGTTTAAGCGCATGCGGGTTTGGGAAACGGCCGGCGACACCACCTTTAACAGCGATGACATTCGCTATCCCGAGCTGGGCTATATTGTCGAAAATCGCATCACCCAGCTGGCATTATTGGATAGGCTGCCAAGTTTTGACAATATCGAATTACTGATGCCGCAAACCATCACCAAAATAAATTACGATGGTCGCGAATCGGAGTTGGTATTAGCGGACGGTCGCGTGCTTCAGGCAAAGTTGCTGGTTGCGGCAGATGGCGGACAGTCGCGAGTCAGGCAGGCGGTAGGCTTGGGCGTGACCAGTTGGGATTATAACCAGCATGCCCTAGTGATTTACATAGAAACCGCCTATCCGCAGCAGGACATCACCTGGCAGCGTTTTGTGTCCAGCGGTCCGCAAGCCTTTTTGCCGTTGACAGGCAATTACGGTTCCATCGTTTGGTATCAATCCCCCGATGAAGTTCGACGTTTACAAGCCTTGTCTTACGAGCAATTACGGGATGAGCTGGTAGCGGCTTTTCCCGATTGTCTGGGCGAGGTCAAGCAGGTGTTGGGTGTTGCGAGTTTCCCACTGAAGCGGCAGCATGCGCAAAGCTACGTGAAGCGAGGTGTGGCTCTGGTGGGCGATGCAGCGCACATGATTAACCCATTGGCCGGCCAGGGCGTCAATATCGGCTTGCTGGATGCTGCGGCGCTGGCGGAAATACTGGTCGATGCCCGCAAACGCGGCAAGGACATCGCAGATCTGGCGGTGTTGCAGCGTTACGAAGCGATGCGCCGCAACGAGAATCTGAAAATGATGACCTTAATGGATGTGTTTTATCGGTCATTTAGTAACGACATTTTGCCGATTAAACTGCTAAGAAATCTTGGTCTGGGTTTGGCCCAACGCATCACTCCCGCCCGCAACAAAGCGATGAAGGCTGCGATGGGGTTGGAAGGTCGTCTGCCGAAATTAGCTCGCGGCGAACGTTTGTTAGCTAGATAAGGCTTTAGCTTTTCAGGCTCAAATATCGCAACATGGTGGTGCGTATTTGGGCTTTTTTGTCCTCGTCTGTGATAGGCATTGACTGCTGGTCGCTGATGTAGAACATGTCTTCCGCGCGACTGCCTATCGTGGTGATTTTTGCATCGTGCAATTGGATGTCCAACTCCGTAAACGCCTTGCCTATGGTAGACAGCAAACCGGCGCGATCCGTGGTAACTAATTCGATCACGGTGTGTTTGTGCGATGGATCTTCCAGAAAGGTGATACTGGTTTCAATCGGAAAGTGCCGGGCCTGACGGGATTGCTTGTGGATATTCTTTGAGGCTTTAACCTTTTTGGCAATCAAACCTTGGCGTAGCGAGGTGCAGATGTGCACCTCGCGATACAAGTCGTTAATGGCTTCGCCGGATTGTTCCAGCACCTGAAAACTGTTCAAGACGTACTGATCGGCAGTGGTAATGATTCTGGCATCCAGAATCGTTAAGCCCAGGTGGTCCAGGGTGGCGGTCGAAATTGAAAAAATTTGCGCTTCGTTACGGGTGTAAACGAAAATCTCCGCGCTGCCGCGCTGGGTTTGCGGCCGCAATAGCACCAGCGGCAGTTCGCTTTCCTGGCAGGCCGCGATCGCAATTGTGTGCCAGGCTATTTCGTCCGCAGAATAGCGCAGAAAATAGTCGTCACTGAGATGCTGCCAAGACTGTGTAATATTGGTTTTGGATATGCCCAGTTTCAAAAGCTCGTCGCGCGCTTCTTTTTTGTTTTCCTGTACCCGTTCAGATCGGACCATCGGATTTTGTAGTCCGCGATGCAAGGCTTGGTGGGTGGAAATATACAAATCTTTCAGCAATACATCTTTCCAGGCATTCCACAGGCTAGGATTTGTGGCGCGAATGTCTGCCACTGTTAGCAGATATAAATAATTTAGCCGCTCTATACTGCCGACTTCCTGGGCGAAGGTGTGGATGACGTCCGGGTCGCTGATGTCCTTGCGTTGTGCAGTCATCGACATCAGCAAATGCTGACGAACCAGCCAAGTGATCAACTTGGTGTCGTGGCTTGATAATTCGTGCTGCTGGCAAAAATTGTTGGCGATGGTTTCGCCTAGCGTGGAATGATCCCCGCCCCTGCCTTTAGCTATGTCGTGAAACATGGCGGCAATGTACAAAATGTCAGGCTTTGAAATCAGTAAAAAAATATTATTGCAAAACGGCAACTCCTTATTGTGTTTGGCCAGCGAGAAGCGCCGCAAATTACGAATAACAAACAGAGTGTGCTCGTCTACGGTATAGATGTGGAATAGGTCGTACTGCATGCGCGCCACGATATTGGCGAAATCCGGCAAATAGGCGGCGAGTACGCCGTAGCGGTTCATTCGCTTGAGTTGGCTGGTAATGCCTCGAGGCTGTCTGAGAATATCCATGAACAGGCGGTTGGCCTGTTTATTGGCGCGGAAGTCGGCATTGATCAGGTGCAGATTTTTGCGAATCAAACGGATGGTGCTGGCACGAATTCCCTTCAAAGAGGGCGATTGTTGCAAGATTAAAAAAATTTCCAGCAAAGCCAGCGGTTGTTTTTGAAATACGTCTTTGTGGCTGACTTCCAGATAGCCATCAATCGAGGAAAAATTGGCGGTGATAGGGATTGGGGCCAGGCTTTCCTTATTGCTGATCAGTCTCTCGTTCAGCAGTTGTAACAGCATTTCGTTCAGACGCTCGATATCCACGACAGTTTTGAAGTAAAACTGCATGAATTGCTCGACATCCGGTTGCTCGTTCTTATCGATGTAGCCGAACTGGCTGGCTAACTCGCGTTGGTAGTCGAACACCAAGCGGTCTTCGCAGCGGTTGGTCAGATTGTGTAGTGCAAAGCGCAGGCGCCAGAGGATGTCGCGAGCGGTAATGAGGTTGTCGTATTCCGATTTCGGTAAAAAACCGTACTTGATTAACTCTCGGAGAGACGATGCGTTGTAATGGCGTTTGAATACCCAGCTGATTACCTGCAAGTCGCGGAGTCCGCCCGGACCTTCCTTGATGTTCGGTTCCAGGTTGTAAGCGGTGTCGTGGAACTTGCTGTAACGCTTTTGTTGTTCAGCCATTTTGGCTGGAAAAAATTGTTCCGATGGCCAGAGTGTTTCGGAATTTACCTGGTGTTTTAAATCGCTAAATAGTTCGGAGTTGCCGGTAATCAGGCGCATTTCCAGCAGGTTGGTAAATACGGTTTGGTCGTCCTCGGCAACAGCCAGGCACTCTGTTACGCTACGCGTACTAAGTCCTGGTTTTAAGCCAATATCCCATAGGAAGTTACAAAAACCGGATACTTGCTGTTGATAGTCTATCGGGTTGGCTGCGCCGAGCAACACCAAAATATCGATATCCGAGTAAGGAAACAATTCGCCTCTGCCGTACCCGCCGGTCGCGATCAGGCTGTGGCAGCTGGCGGCTGCGTCGAGGAAATGCAGCCAACAGGCGGTCAATAGATTGTCGATGAACCGAGCTTTCTCGGTCAGCAGGCCGACCGTCGCCTGGTCCGGGTTAAAGCGCATTTTTAACTGCGCATTTTCCTCGTTAATCGCATTTTTGAATTTGGCGACCGGATTGTCGCCCGCGAAACAGTTGAGAAAATCATTCTCGGTGAACAGCGCTTGGCTCACAGCTCTTCCTGTCTCAGCGTCAAAATCTCGTAGCCGGTATCGGTCACCAAAATCGTGTGTTCCCATTGTGCGGACAAACTACGGTCTTTGGTCACTGCAGTCCAGCCGTCGGCGAGGATTTTCATATGGCGTTTGCCTTGATTGAGCATGGGCTCTATCGTAAAAATCATGCCTGGTTCGATTATCTCGCCTTCACCGCGTTTGCCGAAATGCATCACGTGTGGATCTTCGTGAAACTTTTTGCCTATGCCGTGACCACAGAACTCTCTGACGATGGAATAGCGATTGTTTTCGGCGTGCTTTTGAATGGCGTGGCCTATGTCGCCGAGGCGGGCGCCGGGCTTGACTTCCGCTATCCCCAAAAACAGGCATTCGCGGGTGATATCTACCAAGCGTTTGGCGTGTGGGCTGACATCGCCGATGCAAAACATTTTGCTCGTGTCGCCGTGGTAACCGTCTTTAATCACCGTGATATCGATGTTGACGATGTCGCCGTTCTTCAGTTTTTTCTCGCTGGGAATGCCGTGGCAAATTTGTTGATTGATGGATGTGCAAATCGATTTAGGGAAGCCGCGATAATTTAAAGGCGCGGGAATAGCGTGTTGCACATCGACGATGTAATTGTGGCAAATTTGGTCAAGCTCTTCGGTGGATATCCCGGCAACGACGTAGGGGGCGATCATTTCAAGTACTTCTGCGGCCAGTTTTCCGGCAACGCGCATCTTGTCGATTTCTTCAGCGGTTTTTATGGTAATAGTCATCGGCAGGTGGCTAATTATTGGGATAAAAGCGAGTGCGGGCCCGTTTTTGCTATCCAATCAAGATGCTTTCGCAGGCAAACGCCGACAGGAGTCTATCAGAGTTGAAGTTGTTGTGAAATTCTAATCATGGTATAAAGGCAAGTTCACTATGTAACCAATACTCACACTTGTCGACACGGTCGGTGGGGTGCTGAAAGTCTATTGCAGATTTTCGGTCACTGATCGGGGCGGGTGGAGGCGTAACCCAACGCCGAATTATTCGGCAATTTTAGGAGAACTAAATGGCAGCAGTGTCAATGCGTCAAATGCTGGAAGCGGGTGTTCACTTTGGACATCAAACCCGTTACTGGAACCCGAAAATGGCTTCCTACTTGTTTGGAGCCCGTAACAAAATTCATATCATCGATTTGGAACAAACGCTTCCTTTGTTTAACGATGCGATGAACTATCTTGGTCAAATGACCGCCAACAAAGGTACCATTCTGTTTGTTGGTACCAAAAAAGCGGCGCGTAAAGTCGTGGCGGAAGAAGCAAAACGTTGTGGCATGCCCTACGTCAACCATCGTTGGTTGGGCGGCATGTTGACCAACTTCAAAACCATCAAAAAATCCATCAACCGTTTGAAAGAACTGGAAGCGATGAAAGCCGATGGCACCTTGTACCAACGTTTCAGCAAAAAAGAAGCTTTGGGCATGGAGCGCGAATTGGAAAAGCTTGAGCGCAGCCTGGGCGGTATCAAAGATATGCGCGGCACACCCGACGCTATTTTCGTTCTGGACGTAGGTTATGAAAAAAATGCCATTATGGAAGCCAAAAAATTAGGCATCCCGGTGGTTGGCGTGGTTGACTCCAATAACTCGCCCGAAAAAATTGATTATGTCATCCCAGGTAATGACGATTCTATCCGCGCAGTGACTTTGTATTGCCAAAGCGCTTCAGCCTCCGTGTTGGAAGCGAAAGCCTTGCGTATGGATGCTTCAGCCAAAGCCGACGATTTTGTAGAAGAAGTCGTAACGGAAGCGTAAGTTTTAAACGCGCTCGGCCAAAGCGGTTGAGCGCCGCTGAATCTGGTATTCAGAACAGACTGTCTTTTAAACGCCTCCTTTGTGAGGCGTTTTTTTAGTTAATAAAATTTGAGGAAAAAATGATGAGTATTAGTGCGGCGATGGTCAAGGAATTGCGTGAGCGTACCGGCTCAGGCATGATGGAGTGCAAGAAAGCCCTGGTTGAAGCCAATGGCGATATGGAACTGGCCATTGAAAACATGCGTAAAGCCGGTCTTGCAAAAGCCGATAAAAAATCCGGCCGTATCGCGGCGGAAGGCATTATTGGTGTTAAAGTTTCTGACGACGCTAAAACCGTTGTTATGGTAGACGTTAACTGCGAAACCGATTTCGTTGCCAAAGGCGATGATTTTATTGGTTTTGCTAATGATGTCGTCAACAGCTTGTTGAATGCGAATGTCAATAGCGACGAAGAGTTACAAGCCATGTTACTGAGCACTGGCGTCAGCGTAGACGATACTCGTCGTGCGTTGATTGCTAAAATCGGCGAAAACATTACTGTGCGCCGTTTCGTTAAATTCACCACCACTGATGGTGGTCAGGCAGCTTACCTGCACGGCAGTAAAATCGGCGTTATCGTCGAATTGACCAAAAACGATCCAGCTTTGGGTAAAGACGTGGCGATGCATGTTGCTGCTGCCAAGCCTGAATATGTGTCGGATGATCAAGTATCGGCCGATGTCATTGCCAAGGAAAAAGAAATTTTTGCTGCGCAAGCACTGGAAAGTGGCAAGCCTGCCGAGATCGTTGAAAAAATGATCGGCGGTCGTATCAATAAATTTCTGGCGGAAGTCACGTTGTTGGGTCAGCCTTTCATCAAAGACGACAGCGTTACCGTTGGTAAATTGCTGGCATCTAAAGGCAACGCTGTAGTGCGTTTTGCTCGTTTCGAAGTGGGCGAAGGCATCGAGAAAAAAGAAGAAGATTTTGCCGCCGAAGTTATGGCACAAGTTAGAGGCTAAACGCCTCCTAATAAAACCCGGTTCGCCGGGTTTATTTATATTAGTTCGTTGCTTTTAACCCATGTTTACGGTGGATATTTGATTATGAGTCAATTGATTTGTCAGAGAATTTTACTTAAATTGAGCGGCGAAGCACTGGCGAGCGAACGCGGCGGCAGTATCGATCCCGATATAGTGCAACGCTTGGCTCAGGAAGTGAAAGACTTGTGCGATGCAGGTATCCAGGTCGGCTTGGTCATCGGTGGCGGCAATATTTTGCGCGGCGGCGAGAAAGCATCTGAAGGCCTGAATCGGGTCACCGGCGATCAAATGGGCATGCTGGCAACGGTCATTAATGCTTTGGCCATGCAGGATGCGCTGGAGTATCTCGGGCAGCCTGTTAGGGTGATGACTGCCCTGAAAATCAATCAGGTGTGCGAAGACTATATCCGTCGCCGGGCCGTCAGGCATTTGGAAAAAGGTAGAGTGGCTATTTTCGCTGCCGGCACGGGCAATCCGTTTTTCACTACTGATACCGCCGCCAGTTTACGCGCCATAGAGATAGATGCCGAGTTGATGATTAAAGCGACGAAAGTTAAAGGCGTTTATTCGGCGGACCCGAATAAAGTCGCGGACGCAGTATTCTATCCTCGTCTGACCTATGACGAAGCCATCGACCAGCGCTTGAATGTCATGGACACCACGGCCTTGGTCTTGTGCCGGGACAATAATCTGCCTATGCGGGTAATGAATGTATTTGAGCCGGGAGCGATCATGCGCTTGATGCGCGGTGAAGATATAGGCTCCCTAATCGAGAGGAACTAACAAAATGATCAGCGATATTCAACAAGATGCCGCATCACGTATGGTGAAAAGCATCGAGTCCTTGCAAAAAGCATTTACCAAAATTAGAACCGGGCGCGCCCATCCCAGTTTGCTGGATCAAATCAGTGTGACTTATTACGGCAATGAATCACCTTTATCTCAGGTTGCTAATGTGTCCGTCGAGGACGCGCGTACTTTGAAAGTCGTGCCTTGGGAAAAAAGCATGATCCAGGCTATCGAAAAAGCCATTATGTCTTCCGGTTTGGGTTTAAACCCTGCTACACAAGGCACGGTGATTCGCTTGCCTTTGCCGGCACTGACCGAAGAGCGCCGCCGCGATTTGGTTAAAATCGTCAAAAATGAAGCGGAACAAGGTCGGGTAGCGATTCGAAATATTCGCCGTGACGCCAATGCCGCGATCAAGGACGCGTTGAAAGAGAAACTAATTTCCGAGGACGACGCACGTCAGGCCGAAGAAAAGATCCAAAAGCTCACCGATCAATACATCAAGGAAGTAGAGAAGCATCTTGAAGAAAAAGAAGCCGACTTGCTTTCCATGTAACCGAGAGGCGAGATGACTGCTGCTGATAACGATAAACCGGCGATAAATAACGGCAACCCACGGCATATTGCCATCATCATGGATGGCAACGGTCGCTGGGCGCAAAAACGCTTGATGCCCAGGATCATGGGGCATTATGCCGGCGTCAAGGCGGTCAGGAAGATCGTCGAATATTGTGCCAAACAGAACATCGAAGTGCTATCTTTGTTCGCTTTTAGCAGCGAAAACTGGCGCAGGCCGCAGGATGAAGTCAGTTTGCTGATGGAACTGTTCATGAACACGCTGCAATCCGAGGTTGACAAGCTCGATAAAAATAACATCAGGCTGAAAATCATCGGTGATAAAAGTGCGTTTCCGGAAAAGCTGCGGGAAAAAATCGCCACTGCCGAAGGGCAAACAGCACAAAACGACGGATTGACATTGTTGATTGCCGCCAACTATGGCGGACGTTGGGACATCACCCAAGCATTGCGGAAAATCGTTGCCGGGGTAAAATCGGGCGAGATTGACGAACAAGCTATTTCAGAGCAGCTCGTCAATCAGTATCTGGTTACCGCAGAGTTACCCGAGCCTGATTTGTTTATCCGTTCGGGCGGCGAAGAACGCATCAGTAATTTTCTGCTATGGCAATTGGCGTATACAGAATTTTATTTTACTGATGCGCTTTGGCCCGATTTTGATCAGAAAGCGTTGGAAAAGGCTATCGGTAGCTTCAAAGGCCGGCAAAGGCGCTTCGGACACACTGGCGAACAAGTCATCGATAACAGAGTTCTCTAGGGATTTTTCTATAACCATAATAATTAAAAATCAAACACATGTTATTAAAACGCATCTTAACCGCGCTAGTACTGGCTGCCGTGTGCATCACGGCAGTTATGCAATTGCCAGCCCTTTATTTCTCCCTCTTTATCGCAGTCATTACCTTGATAGCCGCCTTTGAATGGATGGCCTTGACCGATGTCAACACAGTCACCCGGAAAATAATTTTCGTAGCGTTTCTGATTTTGCCAATGCTGGGCGTTACTTACTGGACAGTGTTGTTGGAACTGCTAAGCGAAGCGATGGAATGGCCGGAAATCAAGGATTATTCGGATGCATTGGAATGGTTTGTCATCGCTCCTGTGATGTTTTGGGTGTTGATGATGGTTTTGATCCGAAAAGCCGGTTCCCAGTTGATAAATATCGAATTCAAATCGCGGCTCAAGACGTTCAGCGGTTGGTTGGTATTGCTTTCGGCGTGGATGTTTCTCAGCAAATTAAGGGCTTATTACGGTCCCGGCATGGTGATCTACTTTTTGCTGTTGATTTGGGCTGCGGATATTTCCGCCTTCTTTTCCGGTAAAACTTGGGGCAAAGACAAGCTGGCTCCGGAAATAAGCCCAGGTAAAACGGTCCAAGGCATGTATGGCGCCTTAATATCTGCTGCTGTATGCGGTATAGGTTTTACTATCTATGGTTGGATTACCGCAACTCAGCCGGAACAGGCTGACTCTGGAGCATTAAGATTTCTGAATGGATTGGTTTGGACCGATATGTTGATTTTGTCGGTCATGACCGTGTTGATTTCGATTTATGGTGATTTGTTTTTTAGTCTGATCAAACGTAAAAAAGGTGTTAAAGACAGCGGTAACTTGTTGCCTGGCCACGGCGGCGTATTGGATAGGGTGGATAGTATTATCGCGGCCGCACCTTTTTTCTATGCTGGCATTTTATTGATTGGTAGGGTGTTTTACGCATGAAAGGTATTTGCATACTCGGAGCCACCGGCTCGATTGGCGTCAGCACACTCGATGTCGTAGCGCGCCATCCTGATCGATACAAAGTGGTGGCATTAACCGCCAACGGTAATATCGACGCCTTGTTCGAACAATGTCTGGCACATAGACCGGAATATGCGGTAGTCGCCAATCCGGACAATGCTCAAGCGTTTAAAGATAAAATCGCCGGTTCGCCGGTCGCCGGCATGAAGGTACTGGCCGGCGCAGATGCCTTGACGCAAGTCGCCACCCTGGACAATGTCGATGCGGTAATGGCCGCTATCGTTGGCGCAGCAGGTTTGTTGCCAACCTTGGCGGCCGCGAAAGCCGGCAAAACGGTATTGCTGGCCAACAAGGAAGCCTTAGTCATGTCCGGGCAAATTTTTATGCAAGCGGTCGCCGAAAACGGCGCTACGCTGCTACCGATAGACAGCGAACACAACGCAATATTTCAATGCATGCCGGCCGGTTACACCACCGGGCATACTGCCAAACAAGCCAGACGCATTTTATTGACTGCATCCGGCGGTCCGTTTCGACAAACGCCGATAGCCGATCTGGATACCGTTACGCCCGACCAAGCGGTGGCACATCCAAAATGGGATATGGGCCGGAAAATTTCCGTAGATTCGGCGACGATGATGAACAAAGGCTTGGAGTTGATCGAAGCCTGTCTGCTGTTCAATATGGACCCCGATGCCATTCAAGTGGTGATTCATCCGCAGAGCATCATTCATTCCATGGTTGATTATGTCGATGGCTCGGTATTGGCGCAAATGGGCAACCCCGACATGCGTACGCCAATCGCGCACGCGATGGCTTGGCCGGAACGGTTCGATTCCGGAGTCGCACCGCTGAATATTTTCGAAGTCAAACACATGGATTTCGAACAGCCCGATTTACAGCGTTTTCCTTGTCTGAGATTGGCCTACGAAGCTATCAAAGCCGGTGGCATTATGCCGACTGTTTTGAATGCAGCCAATGAAATTGCTGTAGAAGCCTTTTTGAACGAGCAGGTGCGCTTTACCGATATTGCGCGCATCATAGAGCGGAGCATGGCAAAATTTAAAGCCGATTGCGCCGATACGCTCGAACATGTCCTAGCAGCCGACCAGCAGGCCAGGGACGTTGCTAATGCAGTGATTGCCGAGCTCAAACACTAGTTAATGGATACTTTGCATACCTTGTTTTATTTTATCGTCGCCATCGCAGTACTGGTGGCGTTTCATGAATACGGCCATTTTTGGGCGGCGCGCAAGGTAGGCATCAAAGTTATTCGTTTTTCCATTGGTTTCGGCAAGCCGCTGATTAGCTGGCAAAAAAGCCCCGCCGATACTCAGTTCGTCGTCGCTGCGATTCCGTTGGGCGGCTATGTAAAAATGGTCGACGAACGCGAAGAAGCCGTTAAAGCCGAGGATTTGCCCTATGCATTCAACCGGCAGCCGTTGCTGGCCCGAACCGCCGTAGTCGCCGCCGGACCTATCGCCAATTTACTGCTGGCCGTGGTTTTATTTTGGTTGGTGTTGGTCATCGGCGAAGCCGGGGTCAGACCGGTCATCGGTGGGGTGGAGGCCGGATCTCTGGCCGAGCAAGCCGGTTTTGCAACAGGCGACGAAATCGTCAGTATCGACGACACCCCAACGCCGACCTGGATAGAAGCCCTGGATACCTTGTTGACCTTGGCGATTGACGGTAAAACCGAGATCAGCGTGCTGACTAAAGCGATAGACGATAGTCAACAAATTCGCTTGATTCACCTAACTGAACAAGATGTACAAACTCCGGAAACGCTACATAAGCGTTTGGGTTTGAAGCCTTGGGTACCGACTATAAAGCCGGTTATCGGCAAGCTGCTTGACGATGGGGTTGCCAAACAAGCTGGTTTACAAAGCGGGGATTTAATTCTCAGCGCGGACGGCACCGCCATTACCGACTGGCAACAATGGGTGGATTATGTGCAGGCCCGGCCGGATGTCGAAATTAAATTATTGCTGGAGCGCAGCGGCGCGCAATTGCCATTAAGCATCACGCCGCGTAGCGAGCAGCAGGGCGAGGGTAAGGCAGTCGGTAAAATCGGCGCAGGTGTCGACGCGCCGAAAGAATTGCTGGACTCCATGATGGTGATACATGCCTTATCGCCTTTGGATGCAGTGCCAGTCGCCGGAAAGAGAGTTTGGTTTTATGCGGTGACGACTCTAAAAATGATGGGAAAAATGGTGGTGGGTTCCGCTTCAATCGAGAATTTGAGCGGCCCCATCAGCATTGCCCAATACGCCGGTCAATCGGCTGAAATGGGATTTACTGCATTTCTGAAGTTTCTAGGTTTGGTTAGCGTCAGTCTGGGTGTGTTGAATTTACTACCGGTGCCGGTGCTGGACGGCGGTCATTTGCTGTTTTTCGCGGTTGAGGCCATTAAAGGCAGCCCGCTTCCGGAAAGAATGCAACTGTATTTTCAGCAAGCCGGCATGCTGCTATTAATGCTGCTGATGGGCTTGGCGATGTTTCTCGATATAGGTAGATTATTTCAATAACGCTGAACAAAGCACCAGCGTTGTGGTCAACCACATTCCTTTCTAATCTTCCCTGGTAATTACATGAAAAAAATCACACACATTCTGGCTTTGACGCTACTGGCTTTGACTAGCCCAGCATTATTTGCCGACGAAGCCGCCATTAAAAAAGCCTTGAGTGAGTTTATGCCGGGGGGGCAGGTTGACTCGGTGAAACCATCGGAAGTCAAAGGGCTGTACGAAGTGTCTATGGGTGGCAATATCTTTTATGCATCCGAAGACGGTAAATATTTATTGCAAGGGCAGCTCTTCGACGCCGAAGCAAAGAAAAATATCACCGAATCCAAGCTGGCTGACGTGCGTAAAGCCTCGCTGGATAAAGTCGGCGAACAAAAAATGATTATTTTCAAACCGGAAACCAGCAAACATGTCGTGTCTATCTTTACCGACATCGATTGCGGATATTGCCGCAAGCTGCACTCGGAAATCGATCAATATATGGCGCAGGGTATTACGATACGCTACATGTTTTTCCCTAGAGCCGGCAAAGGGTCGGATTCCTATAAAAAAGCCGTCTCAGTCTGGTGTGCTGCCGACAAAAATAAAGCGCTAACCACCGCGAAGAAAGGTGAGCATCTGGATGCAAAAACCTGCGAAAACCCTGTGGATGAACATATGGCCTTAGGTGAAGCGTTTGGTATGAACGGCACACCGATGATAGTCACGCAAAAAGGCAATATCTTGCCCGGCTATGTACCCGCTGCGCAATTGGCGAAAGTTCTAGCTAGCGAATAAAAATAAGGAAATAAAACCGCCAGTTTCAGCGCCGGCGGTTTTATTTGTTTGGTAATTATCGAATCGTCACTTCTACCCGACGGTTTCGCGGTTCGGACGTTTCATCGCCGGTCTTGATCAACAAATTCTTTTCGCCGTGCGATGTGACGGCGACTTCCTTCACATCCAGCTTACTAGGGTCGAACAAACGGCTTACCTGAACGGCGCGCTCATTCGCCAATTTTTCGTTTTTGCCCGCATCGCCCACCGTATCGGTGTGACCGATCACTGAAATATCGGCGGCCGGATGTTTGCCGGCGGTTTCGATGATCTTGGGAATCAAAGCCGCCGATTCGGCGGTCAGCTTGGTGCCGCCGGTCTCAAAATACAATAAAAATATCTCCGGCAATACCGGCTCGGAAGCCAAGGCTCTGCCAAAGTCTTTATTGATCTTTTCTTGTTCGACTTTGAATACGGTTTTGGAGTTGTCCAGAGCTGCACCAAAACCGGCTTGTTCGATCACGGTTTCGCTGTTGGCACCGCTGAAAATCACTTTTCCGGTTGAGCCGTCGTGATCTTCCAGCAATACCAAATAAGATTTGGCGCAACCGCTTAAACCCAGTGCAGCGGCGAATGTGAGGATTTTGGGTAAGGAAATTGTCGTCATGGCAAATACTCGGCTTATTCTTCAACTTTGACTAAAAAACGCGTGCCTCTTACCGCAATCACGCCGGTAGGAGTTTTTACCGTTACCGCTTCCGGCTTGAGTTTGGCGATGACGCCGGAAATATAATGCAGGGTGCCTTTTAATAGGCTGGCGTTTAATTGCAATTTGTCCTGCTGGGGTTCGAATTGATAAGCTTCTATTTTGAATTCGGTATTCGGGCCGATCGACAAAATGGTATTGTCTTTCAGCGTTACCCCGGCAGCGCCGTTCTGGTCGGTTTTAATGACGTTGCCGACATGAATCGGCGAACCAAGGCTGGCTTTGATCGGGCCGCTACTTTCGTCAATAGTCGTTTGATCGTTGATGGTTTTGATGTATCCGATGACTGTTTCATCGGCTGATACCGCATTCGGCATGCAAAGGGCTAACCCCAGGCTACAACAGGCGAAAAGACGTTTCATAATGGCCTCTACAAACGGTGTTTTTGGACATCAATAGCCGCGTGGGCGGTATTGAAATTTAGCGTGTAAGTATAGACAGCATTTAATTGTTGTTAGATTCAAGAGCTTTTTTGTTTTAGGGCTATTCGTTAACGCTGCTCTTGAATAATGTCTCACCGGCGAAGGCGGGAGCCCGGCGGCTATATGGGATTTGGTTCACTGTCTGGCTTCCGGTCGTGCGCGCCCAACATCGGAAACTAGCGCTTACGGAACGGTTACCGGTATTAGATAAAAACCTCAGCGGCTTAACGGATCAGTAATTCCACCCAAAACGTGCTGCCCACACCCGGCGTGCTGCTAACGCCGACAGTACCGTTCATCAGTTCCGCAAGTTGTTTGGTAATTGCCAATCCTATACCGGTGCCTTCTATGTCGGTATTATCCGCACCCAGACGCTGAAATGATTGGAATAACAATTGCTGTTGTTGCTCCGCCAGACCTTTGCCGGTATCGGTAATAGAAATTCTTACCCGATTATCGTCTACCCGTCTGCTGCTCAGGTTAATGGAACCGTTGGGGCGATTATATTTCACGGCGTTGGACAGAAAATTCAATAAAATTTGTTTGGCGCGTTTCGGGTCAGCTTGTAGCCCAATGTTCTCGGGTAAGGGATTATCGACAATTAGCGCCAGGCCTTTATTTTGCACCAAGGGTGTGATCAGGGTTTGGCAATCGTTGATCAGCTCCACCAAATTGATGCTGCCGATATTCACGCTGATTTTGCCGGACTCGATTTTAGCCAGATCCAAAAGCTCGTTTATTAGCCCGAGTAAGTGTAGACCGGCCTTGAGTATTTCATTGACCGAGTCCAGGTGGGTTTCGGCCAAAGGGTGTTCCGGATCGTCCATTTGCATCAGCTGCGCAAAACCGATAATGGCGTTCAGCGGCGTGCGCAATTCGTGGCTCATTTGCGACAGAAATTGGCTTTTGGCCAAGCTGACTTGTTCGGTCCGGTTAATCAATTCTCGCATTACGGTTTGTTCTTCGGCTTTTTTCAGCAGCATTTTCGCCATGAGCACCCGTTCGCCAATATCGTTGATGGTCAACACCGTGCCCATCAGTGCGCCCCGACTGCCTATCAAAGGGGCGATGGTCAGATTGGCGTTCATCGCGTAGTGGTCGGAAATGGATAGGCGAGTATTGCTGATTTTCAACGGTCCCTGATTGATGACGCTTTGCTGTATCAATTCAGCGATTCGATGCGGTTTGCCGTCTATTTCCAGGCTAAATATTTCGTCGATATTTTGGCTGGCGGTCTTGGGGCGTTTGCTGCCGATGATATCCAGAGCGGCGGCATTCATGTATTCGATTGAGCCTTTATTATCTGTGGTTATGACACCATCGACGATAGCGTTTAAGGTGATGTAGGCGCGTTTGCGTTCCGCGAATAAGGACTGGATCAGTTTCTCAAAATGCCGCCAGCTGCGTAGTGGATAGCTGATTATTAACACCAGTAACGCCACGGACGGTGCAAACCAATAGTGGCTGGTATGCAGTAAGACCAAGCAAAACAGTAAAATTGCCATCGATAGTATCGAGACAGCCAGTGCCAGCCAGCGCAGTGAAAAACAAGTGCTGATCTTGACGGCGATACCGGCTATCGCCAGGCTTAAGAGGAATTGCCAATGGCCCGGTAACGGCTGCCAAAGGGTTTGCTTTATGAGGCCATCCAAGCCGGCTGCGACGAAATCCACCCCGCTCATGGGCCGATCACCGACAGCCAAGGGTGCCGGCAGGTCGCGTTCTATGCCGCTGGCGGTCAGCCCGACCAATATGTATTTATCGGTGAATAATTGTCCGGACACCTTCCCCGACAATACGTCCAAATAAGAAACTCTAACGAAATCGCTGCCCGGCGCAAAGAACGGCAACCACACCCGATAATCGCCATGTATGCTTTCTGGCGATGTTTCGGTCCGTAAGCCCGGTAAATCGGCAAGTATTTCCGGATGGTTCAAAGAATAAATAGTCAGCGGCATCGCCAACCACTGCGAGTCGCCCAAGGACAATTGCAACAAAATGCTTCTACTGATGCCGTCCTTATCCAAATCGACATTGGCATGCCCCAACACAGCGTGTTTGGCGAATTCAGGTAATGGCAGCGTTTCCACTACGTTATTGCCATTGCGTTCGACAATAACCGGCAGTATTACTTGTTTGTTACTCGCTAGTGCGCGGCTTAAGTGCGCGTCCAATTCAGGATGTTGCTGATCCGCTTCGGAAAAAATAAAATCCAACGCAATCGCCTTGGGTTTTGCCGACGCCAGCGTCTCCAGCAGGCGAGCGTGAATATCTCTGGGCCAGGGCCAGCGCCCTAGTTTTTGCAGGCTTTTTTGATCGACTTCGATAATGACAATATCTTTTGAAGCCGGCGTGGCCAGCAGCTTCAGTTGGGCATCATAAATCCACCGATCAAAGCGCCACAGTGCATCCGTATAGCTTAAGCCAACCGTTAGAACGATCAG